>DATBHS010000031.1:0-29418 GCA_036557345.1 Bryobacteraceae bacterium
TGACCGCAAAGCTTTTGTAATCCAGTTCGTCTGTCGATGTTATGCGAATATAGCGAATCTGCGATAGCGGTGGAGGTTTCACAGAAAACAGGTCGATATCGACGGCTATACGGTCATGTTGTTCTACACGACGAAATTCGCAGTGAACTGACCGCGCCGCCGATGAGAGTTGCCATTCCATTCGAAATCGAAATTGACGGTCAACGAATCCTATTTGCCGATATGTGGGCAGAGTATCCTCCGGAAGTCTTCGCGCTCTTGGGTGTGCAGAACGATCCATACGAGAATTTTAGCGGCAGAGTGTTGACAGTGTCAACATGGCGTGTTATATAGATGTTGACGACGTTCACATTGGAAAAAGTCACAGGAGAAAGACAATGGTTCCATTTATCGTTCTGGTAATCTCCACACTGCTTTTGAGGGGCATCGGGCCTGCCGGTGTGGGGCTGTTAAACAGTTGGACCTGGTCCCTGCGCGGCGGGCTTGCTCTGATGTTTCTGTTGACCGCATCTGCTCACTGGGGAAAGCGGAAGGGTGATCTCATCGCGATGGTTCCACGTGTCTTTCCGCGTCCTGACTTTATGGTGAGCGCCACGGGCGTGCTTGAAATACTTGGGGCGGTGGGACTGTTGACCCCGGCGATTGCGCCCGTCGCCGCGGTGTGCCTGGCGTTGCTGTTGATCGCGCTTTTCCCTGCGAACATACGCGCCGCTCGCGAAGGTCTGACGATTGGCGGCAAGGCGGCGACGGCCCTGCCATTGAGGACGCTTCTGCAACTTGTGTTCCTTGTCGCGGTGCTCGTTGCGGGATTCCCTGGCACCTTTCCGTTTGGAACTCGATAGCGGTTCAAGCGGGATTTTGGAAAAGAGGGAGGAACTATGACCGACGCAACGAAACTGATCGCAGGCCTCCTGCTGATCTCCATGCCTACCATTGAGTTCGGCGGCACATTTCTTCTGCGTATCCTTTCGGGCAAGCATTCGGAGTTCACCGAGTTTCAGCGCTCGATGTTCCGGGCCGGGCACGCGCACGCCGGGGTGCTCGTGATCCTCGCGCTCGTTGCGCTGCTATTCGCCGATCAGGCGGGCTTGTCCGCGCCAACAGGATGGGCGCTACGGATTGGATTCGCGGCAGCTCCCATTCTGGTGAGCGGCGGGTTTTTCGGCGCAGCGATAGGCAAGGGAAGGACCCGGCCGGGCGGACTCCTCGGGCTGCTGTGGAGCGGCGTCTTTGTGCTGGGCGGAAGTGTGATTGTGCTCGGAATCTGTCTGATTCGGGCACGAGGTTAAGCGAGATGAATACGAAACAAGAAGAACCACGACATTGTCTTGATAACCGGAGCCTCGGCAGGCATCGGGCGCGAACTTGCGCTGGAGTTCGGCGCACGTGCGGGGACGCTCGTTTTGGTGGCCAGGAGGCTGGACCGGCTCAAGCAGTTGCGAGACGAGCTGGTCGGACGTTATCCGGAATTGATAGTCGTCGTGTTGGCAGCGGATTTATCGGACGCGCATGATATCGAGAGGCTGCTCGCGCAGGTATCCGAGCAAGCCGGTGCGGTGGATGTGCTGGTGAACAACGCGGGATTGGGCGATTCGGTACTGTTTGATCGCTCGGAGTGGGCGCGGACCAGACAAGTCTTGCGGACGAACATTTTTGCAGTGGCCCAGCTTACCTCAGCATTGGTGCCCGGCATGGTGGAGCGCCGCCACGGTGGAGTGCTTAACATCGGGTCAGGCGCGGGACTTACAGTTCTGCCAAACGCGGCCGCGTATGTAGGGAGCAAGCATTTCGTGGCCGGATTCAGTGAAGCCCTACGCGCCGACCTTGCCGGCACAGGCGTCACTGTGACACAAGTGTGCCCGGGTCCTGTAGAGAGCGAATTCGACCAGGTAGCCGGTTCTCCGGGAGGCATGATAGGCACACCGCGCCTCTTCCGGATCACTGCGGCACAGTGCGCGCGAGAAGCGCTGACCGGATTCGAGCGCGGAAAAGCTCGAGTTTTCCCTGGCCGGGCCTATCGGTTTCTGATGAGAATGATGCCCCTGTTTCCATTATGGATGCGGCGCAAGCAGGCCGCTAATATCGCGGCACGGCTGCGAGTTGGACAGCTGCGTAACGGATAAACGCAGTAGCATTTAGTGTCGATTCTCTCCCGTTCGTCGCCGATTCGGAAGCTATCCACTTGACCGAGAGGTCGGCGTGTCGAACTATAAGCTCGATACGGACTGACAAGTCCCCTTCTCAACTGCGATCTTCGCAAGCATGTCAAGTTGAGGAGAAACGCGCGACGCGTTGATTGGAGAAGGCACGTCCGCTGCTCAGGATCACGAACGTGCCCGGGCTTATTTCGCTGCTGTGAGGGCGGCGGATGCTGGCGGACTTAGCGGGGCTCAAACTGATGAAGTCTGGCAGCTTCGTAAACGGCGGCTTCCGCTCGAGAGATCACGCTCGCTTCAGACGTTCAGGGACTTCAGGTAAGGCACGCTCGGCGGCATCAGCGCCGGATCCTCTTCAAGCTCGACGAAGTAGTTCTCCACGCCGCCTGTTCTTGCGGCTGTAAAGAGGGCCTTCCAATCCACGACCCCCTTGCCCAACGGAACCTGGCGGAAGCCAGACTTGGTGGAGGGGTCCTTCACCCAGTCCTGGCAGTGCATGGAGAGGAAGCGGCCCGAATACTTCTGGAAGTAGGTCACTGGGTCGTAGCCCTCCTGCAAGGTAGAGACCTGAAACTGCAGCTTGGTGGTGGTGGGATTGAGCTCGGCGATCATCATGTCGTAGACCGGTTTGCCGTCGATGTATCTGGAGACGAAGCCTTCATTGTGCAGCTATGCGACGATGCCTGCGGCGTGGGCCTTCTCGGCGAAGGCATTGAAGGGCTCGACGTAGCGTTTCACATCGTCGATCGTCTCGGTGCCCTTCGCGTTGAACGGTCCCAGCGCGGCGATGGCCATCTGCGTCATGCCGAAATCCTTCGCATAGGCGATGCTCTCGGCCGGTTTTTGAAAGAGCTCGGTCGGCGCCCAGTGCGCGGAGATGCAGCCCAGTCCCCAGTCGCTCAGCATCCGCCGCAACTCCTGCGGCTTGTATTGCCGTAGGCTCGAAAAATCGGCGTAGCCGTATGGCGAGCACAGCTCAATCTGAGTGAATCCTGCTGCGTGCAACCCCTTCATGGTGCCGGCGAAGTCCGTACTGATCGACTTGCGCACCGGATAAGTCTGGCATCCGATCGGCAGGCCAAGCGGATTGGCAGACAGATATCGCGTGCCGGCGAGGAGAGCCGAAGCAGCAGCCCCTCGCATGAGAAACATTCTCCGATTCATCGTGTGCATGATCCTCGTTAAGCGATGGAAAAACTATAGCAACTACAGGAAGACTGCCTGTGGCCCTCGCTCGCTGTCCTTGGCGCAGGTGAAGCATCTTCATCATCGGCGATCGGTACCGAAAACGCTAATTTCACGCTCAAACACACACGCCCGAACCGCCGAAACCAAATCACCGATCAACCAAGTCGAGCATCGCAGGATCGTATCGTGCACCGGCTGCTGCTTTGCTTTGGGCAATACATCCTCGATTCGAGTGATGTCACTATCCGATAGTTCTACGTCGAGAGCACGTGCATTCTTTTCCCAGTCGAGCGAGACTGCTTGTATCGGGAATGGGACTTACCTCCGGCTTGCGAAGGAGCCAAGCGAGTGCTAATTGACCTGGCGTGCAGTTTTTCTGGCCAGCGATATTCCTAATGCGATCAGCAATTGCCAGATTTTTCGTGAAATTCTCGCCCTGAAAACGAGGGTTATTTCGCTGCCAATCATTCGCCGCCAAATCATCCAGTGTTCGGATGCGCCCCGCCAGGAAGCCACGGCCGAGAGGGCTGTATGCGACCAGCGCTATTCCAAGATCGCGCAGCGTGGGCAGCAAAAGCATCCTCAGATCCTCGCGTCCAAAGCGAAAATTCCGTTTGCACGGCTGCAATTGGGTGAACCGCCTGCGCCCGCTGGAGCGTCGGCACTGAGACTTCAGAAAGTCCAAGATGCCGGACCTTACCGAGCTGTACCAGCTCAGCGATTGCCCCAACCGTCTCTTCAATAGGAACGGACGGATCCAGGCGGTGCAGATAATAAACATCGATGTGCTCCACGCCCAGGCGTTTGAGCGAACCATCGCAAGAGCGCCGGACGTACTCGGGGCTGCCATTAAGGGCACGCTCTACTCCAGGCGATCAGTAATAACGAAGCCGAATTTCGTTGCTAGCACGATATCGGCGCGGCGGCCACGCAGCGCCTTGCCTTCCTGGATTTCTGAAGCACCATAAATATCGGCGGTATCCAAAAAGGTGATTCGCAGATCGAGAGCCCGGTGGATCAGCTGAAGCTCCGCGTCATCGCCCCGCACACTGCTGGTGTAAACATCGGCAATTCCGATGCTCATACAGCCCAAGCCAATGGCCGAAACGGTCGGGCCTGAACGGCCTAGTAACCTCTCTTTCATGCTTCCCGTTAACCGATGCTATTTTTGCCCTCGCATCGAGGGAGTGAAGGTGATTCCGACCAACAAACCTTCCGGAGTAATGAAACGGCTGACAGTCTGGCCCCAGGGTTCCTGTTTGTTCTTTATGAGCATTCGATGCCCTTGCGATTCCAGCTCCCGAGTCGCCTGCTCGACGTTATCAACGTCAAACTCGAGCCAGGCTTGGGGCGCAGGAACTTGGTCGGGCCAGGAATCCTTGCCAAAGCATGACTGTGCGGCTTGTGAAGCGGCCACAGAGCAAAAGTCTTTGCGCCTTCGAGAGCCTCGGTATGGAGATAATCGCCGTCCTCTTCTTTGAAGCCGATACCGAGGACCCGGTTGTACAGCTTGCGACTTACGCTCGCGTCACGGACGATCGGACCAAAGCCCGCGATGAATAGTACTTTGATGTCTCCCATTTCTTCCATGCCATCCACGATTACCATGGTGAATCCGGCATCTACAATCAAGCCGGCCGGTTGAGTCGGGCTGTCGCCTTCAAGTTGCCGTATAACGCTACGATTCCTTGTCCGACCCGCAATCTCAATCAGCAGGCTAACGACTTCCCGTCAACTTGGATTCGTAAACACTGGCCCGTCACACCTGAGTAATCCCGAAACAGGCCTTGTATATGTATGATTTCTACGCGATCCGCCCACAACCAACATTCCTGTCCTTAACAGCGGTATGCCAACGTGGCGATCGTTTTCGAACTGCGTCATAACTGGTAACGCAAGGTAAATACGGGCATACAATGGAGCGTGGCCACAATTTAATTGATAAATTGGTCGCTTTCGGAGGAAATTGATGCCTGATCTACTCACGGCTAACGAGAAAACCCTTATAGCTGAGAAGATCGAACTTCTGACCCAGGTTGATTATGGGGTTTCTTGCATGATGTATGTCGCAACGCCTAACCTTATAGCAGCCTTGCTTGAGTGTCACGTGGTGCAAAACGGAGCTGCTTCTACCTCTCCACAAAAAGGTCCAATAGAGAGTTGGGTTACGGACGCGACACCGACGGGCCTGAACAATATAACAAGCAGCGACGCAGAACGGCGAGCGCTTTCCGAAATCGGAAAAAAAGGAAATTGGGGAGCGAAAGATAGAAGGCAGGGGAACAGGGGTCCTCTCATCGTAGTCGATCAGTGGAAGCTCTTGCCGGCTAACGCGACTGTTTATGTCGTGGGTACCAAGGGACCTTGCAAAGATTGCAAGAGGGCCGTGCCGGTAATCGCCAGGGAACTGAAATCCACCTTGGTAGTTAAGTGGATCTATACTTTGGAACTGGAAGAAAATAAAACAGTCGGCGGCCAAAATGGGTTCACCAACGCAATCAAAGTACGACTCAATGAGAGGCGAAGCGCGTGGGTATACTACAGCGGTATGTTCACTCCGTTTTTACCGTTGCTGCCAAATTTACATTTACCCGTCGCGGAAAAAACAATCAAGGACTTCTTCAATAATGCCACCGCAATGCCCAGTAATACCTGCGGAAATGCTGCAGAGGCTAAAATCGTAGCGGACGTGTTAGGTGAAGAGGTAGCTTCGAGTTTATTGCGTGGCGCCTGGAAAAAGGAAGGCGCCGGCTGGACACGAGGGTAGCCATAATCACGTTCAACGCTTATCGAAAATGATGCGGTCTTGACCTATCGCTACGCCCAAACCATTTTGTGCCAATCGCTGCGGGTAGCATAGGGCAGGCCATTCTCAAAAGGCGAACTCGAGGGCGTACCCTTGTGTGTCCAAATCACTTGTCGCGGGCTGCATTGGAGAGTGGCCGGGTAGACTAAGCACTTGCCCGTCACACACGATCAATTTCGACCTCAACGCTATCCCACTGTCCGGATCGCGTGTAAGACAAGATTAATCGGAAACTTAACTCTGGAATGTGCCTACCTTGAATGGCGGAGATCACAGCAGCGGCGACGAGGTCTGGTATGCGAGCAAGCGAGAAGCTTCTCTCGCCATTCCGCAGGTCCACTAGAGGCTGCTCCACAGCCCAAACTAATGACTGTCAAGCTGACGGTGGAGATCCCAACAAGTAGGCTAAAGCACGTTCCTGAAATGGGTCTGCGGCAATTAATGTCTGCTTAAAATCCTCGACAGAATGAATTCTAGAGCAAGGGCAACGGTACTTCTGTGCAGAACTTTCTCACTGGAACTCTGGCCGGCGGCAACGCGGATAAAAGAAGAAATGTAACGCTGCCCAAGCAAACTGCGCCATGTTTCACAACACTTCCGCCGCGCTCAGATCTTTTTTCGGGAATAGGAAAGCGACCTGTGCGACAACTTTCCAGGGTTATTGACCGGGCGGATGGATGCCGTTACTGTAAACCTGAAAATTAAGGTTCACCGGCTGTAGCCCCAGTTTGGTTATCCGGGCGAGCCGCCACCAAACGGCACACCCAATTATCCTCGGGGGCTTTCCAGTTCGCAGTCAGTGTGGGTTGCAGGGCGATGTACCAGCCTTTTACATGTTGTAGTTGATGAAATATTGCAGCAGAAATTGATTCACTGGAGCTCGGTCCTTAGGAGGACCAGCGACAGACCAGACATTGTTCGTTAGGAACCCGAGTGTCCATTTGGCCGGTTGCACCAGAAGTACAGCCGTCGGCCCCATGCTGAATTTTCCCTGGCCGAGGTAAGTCGAGTTCGTCGCCGTGAGGCGCACGAAAGTCGGTCTGATGCCCCAAATCAGCTTGCTTATTTTAGGAGACAGAAAGAAGGATGGATTCAAGTCGCCCAAACCGTAATAGTCCTGATGATTTGTGCTGGCATCAGGCTGAAGCACCACCGGGGTGATCCAGCGTGTAATCAGGTTCCAGTCCTGCCCGACGCTGAAAGGAATGACCGGCTGAATGTTCATGACATTCTGCGTTCGATCATAGGGCCCGATGTCGAAATTCCAGTTCTCTTGAATGGGAACGCTGATCAGGCTCGCTACAGGATTTTGGGCGGGGGCGGGTTTGGCGTCGTAGGAAGGATGCGCTCAGTTCCCATAGCGATCTAAATCTTGTTCGTGACGCTGGCGCAAGCCAAGATCGCGAATTCCCGTTTGCAGATCCTCTGCCCACCTCCCGCAATACAGGAGCTCAAGGATCGCGCCGTTATAACAGGGCCTGCACTGTTGCACGCTCGCGCTCGGAAATAGCGGGATTCTGCTGCCGGCCAATTCCGGCGAGCACAAGCTCGGTCGTGAGCCTTCAGGAACGTCCGCCGATGTGCAATCTGCGACTTCCCCAAAAACGCCCGATGAGTGCTCCTAATATCACTGTGGCGATGATCGCCGCTCCGTGCGCTCCCAGCGCATGCCACGGGGTTGAAATCGGACATGCAATGCGCCAACCGGCATTGATCGCGAGACCCGCGCCTGCGCATACAGGGCACCCGTTACAGTTGGCCGGGTCGCGAGCGAGTTTCGAAATATCCGACTGAACAGCAGGACCAGGATTCCGCCAGCTAGCGTGCTGCCGATCCCGCAGGCGAAGCCCATGAGCCATGGCTTGGCTCGCAGAAGTTCTTTGACGATTGGCGGGACACGCAGGACAGGTTCGCTCGCAGGACTTTTCGAGAAGGTTAGTAGGGTGATAGATACAACAACCAAAGATGCCGCGACCACTGCGGAGTAAACCATCTGCCTCGGCAGCTTGCCAGCCGGTGTGCTTTCGTGCGCGGCGATCCAGACGAGCGCGACTGCCAACACGAATTGCGCGGCGGAAGCGCCCCACGCCAAGAGTGGTCCTAATTTTCCTAAGTCGTAACGGGGTCCGATCGCCAGCAGAATCACCGACGAAACCAGCAGAGCGAGAGGGACCATTCGCAACGCTAGCTGGAGCGGTTCGGGCGTTGGTCTGACGGGTTTGAGATCCTGGGCGATCGCCCACATCAGCGCTTCGGGTGGTTTGGGTGAACGATCCATCATGCACGAGCCTTTTGAAGACTGTTCAGCGCCAGGCGAAGGTCTGCCATTCCCCTGGGAACCCGCGCCGGTACGGTGGCAACCTGGGTTTCAATATCTTCGGAACGGCGGATCTGCTCTTTGGTTTTTACCAAAGAGCCGTCATATCACTCCCAGCTACGCCAGGCTTGTTAGGGCAGGTTACTTTATCCTGTTTGCGTACGTGCCGCTTCTTTCATAACGCATGGCTTGGCGTTCCGAATACTGCTGCGAACGAACGTTATCGCCCAGTCCCGCAGGAGTCTGAGTATCGCTTGATGTCACGCTGATTCAGCGTACACGCTTTGGGTTCCCAACAGCTCCGCCGCGGCCTTATCGACTGAAGAAATCAAAAGCGGCTCAAGAGAAAACTTCGTGCGCTTGCGAGGACCTTTTCTTGGGCCGCGCGATCGGGCAACATGCGTGCAATCTCAACGGCTCCGACCATAGTCGAAAAGATCACAAAGAAAGCGCGCTCTTTATCGCTAGTTCGCTGCCCTGGCATAAAGGGAGGCATTCGATCTTTGTACTTTACAAGTTTGGCAAATATCTGGCTCCTCATCCGCTTGCCGGACCGAGCCAACTCCGGAGACAATGCTGTCAGAGGACAGCTGCGCTCGGCGTGCTCGCAATATTCTAGGCTCAGATAAGCCTTCACAATGGCCTTCCACGCCGCCTGAGGATACGACTCTTCGGCCGCGCCAACCAGAGTGTCCCCGAATTCTCGGAAGGCCTCCTGTAGCGACTCCATGAGTAGCTCGTCCTTGCTCTCAAAGTGCTTGTAAAAGCCTCCATGTGTCAAACCGGTATGACGCATAACCGCTGCGACGGCTGCACCGCCCAGACCTTCGGCGCGTACGCGATGCGAGGCGTCTTTGACAATCTTCCGATGGATTTCCGCTTTTTGCTCGGGTCGATAACACATGATTGATGATAGGATGTGCCAGATCATCCAACGATTAATTAATAAACGCGCACAACGGGGACCAATCGCCCTGTGCGCTTTGCAACCGGCCGCGCCGGTTAGAAAAATGTCGAATCTATAGGATGACTTATATCATCCCATAACCGAAAGGACGGTTCCCAATGCCTCACCCGATTCTGATAACAGGCGCTGCCGGCGGTCCACAGGGTTCAACCGGACGCCTCGTCGCGAATATCCTGCTCAAGCAGGGCATTTCCGTTCGTGCGTTCGTTCACAAACTGGATGCCCGGTCCGATGAACTTCGCTTACAAGGCGCGGAGGTCATTGAGGGCGATCTCCTCAATCCTGCTTCAGTCCTGGCGGCTATGAAGGAAGTGAAACGCGCTTTCTTCACCTACCCGGTAGACGATGGACTGCTTGAAGCAGCCACCATCTTTGCCGCAGCGGCTCGTGATCGAGGTCTGGAGTTGGTGGTGAACAATTCGCAATTTCAGGGTACGCCCGAAGATCCCACATTTCGGGATCTCCAACACGCTCCCTCCTTCAGAAACTTGCAGCATCGGCTGGCCGATCGTATTTTCGATTGGGCGCAGGTTGGGGCCGTTCATCTTCAGGCGCCACCTTATTACGAAAATGTACGCGCTCTCGTCAGTCGCAGCGCGGCCGAGCAGAATACCGCTTTCCTACCGTGGGGCGACGAGACGACGGTCATTCCGCTTGCCGGCGCGGAAGATATTTCCCGAGTAGCGGCAGCACTCTTGGCTAATCCCGACGTGCCGTCGCAAAATGTATACCCGATTGTGAGTGAAACGCCGACGGTGAGGGAAATTGTCGAAATCCTTGGTAAAAGCATAGGGCGGCCGATCCGCTATGTACCGATCACGGATGAGCAGTGGGCTGAGGCAGTGAAGGAGCGAATCAATGCTCACGCGCTCGATCATCTAACTCATCTTTGGCAGTATTTCCGGAAAACTGAGGAACGCTACCGGACCACCGATACGGTTCGTGTAATAACTAGCCGGAAGCCACAAACGCTGGAAGAGTTCTTCCGAGCGAATGCCGAATCTTTCGGCTCTGCCGCGTCCGTAGCGCAACCAGACGTCAGAACCGTCCCAGCCGTGCCCAGCGTGGCTATTCCTAAAACCACCGAAGTGCTGGTCATACAGACTGCCAAGCAGGGCGTAAACCCTCAACAAATCATGGCAACCATGCCGGAAGAGATTCGGGCAACTGTGAAGCTGTACTTCGACGGCAAAATCCGTCAGTGGTATTCGCGCGGCGATGGCAAAGGCGTCGTCTTCCTGGTCGACGCGAAGACAGCGGACGAGGCGCGAGCCGTTATGGAAACGCTGCCGCTCGCCAAGGAGCATTTGTTGGATGACCAGTACATTCCAGTCGGACCCTTGATGCCGCTCAAGGCATTGATGGGCGCAGTGGCGCCGACGCGTTAGAAGGAGACAATCATGATCAAGCCAAGGATCCTCGTGACCGGCGCGACCGGGAAGACCAGCCGCGTCGTCGTTAACGAACTGCTGAAAGCTGGCCATCCTGTCCGCGCCATCGTGCGCCGTGAAGATGGCCGAAGCGCCCAACTGAAGGCGCTGGGCGCCGAGATTGCGCTCGCCGAAATGACTGATGTCGAACGTATCGCCGAAGCGCTAAAGGACGTCCAGCGCGCGTATTATTGTCCGCCGTTCGATCCCTACATGATTCAGGGCGCCGTTGCATTTTCCGTCGCGGCCAGGGAATCCCGAATGGAACACATCGTTGGACTGACTCAGTGGCTGTCGAGCCCCTCGCATCCTGCGCTCATGACACGCCAGCACTGGCTGGTTGACCGGCTGTTCTCGATGACGCCCGGAGTGGCCCACACGATCGTGAGACCGGGCTTCTTCGCTGACGCTTACCTGGTGCTGACGGGGGTTGCGGCGAATCTCGGGGTATTCCCCTGGGTCTTTGGTGACAGCCGGAACGCGCCGCCTTCGAACGAGGACATCGCGCGAGTGGCTGTATCAGCGCTGATGGATCCCGCGCGGCACGCCGGAAAGAGTTACCGCCCCACCGGGCCGGAGCTTCTCGGCGGGCAGGATATGGCCAACGCGATCGGCCGCGCCGTGGGACGATCGGTCAGGGCCGTGCTGGTGCCGGCCTGGATGTTCCTGAAGGCGGCCCGAATGTTCGGTATCCCGATCGATATCCTCAGCGGCGTTCGGTTTTACATCGACGATCACAGGCGCGGCGCCTTCGAGCTGGGGGCGCCAACCACCGATGTCCTGGATGTGACCGGCCGCCCGGCCGAAGATTTCGAGACTATAGCGCGCCGCTATGCGACGTTGCCTCGGAACCAGCCGACGCTCGGCAACCGGCTTCGCGAGTTCGCCGAGTTCC
The DNA here is from genome assembly GCA_036557345.1 of Bryobacteraceae bacterium. Classification (GTDB taxonomy): domain Bacteria; phylum Acidobacteriota; class Terriglobia; order Bryobacterales; family Bryobacteraceae; genus Bog-105. The sequence continues at coordinate 11,760 of DATBHS010000031.1, forward strand.
TGATCAGCCCCTTCAGCCCTGGATACAATTTCGACCGCTACGACCGCGAACTGCGCCGTCCGTTCCCGTTGGAGCCGCGGTTTGCGCGCGACTCTGAGGTGTGGCGGCGCGAGCACGGTATCACCTACCCTGCCGACTATGCAGCGTCGGTCCATAAGGCCGCTTCTGACGCCAGCCGCCCTCGATGGGTGGAATCTCAATAGGGGGAATTTATGCAGTCGCAACTCTGGTTCTTCGTCAGCATCGCATTCAGCTTCATCGCTTGGGGGATTGTCACCGCTCGGTATGTCTGGCCGGAGCTCCGCCTCCGGCCACGGGCCGAAGCGTTGCGGCCCCTGCTCATCCTGCACAGCTTCCGCTTCATCGGGTTGGCATTTCTGGTCCCAGGAGTCGTGTCACTTGACTTGCCGCCTGCCTTCGCGCACTCCGCGGCCTACGGGGATATCATGGCAGCAATACTCGCCTTGCTTGCGCTGATGTCGCTGCCGAGTGCGGCGGGCGTCGTCATCGCTTGGATCTTCAGCCTTTGGGGTTCAGCCGATATCGTCAACGCTTTCTACCAGGCCGAACGCTCCGGGCTCATGGCCGGACAGTTGGGAGCCGCATTCTATCTACCGACGTTGATAGTGCCCCAACTGCTGATCACGCACGGACTCGCGTTCCGGGTTCTTCTGCAACATCAAAATGTATCGGCAGCACAGGAACGCCGGCGCCTGGCATGAGGCCCTCGGCCATCGCAAGGAGTGCTATTCTGCCGCACCGGCGGCGGAGATGAAAGAGGAGAACTGAATGCCGGATGACGTGAAACTTCTAAGACGCGTCTATCGCCTCTTCAATGCTCGCGACATCGAGGGCGTGCTCGCGGCCATGCATCCCGATGTCGTTTGGGCAAATGGAATGGAAGGTGGCCACGTCCACGGACGCGACGAGGTGCGCAGCTATTGGAAACGTCAATGGGCGATCGTCGATCCGCATGTCGAGCCCGTCGAAACCTCGTCCAAAAGCAAGGGGGAAGTTGTTGTCAAAGTTCATCAGGTGGTGCGTGACCTCAAGGGCAATCTCCTGGCCGACAGACTGGTGACCCACGTCTTCCAGATGCGAAACGGGCTGATCCAGCGTTTTGATATTCGCGATCTGCCGTAAAGTGGCAAACGGAACTTGATCTCGATCGTTAGAAAGGTATTACGGCGGCCCTGTTGGTATTTTCTGTCGGGTTTTGCACCATTCGGAAATTACATGGCACCGTAAATTGGCGCAAAACGCGCTACCTAATTAATGTCAGCAACGCCGATTTCCCGTCAACTTGGGTGAGCGGATGCTACGGCGTTTGTCGTTTCTAATCCGCGCAACTGCGAAGCGATGATGTCATCGCCGGTTCGGTGCGACCATGCTAATACCGTATAAAGTGTGATGCGCAAGTGCGAACAGTCTTCGCTGCTTTCGGCCGCCGAAGACAAGTTGCAGTGGGCGCTCTGGAACCTCGATCAGACCGATCTGCTGGCCGCGTGAGTTGTAAACAAAAATCTGGCCGTTGGCTATATACACGTTTCCGTCTGCATCGACGGCCACACTTTCACCGCCGTGGTTTACGAACGGCCGTAAGTCCTTGAGCGTGCCGTCGGGACTGATCTCGCCGCTATATGTCACGTCCTCTGAAGAACTGATTACATAGACTCGGTCGCCTACGCGCGCTCGCAGGAATCCATAGGTATCCAGATTGTCTGAGAATCGCCAGCCGGCCGTAGTGTCCGGACGACCTTGTTTCCACACCCGCGCGGCCGGTAGAAACACTCTTCCGTCGAGCGACACGTAGTGCTTCAGCTTCGGTGTGCTCACATCTTCGGCGAACATTGCTGGCAACGTCTTGTATTGGAGTGTCTCGAGGTCGAGCTGATCGCGAAACTCGCCATTGTTCCAGTAGTTCACGGGCAGCAAGGCAATGTAATCCGGGCGAGATTTTGCCGGTTCCAAAGTTAGCAGTGTGATCTCGTCCTTCGGCAATCCTGGCCTGAAGGAATACACGGTTCCGTTAGCACCTGCTGAAGAGACAACAATCAGATTGCCTGTTTCATCCATACCCAGGTTGACCGCGTCCAGCGGGCTGTCACGCTCGACGGTGAGGCCCTCGGTTTCAGACCATCCGTAGATACGCTGCTGGTGCCGGTCGACGAAATAAAGCTTGCCGTTCGGATCGACTGCTGCTCCGGCGATGGAGAAGAAGCCGGTTTCCAGTTGCTTCACCGAGCCCCATGCTGTATAGCGCCTGGCAGACTTCCTGTTGTCATCTACAACGCTTTTTTCAATGTCCAGGGCGGCAAACTCGCGCTCGCGGAGTTGCAGATGGTGCGTGATGTCTTCAATCGCGTTTTCATAGGGATACTTGCTGACGCGGAGATAGGTGCCGCAACCGTTTTCATCGCAAGTCGAAAAACCGCTCTCCGCATGCACGTGCACATTGCGGAAATGAATGCCGGTGGAGTGGTACAGACGCACTGCCACTGGATATGGCATGCGGGAACGCGTCACACGGTAGGCATGGTAATTGGCGATGACGATATTTTTGGAGTCGCTGAGCTCCAGAGACAACGCTTCGCCGCTCTCACCGGCTTCCTCTTCAGTCTGGGGGGCGTTGAGGTCCCAGTTTTCTCCATGGTCGAACTTGATCTCGTTGCGCACGTGATGTTCGGCCGAGAGTTCGTAAACGTGCCCTGGGGTCTTCGTGTCGGAAACATAGAGACCGGCTTGCGCGAAGGTATCCGGAGTCCATATATCGGCAAATGTACCCCCACCACCATGAGTGACCCACAGGCTGGGGTATTGACCATCCCATCTCTTGTGCAGATCCGGGTCAGCGGTTTGGTTGTTGTTGTACGGATTCGTACCACTGCCATGTCCGCCGAGAAATCGCACGTCGTCGATCAATGAGTTTTCCGTCGCTGCCCATAGGACACCTACGGCGCGCGGGTTCACTCCACCAGTAGATACTCCGAATCCGCTAAGAATGTTGGTTCCGCCCTGTGGGGCGAAGATGACGGGCTTGGGAGTGCCGATCCCCTGAAACGCCGGCGTTTCGTCAGGCAGGTCAAATTGCGTCAGTGTCGGATGCAATGCGATGAAGATAGTATCCGGCTTCAGTGCGAGAGTATCGCGCACAATGTAGTGGCCACTTGGGAAGTACAGCACGCGATGAGTTTCGATGGCTTTCTGGATGGCCGCGGTATCGTCAGTTTTGCCATCTCCGATGACAGCTAGCGTGTGCACATTCACCCACGCATCCGAGCCGGGCAGTGCGCGGATCGCAGATTGTAACGCCGGCGGCATGCTGCGCAATGCGCTCGCTTCATAACGCATCCCGATCTCGCCCATCGAACCGAGCGCGGGAACAATAAGGCCGTAGTTGAACTCATGGATCTGATAAATGGAGCCCTTACCCGCCACGGTCTTCCCGCTCTCGCGTAGGAGGGCGAAGGTGGGAACATTTTGCAGCACGGCGTTGGCGAACCCGATTTCAGTGAGAGGGCTCTTCTCGTTACTGATGATCACAGCGGCGTTAGAAATGTTTTCAAAGTGGCAATCTTTAACCCACAGCTGGTCCGAGTAGTGGGGATCAATATCGATGGCGGTCGCCACATTCCGAAAGGAGTCGCGTACGAGCGTGAGACCAGCCTCATGTTCGCGTATGGCTGATTCTTTCTGACCCTCGAATGTGGAATCGAGCAGAGTGAATTGCCAGGCAGGCGATGTCTTCTCGCTCAGAATGGCGTAGCGGCCTGCATAAAAGTGCAAATCTTCTGCCTCGTTGCCCACCTGATACAGCGCGGCCAAGCCGGAGCCGATATGGAAATTCATGTGCGTGAGAAAGGCGTGCTGAGCGACGTGGAAGCGGATCCCGACGGCTGCGGGATTGCCATTGCCGATCTCGAAATCGATGTTGCTCATCGCCGAATAAAAAGTTCCGGAGTTGGCATCCGGTATGTTCGGATTGGGCGGTACGGCGCCTTGCGGAGGAACGGCCACTTGCCCCGGCTTTCCACCCGTGAACATCACCATGACACCCAAGCCTTCTTGAAAACCAGGTGTATTGTCGAGAAGGACAAACACGGGACGGGTCTGGCCGATGCCGAACAAACGTATCCCGGGCCAGACAAACACAGTCTGAGTGAAGCTATAACGTCTGGAAGGGACAAAGACGATGCCCTCACGGGTGTTGCTCGCGGCTGCTTTATCAATGGCCGCCTGAATGGCTGCTCCGTCATTACCAGAAACGATTACCGCCTGGGGGTCGTCAGGCTGTGTGGTGAAGACAGAGGCGGCGGACGCGGAAAGGCCAATCCAAAATAAACAAAGGAGTCTCATCAGCAACTCAGTTGTATCAATAGGGGGCGCTGAGCGCGCTCGCATGGTTGCAAGCTAAGCGCAGATGTTCGGCCACTTCGGATCTTAGCCTGACAGGTCCCGATGCAATCTGAAATCGGCGTTTATCGTTCCTTATGCGCGTAATTTGCACTATCGCTCGTTCATCGTGGGAACGTGACTGCGGATTGCCGGATGGGGATTCTGTAACGGATCGGGATTGCTCGCCTCATGGAAACGGCACGTCGTCATCCCCTAACAGGGACTGGGGTGGCGCGGGCGCTTCTGTCTCTATGTCAGGATCTTCGGGGTAGCGAGGGCGGATATCAACCCCGTGTTTCTTGCCTTCATCCCGAATGTGGTCAGCGAGCGCTTCGCGCCAGTCAATGAGACGGCCGAGCGGCGACATGTCATAGTCATAAATCTGGAGTTTCCTCAGGGCGCTCTCCATGTTATGGTAGCCCTTCGGGCCAATTCCAATCTCGACGGCGTTCGCTATCGTCTTGTTCTTGTATGGCGGGCCGACCAATGCTTCTTCCTTCCACTCAGAACGATGCTTGTAATAATCCGCTGCAGTGTTGATGATCGCGATTTTGCTCAATCCGGTATCAATGTGGATGGAAGCCGCGGTCTTCAGCACGATTGCTTTGTCCTTCGGTATCCATGTTGCGTAACCCGCCTCCTCGTGCATTCTCTTCAAGAGCGTGACGGCCTGCGTGATCGAGGTTTGTGCGAGCACGAACCCCGATCCGATAACGTGCTCGACTACTTCAATATCGTGTTCGTCCTCCACTGAGTAGTATCTTGGGGAGGCGCCCCACCAGCCTGCTCGCTCGGAGCGACTCGAGAATGCATCGTCTGCAATCTGTCCAATCGAGCGCAACACTCCAACGAGAGCAAACATCTCGAATGGATCTTCGAGGCGATTAATCCAGTATTCCAGATACATCGAGAAGAATATGGTAAAACGCAAAGCTCAAGAGGCTAAAAGCGAAGGTAACTCAACCGCTACCGCCCGTCGAGAGGTCGGCCCGGCCTTCCGGGGATCAGCCTTCTCCAAAGGATGTGCGGTCCGGCCGTGGCTCCAGTGACGCCTAGGCAGTTGGGTCTGTGGCAGCGTCGTCCACTAACTCCATTGCTCCTCTGTTCATGCGCGCGTTGCAGATGGAGTTCATCTTGGTCCAGAGCTTCCCTCGCAAATCATCGCTCTCCGGCTTACAGAGGAGCGCGAAGTAATCCCTGAGGGTTCCTTTTAGCGCCGCGTGGAACAGTCCGACGTCGAGGATGTACCCGTTTCCGTCCACATTCTTCTTTAGTAGTGTTTTCTGCTTGCGGCGGATAAGCCACTTCTTCTTTGCCTCTGCTTGGTGAAGCAGGCCACAACGGATATCCTCATAGAATTCTTCCCGCACCTTCTCAGATCTAAAGTGGGGTTGAAATCGCGGTTTTCCCAAGAACCTCTTGAAGACCGCGCCCGGGTTCTTGGAGTACTCAACGCCTTCAATGAATTGCTGGATGGTCTCCGCCAGAAGGCAATCAATTGCGAGGACGACGAAACCTGAATAGTCGTCCTGCAAGCACTTGTCGGAGAAGTGGAGGAACCGGCCGTGGAGCCGGTCTCGCACGATTTTCACCGCCTTCGGCCAGTCTGATGCTTCGTCCCTCTCCAGAGTCCACCAATCATCAGCAGTGTACCTGGGGGAAATGCGTAAGGTTTCCATAGGCATGAGCTCCTCATTCTCTCCAATTCCAAAGGACCTTGCCGTACGTCTGCGACTCGTGCGACTGCATGGAGCAGGCGATCAGGCGCAAATGGTTCCGCGAGTCAGGGAAATGCGATATCACGCTCTGCGGCTCGCCCGCAGTGCGCGTCAACTACCGCCTGAATAAGGCGCGGAGTACCACCGACTGAACCTCTCCAGAGGACGCTAGACCTACGACTCTGCTGGGAGGTTCAACTCGGGTTCGCTCGTTAGGTTGGGCTTGGGCGAAACCGGTCTGTTTACTGCTAAAACGTTGCTCTGTCCAGTCCGATGAGATTCGCTTCAAGTTCGCGCAGGGCCGCGAGTGTTCCTCTGAATGGGCTGGACTGCGGGCGCAGTGTAATGGTGTTCGGAGCCGCTCACGCCTACCAGGGGCAAGGATGTGGTGCGACCTGTTCCGGGGGCGTCTTGCTGCAGGGTATCGCCCTGCTCACTTGGTCCATGCTGCCCGGCATCCTGGTGCACGTGATGTTCGATGTTATGTCGGGTGCAAGCGGGCATATCCTGTTGCGAGAATCTGCGTCCGCTGCATCGGCCGAAGTGGTAACGCCTTGATAGCCGGAACCAGCGGCGTTTCCCATTCCTAATCCGCTGAACGCGAAGTAAATCGGGTCCCACTAGCAATTTGCGACCGTTTACGAACTCGATGACGCGATTCCGTTCTGGCTGATATCCACGTATTCGAACGCTCTGTGGGGCAATCTCGCTATTGCCGATTTCTTGCCGAATGAGCGATCTGGGAATCTGAGTTGCTGAACCGGCGCAGAGCGGCGATCAGGAATTCGACCAGATCCTCGCGAATCGTGGTTGTCCCGCGAACAGATCGGCGCAGCCGAAGCCTAGCTCCAAGAAGACCGGATCCACGACCGATGTCCTTCCCGCAGAGGACCGCGATCAAGAGATTGGTACCCGAACCCGAAGTTGACATGGGATGGCTGAGTTTTTATGAAGTGCCCAGCCGATTACCGTATGTAAGCGTCCGGTAAGTGCCGTATTGACTTAGGGTGGCCGATTCAGGTGTGCAGATTCCAGGGCAGCAGTTCGGCGACACGTTTGATCGAATGATCGGCGATTCGGGCAATCACGGCACGCAGGTAGGCTTCCGGATCGAGACCGTTCAACTGAGCCGAGCCAATAAGACTGTAGATTGCGGCCGCGCGTTCGCCGCCGGAGTCCGAACCAGCAAACAAGTAATTCTTTCGGCCGAGCGCGACAGCACGGAGCGCCCGTTCGGCAGTATTGTTGTCGATTTCAAGGCGGCCGTCTCCGCAATAGCGCAGGAGAGCGGGCCATCGTGCGAGTGCGTAGCTGATGGCCGCTGCTGTTTCGGATTTGCGAGAAAGTTTTGTCAGCGCCGCCTTGAACCACGCATGCAGCGATGTCAGTAAAGGCCGGGATCGAGTCTCGCGGACATGCTGCCTTTCATCCGGCGAGCGACCGCGGATCTCGCTCTCGATCGCATACAACTGACCGATTCGCTCCACAGCTTCCGTCGCCATCGGTGAAGCGTGCGCCTGATGTAAGTCGAAGAACTTACGCCGAACATGCGCCCAGCAAGCTGCTTCCTGGATGCGGCCACTGTCGTACAGGCGGTTAAAACCAGCTTAGCCGTCGGCCTGTAGTGTGCCGTGGAATGTCGCCAGATGCCGGTGCGGATGCTCGCCTCGCCGGTCGGGCGAGTAAGCGAACCACACAGCCGGAGCCGCCTTATCACCAGCCGGGCGGTCGTCGCGCACGTAGGTCCACAGCCGGCCCAACTTCGTCTTGCCATCACCGGGTGCTAAGACCGGAACGGGTGTGTCGTCGACGTGCAGCTTATGACCGCTCATCACGTATTGCCGCAACGCTTCGTTTAAGGGTGCGAGTAATTCGCTTGTTTTTCCGACCCAGTCCGCCATCGTCGAACGCTCTAGCTCCACACCTTCGCGTGCGTAAATCTCCGCCTGGCGATACAGCGGAAGATGATCAGCATATTTGGAAACAAGCACGTGCGCCAGCAGTCCTGGTCCTGCGAGTCCACGCGCAATCGGCCGGCTCGGTGCTTCGGCCTGCACAATGACATCACATCTCGTGCAGCTCAGTTTAGGCCGTACCTGCCGGATGACTTTGAATCGCGCCGGCACATACTCGAGCACTTCCGATACATCTTCACCTAGTTTGCTCAACGCAGCGCCGCAAGCAGGACAACCTTCCTGCTGCGGTTCGTGTAACTCTACTTCTCGCGGCAGATGATCCGGCAAAGAACGCCGTACGGGCTTGCGTGTCGCAGCCGCAAACATGGTCGCCGCTGCTGGCGACAGCGCGTTCTCGGTCTGCTGTTGCTCCTGACTTGTGCGGGTTTCCAGATCCTCGAGTTGTAGTTCGAGTTGCTCGATCTGCCGCTCAATCTTTTCCGACTTGCGGCCGAACTGTATCCGCCGCAATCGGGCGATCACCAAACGGAGGCGTTCGAGCTCTGCATCACGCGAGGAGATCTGTGCATGTTGCTGGATCACCATGTCCCGCAGCGCGGCTGCATCGAGCGTGTGCAGATCGGGCAGCGGGGCAACGGACATGAATAAACTATGCCATGCTCTTCTTACTTAGTCATCAATAATCAGAAACATTTCTGTATATTTCTGTTCGCGACCTACACCGCCACTTCCGGCTTCCATGTGCGCGCCGCCCGCCGCCAGTCAATCCCTTCCAGCAACATCGATAGCTGCGCTCGAGTCAGAGAGATTGAGCCGCTTTCTGCTTTCGGCCAAATGAAACGTCCGCGCTCTAGCCGCTTGGCGAATAGACAAAGACCTTCGCCATCCCACCACAGCAGTTTGATCAAATCGCCGCGCCTTCCACGAAACACAAATACGTGTCCGGCAAACGGATCTTGCTCGAGCACCGTCTGCGCTATCGCACTCAGGCCGGTGAAGCCACGCCGCAGATCGGTTACTCCTGCCGCGATCCAGATGTGTGCGCCCGCCGGCAGCGAAATCATTTCGACAGATGCTCCAACACCGCTTGCAGCGTTGGCAGGTCCACCCGGCCTTCGACAGAAACGCGCGCGCTACGAAATTCGATCTGAATCGTACCGCTCGACACTCCGCGATCTGACAACTTCGCTATCACCGTTTTGCATGGCTTGGTGATGCGCACTGGCAGCAGCGTTGCTTCATCAACCCCGCCATTCATCCGTCCGTCTCGATACAGACGCCGCCACTTAAACACCTGATTGGCACGTACGCCATGCGCACGCGCTACTTCCGTCACTGATCTGTCCGGCTCCAGTGTCGCTTCTACGATGCGTCGCTTCTCCTCGATCGATCGCTGCTGCCGCCTGATACGTCGCGGGCCTGTATTCGTGCTTGCCGTTGCTGGGCTACTGCTCACGGTTTCTCCTCGGCGCTTCCGTTCTTTGCGCCTCTCCCGCGAGCATCCCGCATCTTCACTCCGCTACGCTACACGGTCCACGCCGTACGCTTACTACCGTATTGCCGTTATGACGGATTTATCTTAAGGTCGAGTACACTCTCCGTTTGCCATTACTCCGCTATGCAGCGCGAATCGAACGTCCGACGGCACGCTCCAGCAAAGAGGTCAATATCGACGGTCGATGTTGGAAGACCGTTCCTCCATGCCGGTGTTCCATCGGGGAGCCGCAGGAGGGTGCACCGGTTTGAAGGACCTCCCAAATAGAGCGCACTGGCGTGGTATCCGGATAGTCCGGCCCCAGCGCCTTCTTCCAAATCGCCAGCGAGGATTGGCACAGCGGCTCAGCCGTCGGTACACTTCCCCTGACTGGGATAAAGTTCTGCCAGGTTGGCTATCCACAAACTCAGCATTCCCTAACAAAGCGGTGAGGCAGTTGCGGGTTAGTTGTGGCCGCGAAGATCGATTCCCGCGAGTGCCTTCTCCTGACGATTGAACCGTTCCACCGTTTCCCGCATTTGTCTGGCCTGCTCGGGAAGGAATGCCATCCTTTCCAATCCAGCGGGTCGAATACTGGCGTGATCCCACCGTGCTCGCATAATGCCACCTGTCGCATGTTCGAGCGACCGAAGCAGTACATGGCCGATCTCGTGGGTCAGGGTGTATGCGAGTAATGCATCGGCATCCACGCCGTCCGCCATCGCCTGGTGTTTTACGCGGTTGTAAAAGATCTCGACATTAACACCAATGCGGGCAAGAGGAATGGCGAAGCCCACCGCGTTCGGATATTGATTCGCGGGCAGATCTTTCACGAGCCTCACAACGAGACACGATTGCTGACCAGTGGCCAACAACTTGTTCGACCCGCTCAAATCAAATAAATGCGCTTCCGGCAAGTCTGCCGCGGGCTGCACCCAACTGGTTCGGATTCCCACTCTTGTGAAAACCCTCGCGGCCTGTGCTGTTGCCCACCGAAGGCTCTCCTGCGGCGCGCCTGCATGATTGTAAACATGGATACACAGCGATCCGGGTGCGGCGCTTTCCGCTGTGGCTCCACTCGCGGCTGGGCGTAAGGCGATCGCAAGAGCTACAGCTCCGGCGAATATGACGAGCAAGTTTTTCATGCGCTGACCTCCTCTGGCCGTAAACAGCCTCGGGCAGGTCAGAGCGGTTTTTGCCTTGCCTGGTCTGATTTGTGTGGGACCGAGTCTGATCCCGGAACCGATTGGAAATGCGAGGGATGGGCCGGCGTCTGATTCGGGCGGAGCGCAAGGACATTGCGCGGAAGCCGGTTTCGCCGCACCCGGATCAGAGACCTGACTTGCCGGGCGGCTCGGGAAAGACTTATGATTCTCGCAATCACTGCCCCAATCGCGACTCCTATGCCGCACACCGAGCAGCAACAATCCACTCACCGTTTTGGAGTGTTCGACTTCAATGCCGCTACCGGAGAACTCCGTAAACGCGGCATCAAACTAAAATTGCAGCAGCAGCCGCGCGAGATCCTCGGAATCCTCCTCGAACGCGCTGGCGAAGTTGTGACCCGCGAAGAGCTTCAGCACGGGCTCTGGCCCGCCGATGTCCATCTCGACTTCGATACGGCGATCAATACTTCTGTCCGCAAGCTGAGAGAGGTACTCGGCGAGACTGCGGACAGCCCCCGCTACATCGAGACCCTGCCGCGGCGCGGCTATCGATTTATTGCGCCTGTTTCACGCGAGTCGCTGCAGTTTTCCGGAATACAGACCGAGCCGACGGTCCCGGCTCCCTCGAAACGAGTCAGCAGACGTTTGTGGCTGATCGCGTTACCGGCGGTAAGCCTGATAGCAATTGCCGTCGGAATTATGTTTTGGTTTTCAGGGCGAGCTAGAGGCGGCGCGACTCCCCTGCTGCGCGCCGACCCGTTTACAAGCTATCCGGGGTACGAGGAGCTGCCCAGTTTTTCGCCCGACGGGACAAGGGTCGCTTTCTCCTGGTGGCAACCGAACCAGGCGTGGCCCGGCGTCTATGTAAAATTGCTCGGTCCCGGTGAACCGGTTCGCTTAAGTAGCGCGGGTTTTGGTCCTGTCTGGTCTCCCGATGGCCGCTTCATTGCCTTTTGCGCCCGATCGACTGGGTCCGTGCCGGCGTGGTCATCGTTCCCGCCATGGGTGGCCCGGAACGGGAAATCACAGTCATTTCTGCTGGCCTGGACCTCATAGGAGATGAGACTGGCGGGGGCGTTCCGGCGCCCCTTCTCGCCTGGTCGCGCGATGGCAAATGGCTTCTCGCGCTCGCCCGGAAATCGCCTGAAACTCAACCTCACGCGATCATTCGAGTTTCTGTGGATACCGGTGAACGGCAGATTTTGACGGCACCTGGGCCGAATACCTGGGGCGACGGAAGTCTTGCGCTCTCCCCCGACAGCACGACACTGGCATTTACGGAGAATTCAGGCTTTTGGGCACGCGACCTTTATGTCGTGCCGGTGTCAGGCGATCTTCTGTTTATGGGAAAGCCTCGTAGAATAACCATCGATCGCAAGGACATTGGGGACTCGCCTGGACGGGCGACGGAAAATCCCTGGTTTTCTCCTCAGGTCGCAATGGCAAAACCGAACTGTGGCGGATTAGGCCAGAACCCGGGAGCAGTCCTGTGCGACTCGCTTTAACAGCTGACGACGCCACCGATCTCGCGATTTCGCGCGATGGAAAACGTCTGGTGTATGCGCGCGACTTGGAGGATTCAAATATCTGGCGTGCGTCTTTAAAAGGGGAACATGTTACCGGGCCGGCCAATTTAGTTGCTTCGACGCGTAAGGACATCCAGGCCCGCTATTCGCCGGATGGAAAGCGAATCGTATTCGAGTCGAATCGCTCCGGGACTGAGGAAATTTGGATTTGCAATGCAGACGGTACCAATGCTGTTCAATTGACCTATTTCGGGAACGCCTGGTCGGGTACTCCCACTTGGTCCCCGGATGGAAACAATATTGCGTTTGCTGCCAATCCGGACCGGACGTGGGATATCTATATCGTCAGTTCCGCAGGCGGCAAGCCGAAGCGATTGACAGGCGACGGAGCAGACGAGAGCTGGCCGGTATGGTCGCGCGATGGCCAATGGGTCTACTACTGGTCCAACCGCGGTGGCCAAGGGCAAGTGTGGAGAATGCAAGCGACCGGCGGACCAGAGACGCAGGTCACAACAAATGGAGCCTATTGGTCGAACATCTCGCCGGATGGAAAGGATCTCTATTACATGAATGAGCGGGGATTGTGGAGGACTTCGGCTACTAGGGGAAACCAAATCAAAGTTGCCAATTCCGAGACGTTTGTCCCGGGAAAGAACGGAGTCTATTATGTGGATCGCTCCGACGAATTGCGCTCCAGTTTCCACCTCCGGTTTTGGGATTCCAAGACCCAACGGACCAGAACGATTGGCCTATTGCCAGGACCGGTAAGCTCGTGGAATATCGAGATCTCCCCCGATGAACGTACCCTCCTCTATTCGAAGTACGATCGCCAGGGCAGTGAGCTGATGCTGGTGGATGATTTCCGGTAGCAATCGTTTCCCAGCTGTCCTGTTTCACCCACTGCGAGTCTGATGCTAGGTTTTGATTGGGCCGATGGAGGTGGTCTCACCTTCTTTTTGGGGCCCCAGCACGTCCCTTTGGAGGCCCCAGCACGTCGCGCATCACAGTTGCGAGATCCCGGAGCGCCTGTGTCAGCTTCAACTATCGATTGGGGCGATCGGCTTCTTCACGCATCCCGCGCTTACTCGTGAGAGCAAGGACGGCTCCTCGGAAGTGTAAGCCGGATACGTAATGTCCCGATGCCATCATTAACTGGCATTGCAATCGAAACTAAGTGATTGACGTGCTCGTAACCCGACCCTAGCGATAGACTGAAGGCTCAAATCCACAGGACGTGTCCGTGCCTTTCAGAAACTGCCTCCATTTGAAGACCCTTCTTATTCCGTTGGCTGTCGTATCGGTCGTTCTATGCTCGGCGCCTCCTCAGGCGAGTGCACAGGAACGAGATCCTTACCGGCACTCGGTCAATGCATCAAACGCTCAGCTTGTGGACCCACAAATCGAGCAGCGGGTTACTGACCTGCTAGGAAGAATGACACTTGACGAGAAAATCGGCCAGCTCGCGCAGTACAGCGCCAGTCAGGCACCGACCACAGGTCCGACAACGGCGGCGCTCAACGTCAACCCTCCCGGGCCCAATGGTGTTGATTCCTATCAGTTGGCCAAATCGGGGATGCTCGGCTCCATGCTAAACACGGTTGGGCAGCAGGTTACAAATCATTTCCAACATGCCGCAGTCGATAACACACGGCTGCATATCCCGCTACTCTTTGGCGCCGACGTGATTCACGGATTCCGCACGATCTTTCCCGTCCCCTTGGGTACGGCCTCGAGTTGGGATCTCGAATTGATTTCGTCGCTCGCGCATATGGCCGCCACCGAAGCCAAAACTGCTGGCGTCAATTGGTTCTACTCGCCCATGGTCGATATCGCGCGGGATGCTCGGTGGGGCCGATGCACGGAGGGAGCAGGTGAAGATCCATATCTGGGAGCCGCTATCGCGCGCGCGTATATTCGTGGGTACCAAGGCGAAAGCCTTTCAGCGCCAGACAGCGTAGCGGCGTGTGTCAAACACTTTGCCGCGTACGGTGCGGCCGAAGCCGGGCGCGAGTACAACACGACGGACATGAGCGAGATTCGGCTGCGGGAGATCTACCTGCCTCCCTATAAAGCCGCGATTGAGGCCGGCGCCCCCACTGTGATGAGTGCGTTCAATGCGTTGAACCGTGTGCCCGCCAGCGCAAATCCATTTCTGTTAAAGACAATTCTGCGCGATGAGTGGGGTTTTGACGGCCCAGTGGTCAGTGACTATACGGCCGTTATGGAACTGGAGCATCATGGCATCGCGCTTGACGGAGCCACCGCTGCGGCGAAAGCGTTGAATGCAGGTGTCGATATTGATATGATGTCGCACCTTTACGATACCCAGCTTGCCGCGCTCGTAGCATCTGAGCGTGTTTCTATTGCCACCATCGATGAGGCCGTGCACCGTGTATTACGCCTCAAGTTTGCGCTTGGAGTTTTTGAGCACCCCTTTACTACAGGTCCTGAGGTAAGGAATGCGGTTCCCGATCATCGTCCGCTCGCACGGCGTGGCGCGCAAGAATCTTTTGTTTTGCTTAAGAACGCTGAATTTGGCCAAGCTCCGCTCCTACCCTTATCGAGTAACAAAAACATTGCGCTTATCGGCCCGTTGGCAGACGACTCCGCCGACATGGTCGGTGCATGGTCAGGAGCGAACAATTTCGGCGATGTCGTCACCTTGCGTGCGGCGTTGGAACAGCATGCGCAGCGGGACGGCGCGAAGCTGGTTTACGCAAAAGGCACGGACATCTCCGGGACCTCTGAAGCGGGCTTCGCTGAAGCCCTGAATGTCGCGCGCAGCGCTGATGTTGTCATCCTCGCACTTGGTGAATCGAGCGCGATGAGCGGTGAAGCTGCCTCACGGGCACACTTGAATTTCCCAGGGAATCAGCAACAGCTCATGGAGGCCATCGTCGCAACCGCCAAACCCGTCGTCCTTCTTGTTTTTTCGGGTCGGCCTCTTGTGCTCGATTGGGCCGCTTCCCATGTCGCCGCAATTATGGAAGTCTGGTTCCCCGGTGTGGAAACCGGTCCTGCCATTGTCGAAACAATTTTCGGCGATGTTCCGCCGAGCGGGAAGTTGACGATGAGCTTCCCTCGCACGGTTGGCCAAGAACCGCTCTACTATAGCCAGCTCCCGACGGGGCGGCCAGAGCAGTTTCCGGATCCTAAACATCCCGGTCCGGTGGAGACGAAGTACGTGTCCAAGTACCTGGATGTGCCGAACAGCGCGCTATTCCCCTTCGGCTACGGACTGAGCTATACGACATTCGCTTACTCGGACGTGAGAGTGTCTGTGCCGGCCGTGAACGTCGCTGCGCTTACAAGCGATCACAATGCACATCCTGTGCACGCAACGGCAACGGTGACGAACACGGGCCACCGCCGCGGAAGCGAAATCGTACAGTGCTACCTCCGCATTAGCGGCGCGAGCGTCGAACAACCCATCCGCAGTCTAAAAGGGTTCACGCGGCTCACTCTCGATCCAGGCGAATCCAAATCCGTAGATTTTCCGCTCGGCTTTGAGGAACTTTCGTTCTTCGATTCTGATGGCCGCAAGGTCGTCGAGTCGGCCGATTACACTGTCTTCATCGGCGGCAGTTCCACAGCAGATCAATTCGCCGAATTTCAAGCGACAGCTATGCCACGCGCGCGATAGCGCTGTATTTACCTATTTCGGATTGCGTCGGCACCGTCAAGCTGGATGTACGGACAGCAACCGGACTGAGCACGGTTGATAATTTTGATCGGAGCCGGATCCTCGTGCCCAGAATTACTCCCCTGAAGTCCGCTTCGGTCCGCCCATTTCGAATAACCGTAATCCGCACCGAAGCCCCTCCTACGTTTGACAGGTCATGCGGGTATTGTTCTGTCAACTTCCCGCCTCGCCTGATCATGGAGATCCAATTGGGACCGTCGCGATCACATTCTTAATTTACGATTTAGGAATGCCTGTGCCCGTCAACGTCCAGACCGTTCATTCCCGCAAGTTGGCCGCAGTGCGGCGCGAGATCGCGCCGGGCACGGTTGGTTCGGCGTGGAGGGCGGCCTTGGAAAAGGTCTGGTAGGTCATTCGTAGTCACCCGGGGCTATGGACAAACGGTCACAACATTTTTTTGTATCACCATCCAAGTCAGCGGGGCGCACCAATATTGTGCAACTTCGGTGTCGAGGTCGCGCGCACATTCGAAACGGTTGGCGAAGTGTACGCGACCGAAACGCCAGCGGGCGAGGCTGCCGTCACGGTCCATCGCGGCCCGTACGACCGAATGAACAAAGCGCATGAGGCGATCAAGAAATGGATGGCGGCGAATCAGAGGGAGTGCGCCGGGTACTCGTGGGAGATATACGGAGATCCGATGCCGAATCCGGCCGACACTGAGACGACGATCGTGTACCTGTTGAAATAGCATTCGCGCGCCATGGAGTAGTCGGGAATCCGGAAACTATAAGCCAGATACGCCCGTAAGTCCGCCCCGATCCTCCAATGCAGGTCTGGCGCCTTATACGGCACCGGTATGACTCGCCCGCATTTAGGTTGCTGCCGGCAAGCCTACCCTTCTGAGATCGACGAAGTCTCTGGAACTTTAACGTTTGCCGCGATGCCAGGACGAAAGATTCGCCTCTTTTTAGTAACCGCAGCATCAAGTCGTGGCTCAAGCGTTGCAAAGGCAGGCGTGGGGCCGCTCCATCGCAATTGCTCCACGTCCTCGAAAAGGACGATATCGGTTTGGAGGGTTGCGAGCCTGCGAAATAGCAAGCTCGGTCGTACTGGCTGACTAAATGTATACGCAAGAGCACTCGCGTTCGCAGCGTTTACATGCCATTCGCGCCAATCTCTAGGAATGAGTTCTAGATGAGAATACTTAGCAAGAATTGCCGCTGAGGATATCGAACCCCATCCGGGAAGGCCTGGATAACCATCGGCCGAATCACCCACAAGAGCGAGATAGTCCGGAATTGATCTCGGAGCTACACCGAATTTTCTGATCACGCCAGCCTCGTCGATCAGGACGCGTTTGCGGCGATTCAATTGAACGATGCGAGTACTTTGCACGCATTGAGCGAGGTCTTTATCCGGTGTACAGATGACGACCTGTTCGACACGCAGGCCGCAGGTGGCCGTCGCAGCAGCGGCAGCGAGCGCATTGTCCGCCTCGAATTCCACCACGGGCCACACGACAATTCCGGCCGCCCAAAGCACCTCTTCAAGCAAAGTGAACTGAGCCAGGAGTGCAGGCTCGATGCTTCTCCCGTCTTGTAGCCGGCCACATTCGATTGCGGAATGATTCGATCACGTGATCGGTCGCAACGCCGATGTGGGCGGCTCCGTTCTTAAGCATGCCCATTTACCGAGGCGAGTACGCCTCGTGCTGCAGCAACTTCAAAACCATCCCGATCCTTTGCGGAAGGTAGTGCGTAACAATGCCTGAACAACTCGTAGGTGCCGTCGATGAGATGAATCTTCAGGGTCTGCCTC
>DATBHS010000032.1:0-34132 GCA_036557345.1 Bryobacteraceae bacterium
TTCGGGACCAGGAGGTCGGTGGTTCGAATCCACTCGCCCCGACCAATCGTTTCTTCGATTTGCGTCATTGCTCAGGACGCCCCCTTCAAACCAGCCAGAATTTGATCGTAATGTCGATCATGATCTCGTCTATTTTCCCGAGGTCCTCGCCGGCAGAATTCTTGACTGCATCTCCGGCTGGCGTGCTCGCTGCCAGTACCCTTCGATACTTACGTTCCGCGTCGGTCTCTCGAATCTTTTCACTCGGCGCAGGCATTTCCCTTTCCTCCTATAGATCAGACGGGAGATTCCATGCAAGCCTCGGTCTGGGATTACACGGTTTTTGACGACCTCGCGTTCGGTGTTAATTGCAGCAAAAGTGACGCTGGTCGCGCGCTACGGTTCTATCTGATAGACACAGCAGGTTGGCGGCCGCTCGTCAGGACGGGTGGCTTCCCAGCAAAGATCAGACAGGAACCAGGCGAGTAGCGTAAGGAAAGCGAAGGTGCAAACCCAGCTAGCGACCAGACCGAGAAAGATCTTCCACTGTGGAATTCTCGGAGGCACGTGTCTTCAAATATCAATGACACGCCAGTCGCTTTCAAGTACTGGACCTGCTATGCGGTACGAACCGAACTCTGCTTTCACCGAGAAATTGTTTAGTAACTGCGCGGGCAAAAAGCGGCAGGATTTTCGCTGGCTATTTTCAAAGATGGGGCGCGCTAAATGAGCGGAATCGGGGCGGTCGAATTCGTTTTCCTCCTGCTGCTTCTTTTCGTTGTCGTATTTGGACTCCTCGCGCGAAAGCTCGGAAGGCCGTATCCGATTGTGATGGTTCTCGGCGGGCTGCTTCTGAGCTTCATCCCCGCGATTCCAGGGATCACTCTTAACCCCGACCTGATTTTTTTAGTCGTGCTGCCGCCGCTGCTCTACTCCTCCGCCTGGACAACTTCCTGGCGCGACTTCCGTTATAACCTCGTTATTATTTCGCTTCTCGCCTTTGGGCTGGTCGGGTTCACCGTCGCGGGCGTGGCTGTGGTTACACCGCATGTTTTTTCCGGGTTCGATTGGCGGCTCGGCCTGGTGCTGGGAGCGGTGATCGCGCCCACTGACGCGATCGCAGCCACTTCCATTGCGCGGCGAGTGGGGCTGCCGGCGCGCATCGTCGACATCCTGGAAGGAGAGAGCCTGATCAACGACGCAACCGGCCTGCTGGCGCTCGAGTTCGCCACGGCCGTTGTTGTACATAAGCGCGTACCGACGATATCCAGTGGCATTCTGACACTCCTGTGGCTCACGGCCGGCGGCATCGCGCTCGGCTTGCTCGTCGGTTGGACTATCGATCGCATCGAGCGATGGATCGACGATGCTCCCATTGAGATCACGCTCAGCATTCTGGTCCCGTATGCGGTCTACCTGGCTGCCAATGCGGTTCACGCTTCCGGCGTGCTGGCTGTTGTCGCCTGCGGGCTGTTCCTCGCCCGGCGCAGCGCTGTCTTTTTCTCCCCGTCGGTTCGCATCCAGATCTGGTCTGTCTGGCAGTCTTTGACATTCGTTTTGAACGGACTCGTGTTCATCCT
Source organism: Bryobacteraceae bacterium (assembly GCA_036557345.1). Taxonomy (GTDB): domain Bacteria; phylum Acidobacteriota; class Terriglobia; order Bryobacterales; family Bryobacteraceae; genus Bog-105. The sequence continues at coordinate 1,560 of DATBHS010000032.1, forward strand.
TATCGGCCTCCAACTTCCGGCGGTCCGGGCTTCCATTCGCGGATATAGTCTCTCGATTTTGCTTCTTTACGGCGGGATTTTCAGCGCATTATTGATTCTGCTGCGGCTTGCTTGGGTGTTTCCTGGCGCCGGCATATCACATTTTGTGCGGACCCGGTTGGGGCATCAAGACGAGAGAGCACCACGCGCGCGCCAGATTTTCGTCATCGGCTGGACCGGCATGCGAGGCGTTGTTTCGCTCGCGGCCGCTCTCGCCCTTCCTGCTAAATTGGCCGACGGTACTCCGTTTCCGCAGCGGAATTTGATCGTGTTCCTCACATTCTGTGTGATTGTGGTCACGCTTGTTTTACAGGGCATCACACTCCCGCCCCTCATCCGTGTCCTCGGTCTGGCTGGTGCTGCCGGGCCGAACTGCGAAGAACAGGAAGCGCGGCGTATTGCGATTGACGCCGCTGTGTCCTTTCTCGAAGAAGCAAAAGTAAAGGATGACGCGGAATCGGCAGGTCTTTATGAAGACCTGGCTTCCCACTATCGCAAAAGGCTAGCAAGCCTGCGCCCGGACGACGAGAACCCGAAGGATATAACGGATCACGAGCGCTACATCGAACTATCGCTTGAGACATTGCGTGTAGAGCGGGAGACTGCCATACGCCTGCGCAACGAAGGACGCATCAATGACGAAGTCCTGCGCCGTATCGAACGCGAGCTGGACCTGAGTGAAGCCCGCCTCGCCACCGCAGAAGACTGAATGGCACTGGTAGCAATGAGGCGGGTCCCCGGCCGTTCTACACTGGGGCGTGTCGAGGCGGCTGGGGCAACATTTTCTAGTTCGGGAGTCTATACTCGAGCGGCTTGCAGAGGCCGCATGTGGCTTGCACACGCCTCGTGTGATCGAGATCGGACCCGGGCGTGGAGCGCTGACGCGCCACCTGCTCCGCCTGGCCGACGAAGTTCACGCCATTGAATTGGACAAATCTCTCGCTTCCTATCTGCGGGATCGGTTTGCCACCGATTCCAGGCTGCACGTTCATCAGGCGGATGTGCTAACGACAGATATAACCCAGTGGGGCCCTGCAATTGTCTGCGGCAACCTACCGTACTACATCACGTCACCCATCGTCGAGAAGTTCCTCTGGCTGGACGACCGATTCCCCGTTGCAGTGTTTCTGACGCAGTGGGAAGTGGCGCAACGCATACTTGCCGGACCCGGCTCGCGCGATTACGGATATCTCACAGTCGCTGTGCAGTTGATCTGCGAGGTGGAGCTGGTCTGCAAAGTTCCGCCCGGCGCATTTGCGCCGCCGCCAAAGGTGAATTCCGCGGCGGTGCGGTTCTTTCGCAAACAAGACCTCCCGGCCGATATGCGCGGCCTGCTCCGCTTTGTAGGACGCTGTTTTGCGCAAAAGCGCAAGACCCTGCGAAACAATCTGCGGCCGCACTACGGAGCGTTGGCAGATCTGCTTCCAGAGGCCCGACTGCGGGCAGAGCAGTTGAGTCCCGGCGAATTCGTACGGCTGCGGGCGCAATTGGGTTCAAAAATGCTCAGTTCCAGCCCCTCTGTACACTGATATTTCATGACTCGGGCCCGCTTTGCGCCTTCGCCGACAGGATACTTGCACATTGGAAGTGCACGCACTTTCATCTTCAACTGGCTGTTTGTTCGGAAGCACCAGGGAACCATGATTTTACGCATTGACGACACCGATGTTGACCGCAACACCGAGGCGTCGCTCAACTCGATTTATGAAGGCCTCAACTGGCTCGGCCTTGGTTGGGATGAAGTCTACCGGCAGTCGGAAAGACTCGACTTGCATCGAAAACTGGCTTATGATCTGCTGGCCAGAGGATTCGCTTACAGGGATTTCATTCCGGCGACGCTGGACTTACCAGAGGACAAACCGCATGGCGAAGGTCCCTGGCTTTGTAATCCCGAAATGCGGGCGCTTTCGCAAGCCGAGAGCGATGCGCGGGCAGCAGCGGGCGAGCCCTTTGTGATCCGGTTTCGCGTGGTTCGCGAGCCGGCATACGAGGTTACATTCCACGATGAAGTTTATGGCCAGCAGTCAAAGCTGACGGCTGATATCGAGGATTTCGCGCTGCTAAGAAGCAGCGGAATGCCGACGTATCATCTGGCTTCCTGCGCTGACGACATCGACCTCAAAATCTCGCATGTAATCCGGGGACAAGATCATCTTTCGAACACCTTCAAGCACCTGCTGATCTTCCAAGCGGCGGGCGGACCGATTCCGAAATTTGCGCATCTGCCACTTCTCATTGCACCGGACGGATCGAAGTTATCGAAGCGCAAACACGGCCCGGCAGTGAGCGTGACGACTTACCGGGACCACGGTTTTCTCGCGGCCGCATATATTAATTTCCTTTGCTTGCTGGGGTGGTCTCCCAAGGACAATCGCGAGCAGATGACGCTGTTTGAATTGACGAGCGCCTTCAACCTGGACGGTGTCCACCGAAGCAACGCCGTCGTGAATTTCAGCGAATCGGACCCGATTGATCCGAAGGCGCTCTGGCTCAACTCTCAGCACCTGCGGACGATGCCTGTCGAGACACTTGCGCCACTTGTGCGGAAGTCTCTCGAAGAACGCGGACTCGAACCATATGGCGGAGAGGAGTTCTTCCTACATGTGGTGGACACGATCCGAACGCGCTTTGCCACCTTGATCGACTTCTCGACGAAAGGCCGGGCTTACTTCAGCGACGATTTCCCAACCGAAAAACAAGCGGAGGAAAAGCTGGACGCGCCAGGCGCGCGCGAGCTGTTGCGGGAACTGGCGAGCCGCATTGAAGGGAATCCGGACTATACGGAGGCAAGCGTTGAAGCGGATCTGCGAAAACTGGCTGCCGACAGCGGCGTTAAAGCAGGCCTTATTATCAACGCAAGCCGCGCAGTCCTTACTGGACAACCTGTGGGACCGAGCGCATTCGCAGTCTTCACATGCATTGGCCGGGAGCGCGTAATCCAGAGACTCCGGAGGGTGTAGCGGAGTGAGCCGAATCATCCTGGGACTCGGGGGACTGCTCAGCGACCCGGCCTGCTGTGTCATAAAGGATGGCCGCATCGCCTCTGCGGTGGAACAGGCGAAGGTCTCCCGGCAGGACCGGCCTGGATCGTTTCCCGACGAAGCGTTCCATCTCGCATTGCAGAGCGCAAAGGTGCAAGCGCGCAACATCGATTGCGTCGCGATCGCGTTGCCATTCGCGGCGGGTCCGGAGAGCACGGCACAGCTTGAACTACGCGCACGTTTTCCTCAAAGCGAGATTGTGGTCGTAGAACACCATCATGCGCATGCGGCCTCGGCCTATTACGCCTCGCCATTTGAAAAGGCCGCCGTACTCACTGTGGATCGCGCTGGGGACTTCCGCTCTGCCGTCCTGTTTTCGGGTGAGCGGAATCAACTAACGAGAGTCAAGGAGCTGTATTTTCCCGATTCGCTCGGTGATGTGTACAACCGCGTAACGGCGTTGCTTGGTTATGAGCCCCGCGCGGATGAACACAAAGTTCAGTGGCTCTCCGCTTCTGGCCAGCCAGTGTATTTAGATGTATTCAGGCGAATACTGCATCGAGACAGATCAGAGTGGCCCAAGATCGATCGGGCTTACTTGGATCCCGAACGCATGACGCACGGCGGTTTCAGCGTGCGTTTTTACGAGGAGATCGGTGCTGATGCGAGCAAGCCCTTTCCAGAAAATGTTAAGGCCGATCTAGCCCGTAGCTTGCAGGCGGCGATCGAAGCTGCTGTCGGAGCGATGGTCGGGCCCCCCGGAACGCTCTGCATCGCGGGCGGATTGGCCTTAAACGCGATGTTGATCCGCGCGCTGGAATTACAACTTCAGAACGTTCTTGTGCAGCCTGTTGCCGGCAATGCAGGGACAGCGCTGGGCGCAGCACTATATGCCTGGCACAATTTTTATCGCGAACCAACCCGGATACCTTTTGAGACGCTCTGCCTGGGGCCACAGTATTCTGCGGAGGAGATCAAGCGTGTTCTCGAAAACTGCAAGCTGCGGTTCCAGTTCCTCCTCACAGAAGAGGAACTGGTTGCGCAGGCAATCCGGGCGTTAAACGAACACAAGATCGTAGCCTGGATGCAAGGCCGTATGGAGTTCGGACCGCGGGCATTGGGAAACCGCAGCATCCTGGCGTCTCCACAGAATCCGTACTCGACAGAGAATTTGAACGTTTACATCAAGCATCGCGAGGGCTTTCGGAAGTTCGCCGCATCAGTTCCCGAGGAAGTAGCCGGAGAATACTTCGAGGTTGGGCCGAATGCGCGCTGGTTGGCAACCGTAGGCCGGGTAAAGCCGGGCCGGCGGAAGGTCTTTGAAGCGGCCGTGCTGGGCGAAGATCTGATTCGCGTCCATACCGTGCGTAGAGAACAGAACCCGCTCTATCACGCGCTCCTGCTCGCAGCTGGAAAATCGACGGGACTACCGGTTTTGTACAACACCAGCTTCAACCTGTTCGGCGATCCCCTGGTGTGCACGCCGCGCGATGCTGTCAGGAGCTTCTACTCCTCAGGTATCGACGCTCTGTTTGCCGGCAATTTTTATCTGGAAAAGTAGACGCACCCCGGGCCGGTTGAGGCAGCTAATTTGCGTCCGGTCCTGGCGAGCAGATTATGTCATCTCCCGATCTGTCCGCTTAACTTGAACTGAGCAGTTCCAGGGATAAGAATTTTCATCGATCGCGAGGTTCTCCGTTCCGCTAACCAGTTGCACATTGTAGCTGCCGTTTGCACCTACGCGAACTGTATGCGTCTCCATGCGCAACGGCGTCTCTTCGAACTGATATTTATAGATGGCGAATGTCATGCCGGCATTTCGCTCGAACGGTCTGCCTTGCCGGATTGCGCTCAAGAACCTGCGCAAACGACCGGTGGAAAGATGCTGTGTGTGTTCTCTTCCTTCCGAAAAGACATGGATAGCGTTCAAACCAGACCTCAGAAGCAAGCTGCCCGTCAGGGCAGACAGGTGCACGTCACTTTCGCCAACTGTGTATTCCATAACTTTCATCTCCTCGGATGGATCTGCGATCGAGACACTCAACGTCTACTCGTAACATCGAAACCGGAGAGGAAAAAACGACAAACAATTTTAACCAGGATGATGTGGTCAAGCTGAAAGCGTGCGTCCCGTGACGCAACGGCAGCGCCTGCCCGAAGCGCCGCTGCGGCTGGTGGTAGAATGTCTACCAAATGCATGCCGAAGGAATCATCGGATCGAATCGAACTGCTGCAGGGCACTCTGGACATGCTGATTCTACGCACGCTGTTGTTCGGCCCCGCGCATGGACACCAGATCGCGAAACACATCCAGCGGTCTACTGACGACCTCCTGCAGGTAGAGCATGGGTCGCTTTATCCTGCGCTTCATCGCCTCGAACGCAAGGGGTGGCTTGCGTCCAGGTGGGAACCGGCTGGAAAGGATCTGAAGCGTGAATTCAAATACTATCGCTTGACTCCCGCCGGCAGAAGACAGCTCACCGCGGAGGAATCCAAATGGAAGAAATTAACAAGCGCCATCGCACAGATTATGTGGCCCGCGGAGGAAAGCTGAGCTTTCTGCTCCTCGCGTTACCTTGCCTGTTGTTTGCCTCCCAAATCACGCTTTCAACAAAGGATTCTATGTCGCTTTCGAAAAGTGAGTACGCCTCTATTCTCTTTACGGCTTCTGGCGACTCCGACGGTGTACCGGTCTTATATCGCTTCGAAGAATCTGGAGACATCCCACCGGGAATGATTTTTGAGAGCTCTCCATGCAATAAGCCCGGCCATCCTGTGTGTCCGTCCATGGCGAGGGCCGACGGTATCTTCCTCGATGGAGCTCCAGAGGCTGCCGGATCGTACGTCGTAACAATCACGGCAAGGAATTCCAAGGGCGGAGGGATAACTGAAAAGTTCACGATTACCGTAAGTGAGAAGTAATAGGGTTGAGAGAAAGTGCGCTCGCCATTTGCGGAGTAGCGGTCGCTTTAGCGATTTGGGCGCTGCCCGCAAATGCGCAGCAGGATAAATATCAAACGCCCATGCCGCCTAGCGTTGCCACATGCCAATAAAGTCGACACTCCATCGGCACCTTGCATCTCGAAGACGGCTACCCTCTTCCTGACACTACAAGATGCGTAACCCCGACGCCTGCTACTATCCGAACAGTTCCTGGCGTCTGCCCTTCCAGGGTTTTGAAACAATTGGGTGCAAACGATTCCCGGCAAGGGCTGGTTTATGTTGTTTCGCCTGTATGGCCCATTGGAGCCCTGGTTCAACAAGGCGTGGCGACCTGGAGAAATCGAGCCTCTAGGATAGCGCCTAAAATCTTGGCTGGACGTAGAAAGACCGGCTCAAAATCCATATCGTTTGGGACGTCTAAGGAAAAGGCAATGACGAATGAGGTCGCGCACGAGCATTACATCCGACGCTGTATTGAATTGGCGCGACAGGCGGTTCTGACGAATGATACTCCTGTTGCTTCGCTGATTGTCAGCGGTGATCAAGTCATCGCGGAAGGAGTCGAGGCCGTGCGTGGAACTTGTGACGTCACCGCGCACGCGGAGATTCAGGTGCTTCGCGCGGCATTCGTGCGATTGGGATCACTTGACTTGACGGGTTGCACTTTATATACGAGTGTCGAGCCGTGCATCATGTGCGCATACGCCATCAGGTTGGCCCGTGTCAGCACCGTGGTGTCGGGCGCTCGTCCTGAGGACGTGTCGGATAGGATCAGCGGCTACACGGTGTTGTCAGACGTACATATCCTTCCCACCCGTGCAGTGCCGCTCCTGATCCGGGATGTGCTCGAACGTGAGTGTCGCGCCCTATTTGCCCAGCCCCGATTGGTGCCATGAAGAGGAAATGTGCTCTAAACGTGAGCTTTTTCGCCCGGACCGCGTCGGAAACCCCTTGATCAGGCAATCCGACTCGGGGTGCCTCTATAAATGGCAAAAGCTCGGGAGCGCCAGGTGTAAAGCGCTCCCGAGGGTGACCAGCTATTTGTAGAAGCTGGATGCTTTCTATGTCGAAGCGTTCGACTGTTTAGCAGCCACCGGCGTTGCAGGCGGCGGTAAGCAGACTCAAGAACTCACTGTTCAAGTTTGAAGCGCCGCTGTAGAGATAGCCCAGATTTACGGGGCCGTAGGAGTTGACAGCTACCAGCCAGTTGCCGCCTTCCGTCGTCAAGGATCCCGCGGGCGCACGCCCAAAATCCCGGATGTACGGACCACCACTCGATCCGCCACCGAAGTTTGAGCCGAAAATGTAGGTGTTGTTGCCGCCGTATTCAAAGGTCTGCGCGTAATTGGCTTCCAATTGCTCGCAACCGTCGAGATTGCACGGGAAGCCAAGCATTGTGACGTTGTTGTTGCTCAACTGGTTCGTCCAGTAGCCGAGGTAGCCCGTGTATTGACCCAGCTTGTAGCCATTTCGATCGTACATGTCCAGCAAGCCGACGTCTTGTGCATTCGGGACGGAGCCGTTGGAGTAATACCAGGTGGCTGTCGTTGTCGCGAAGTATGCGGTAAAGACTCCAAAAGGGGCGGTACCGTTCAGCCAGCCGGGGACGAACATAAAGTGCGTATGAAAATGTGCCGGGATGTTTCCGTTTGCCGGGGAGGCAACGCAGTGCCCCGCAGTCGCCACCACGCGCGGGCGCAGGACGGACGCAGAGCAGAACCAGTTGCTGTTGTCGACCGGGTCAGTCCAAAACAGCGCTCCGACAGTCGAATAGGGATAGGCGGTGTGGGTAGCGGCGGCGGGAAAGACCCGGGTTGTCGTAAACGTGGCGCCGATGGGGCTGAAAGCCTGCGGAGTCACGGCGGCCTCGGCCTGGACGTTCGCCTGACGGCGCGCCAGATCGCTTTGTGATACCAGTTCCTTGCTCAGGTTCGCGTTGAAGGCGATCGAGGGCCCGGCGCCTTTCACTTTCACGGACGGCCCGGCAGCCATAGGGGTTTGAGAGGCGGCCATTGGACGGCCGTCTGCCGCAAGCTGCGGCTGAATCTGGAACGGCTTTGCACTTAACAGGCGTTCCGCGGTCCAGTAGCTTTCGACTTCCGCCGGCCGCAAAGCCTGAGCCCGCGAGATTTGCGAAGTCAGGGGCGAGGACAGACCGGCTTCCTGAGCATGCGCGGCGGCAGGAAAAATGGTCATCGTAGTGAATGTGATAGCCGCTAGCAAGGGAAAATACCGGTGAATGGTGTCGTTCGCTACGGCCTGCTTCGATTCGGATCCTTGATGATCGCGATGTCGAGACAAATAGATTGAGTGATTGCGTGTCATAGTCACCTCCGTGTGATTTTTTGACTATTTGGTTTTTTTTCATCCCCGGCCCTAGGGCACAGGGATGTAATGCTGAACCAACTCAACCACGAATGAACCGCCTGCCGCGAACAGGAGGCGTCGCGATTGAGTTCGGTACTCTTGTGATTCCGATCCTGCGACCGTTTCAACGAAGATTGATTCTGTGCTGGCAGTTCTGCTGCCACGTGCTTGGGAAAGCTGTTTTGATGGCGTTTGACGCGCCGGCGGCCTCGAAGATAGAACCTGCGAGCGAATCGCGGAAACCAATTAGATAGGCGCTCTGAGTTCAGACGCGCCGGCTATTCCGCCTAAATCTGAGAGTAGGAAGTCGGGTTCAGAATCAGGTTGGAGATATTCGACACAATCGCCTCGAAGTTGAATTTCGGTGAACCGCTCAGCTTCTTCCAATCGGGGTCGGCGCCGAAGGCCTTCCATTTCGCATTGAGCTCCGCCAAATCGGGAAAACTCAGCATATAGGTAAGGTTCGGCAGCCGCGGCCCAACCAGCGTATCCCCGTAAAACACATCCCAGAAGCCAGCTTTCCTGAAAATCTCGAATTCGCCGCTGTTAAACATCTCGACCTTCACGCGATGGTCGCGATTGGTGGGGCTCTCGTACGTGCGAAGTTGAAAAACGCGCGATCCATGCTGGGCCGTAACTGGCGGCACTGTGAGGTTCGGGTGACCTTCGAAGGCGATCATCAATGAGCTTTCCATTCGCTCATAGGGGGGTTCCTTGGCGGGAGCCTTCAAGAAGGCCGAACCCGCTTTCTGGTACTCTTCGTCCTGATTCAGCCGGAATTCCGCGTTAACCAGCGTCTCGAGAGAAGCGCTCGGCAGCAGAACGTAAAGAGCGGGAGTCTCGGGACCGAGATAGAGATCGAATGCGCCGACGGGTTGGATTCCGAGCCGGTTCAGGGCGGGGATTAGCGCCTCGGCTACGAAGGTGTTCGCCACGTTCTGTTGGGGACCGGACACCAGATGGTATCTGCGAAGCTCATAGTATTCGCGGCCGCGTCCCTGAGATTTGGGCTGTTGTGCCTCGATTCCAAAAGCCGAAGCGGCTAGGCTGGCCGATAAAAAGGTGCGTCTATCCAAGATGATCCTCCTCCCAAAAGAGCTCAACTCGCATTCTACTCAGAGGCGTGGCCGCACCTGATAGAGGAGCAGGTAAACGACGACGCCTGTAACGCTGACATAAAGCCAGATAGGCAAAGTCCATCGGGCAATCGCGCGATGCTTTTCGTACTTTCCTCGCTGAGCGCGCGTCAGAGTAATCACGGCGAGAAACGGCACCGCGGCAGCAAGAACTGTATGCGTGCCCAGTATCCAAAGATAAGTGGTCCGTATCCAGCCCGGCTTATCGAACCGGACTGATCCCACATTGTAGTGGTAGAAGAGATAGCAAACCAGAAATAGGCAGGAGACCACAAAGGCAGTCCACATAACCCTGTGGTGGGCAATTATTCTGCGCCGCCTGATCAGCAGGTAACCAGTAATCAGCAGAATGGCCGCGATCCCGTTTAGCGTTGCGTTAATAGCCGGTAGGTCGTGAACACTCAACAGCGCCAAGGCCATTACGAACGCGCGCGACGCAATGCCGATACATCCTTCAGGAGCGCCGGAATGCCGTCTTTGTCATACGTCGAGTAGTAACCGCGAATGTTCGCGTGCTTATCTACCAGCGCAAATTTCGTACTGTGCTCGATTTTCCCTAAAACGTCTCCGACGTGAAAGGTCTGATACGCCAATAAATGTACAGTCTCTGGTGTGCCTGTCAGAAAGATCCATTGGCTGTTCGGGGCGCCGTAACTGCGGGCGAAGGCGTTCAACACCGTGGGGGTGTCGCGTGCGGGATCCACCGATATCGACACAAGCTGAACGTCGTTTTTTCCACGCAGCGCTCGTTGGACCGAGCGCAGGCGAGAGCTCATGAACGGGCAGGCAGCCGGACAGTTTGTGTAGATGAAGTCTGCGATCCACACCTTGCCGTTGAGTTCCTGGCTGTCGAAGTGGCGACCTTGCGAATCGACCATCGTGAATGGAGGGACGGTTCCGTAATCGGGTAGTCTGCTGGCCGGGTCGGAGCAGGCCTCGAAGAGCAGGAGTACCGGCATGAGGATAACACCCAGGATCGTAAACTTCGTGCTCACAGCCGGGCCGGGTCGACCTGGCTCAAAACGGGAAGCTCAGTCAATAATTGAAGGTTTTGCCGCGCGGTTGCGCTCTCTGAAATCAACACTCACAGTGTACTCCTTCTCGTTTGACGAGAAGGAATTTCAAGGCTCGCCCGGCCCGGGACAGTTTCGCGTTTGGTCTAATGGCTTTTGTAACTATGACATCGCAGCTTGTTCCCATTACGATCGCGCATGGAGACGGCATCGGCCCCGAAATCATGGCGGCAGCACTCCACATTATTAAGGAAGCCGGAGCGCGGATCGAACCCGAGACGATCGAGATCGGCGAGAAAGTGTACCTCCGCGGTATTAACTCCGGAATCGAGCCGCACGCATGGGAATCGTTGCGCCGCACGAAGGTCTTTTTTAAAGCGCCGATTACGACTCCTCAGGGCGGTGGTTTCAAATCCTTGAATGTCACGACGCGCAAAACGCTTGGACTCTATGCGAACGTGCGGCCGTGCGTGTCCTATCACCCATACATAGAAACTAAGCACCCAGGTATGGATGTGGTGATTGTCCGCGAGAACGAGGAAGACCTGTATGCCGGCATCGAGCACCGGCAAACGGATGAAGTGTATCAATGCCTGAAGCTCATCAGCCGCCCGGGTTCAGAAAAGATCATCCGCTATGCCTTCGAATATGCGCGGCGCAATAACCGCAAGAAGGTAACCTGCTTCAGCAAAGACAACATCATGAAGTTCACCGACGGCCTGTTTCACAAGGTCTTCGATGAAATCGGCGCCGAATATCCCGAATTTGAAAAAGAGCACTGGATCGTCGACATTGGGGCTGCGAAACTGGCGGATACGCCGGAGGCGTTCGACGTGATCGTCATGCCGAATCTCTATGGCGACATTTTGTCCGACGTGGCTGCCCAAATTGCCGGGTCCGTTGGCTTAGCGGGCTCCGCCAACATCGGGGACCATTGCGCGATGTTCGAAGCGATCCATGGTTCCGCTCCTCGCCGTGCCGGTCAGAACCTGGCGAATCCCTCGGGACTGTTGTTAGGCGGCATTCTGATGTTGGTTCATATCGGGCAGCCCGATGTCGCCGAACGCGTTCATAACGCATGGCTGCGGGCCATTGAGGACGGCGTCCATACCTACGACACTTACAAGGAAGGCGTTAGCAAACAGAAAGTAGGCACGAAAGAATTCGCGCAAGCCGTCGTCGCGCGCCTCGGGCAAAGGCCCGAACGCCTGAAATCGGCCTCGTACGCAGAAGCCCCGAAACAGACCGTGGAACATCCCGTCGGACACACCAAGCGAGCAAAGAAGCAGCTTGTCGGAGTCGATATTTTTCTGCAATGGAACGAGAGGAACCCGCTCGAATTCGGCAAGCGCCTGGAGAAATTTAACGGCGGGGGGATCAAGCTGAAATCGCTCAGCAATCGCGGCGTAAAAGTTTACCCCGAGGGTTTCGACGAAACATTCTGCACCGATCACTGGCGCGCCGGCTTCATGGCTGAACAGGACAACGGCCCGGTCACGCACGAACAGATCGTAAAGCTGCTGGACCAGATGCAGAAGGAGGGGCTCGATTTTATTAAGATCGAGAATCTTTATACTTTCGACGGGCAGAAGGGCTTCGTCGCGTCCCAGGGTGAGTGACCTCGGCCGATGAGCGACAATCAGCCGCCAGCGGGCAAGCCACTGGTCGGCGTCATCATGGGCAGCAAGTCCGATTGGGACACCATGCAGCGTACAAGTGAGACGCTGACGAAGCTGGGGATTCCGCACGAGTGCCGGATCGTTTCCGCGCATCGCACGCCCGACTGGATGGCCGAATACGCCAAGACGGCCGCGAACCGAGGGCTCGAACTGATCATTGCGGCGGCCGGCGGCGCAGCGCACCTTCCGGGTATGGTTGCGGCTCACACAGCGCTTCCTGTTCTGGGTGTACCCATCAAGAGCAGTGTTCTCAATGGCGTCGATTCGCTCTTGTCGATCGTGCAAATGCCCGCCGGAGTTCCCGTAGCAACGCTGGCGATCGGCCATGCGGGAGCGGTCAACGCGGCCCTGCTGGCGGCCAGCATTCTCGGTAATAAGTACCCGAAAACCCGCAGCCGACTCGAGGAATGGCGTAAGCGGCAAACACAGGCGGTGCTCGAGGACAAGCTTCCGTGACCGGGTTGGCGGACCTTCGTCCCATTCTGCCGGGGAGCGCGGTGGGCGTGCTCGGCAGCGGTCAATTGGGGCGGATGTTCGCGATGGCGGCGCGGCGGATGGGATACCGCGTCCATACCTTATCGCCGGATGAGGACACGCCTACCGGGCAGGTGGCCGACGTAGAAGTGAAGTCACCGTATGAAGATTTGGATGCTATCTGCAAATTCGCGCGAGGCGTCTCGGTCGTCACGTTTGAATTCGAGAACGTTCCGGCGGAAACGGCTGCGGCGGCTGCACGCTGTGCACCGGTTCGTCCCAGCGGTGATATCTTGCACATCACCCAGCATCGCCTGCGTGAAAAGACATTCCTATCAAACGCGGGATTTCCAGTCGCGACCTTTCGCCGCGTGGCAAGTCCGTGTGACCTGAGCGCCGCAGCTGCCGACCTGGGGTTTCCGGCGATCCTCAAGACGGCAGGCTACGGTTACGACGGCAAGGGCCAGTTCCGGATCCGATCGTCCGAAGACCTCGAAAGCGCCTGGAGTGCCGTGGGAGAGCAGGAAAGCGTACTGGAGGCCTTCGTTGACTTCGATCGCGAGATTTCCGTTGTGGCAGCGCGCAGTTTGGATGGAGATTTTGCACATTATGGAGCCATCGAAAATCGTCATCGGAACGGGATCCTGGACGTCTCGGTTGCTCCGGCCCGAATATCTGAGCGAGTGGCACGCGAAGCTGTCGAAATCGCGCGGGCCGTTCTCGAAAAGCTCGAAGTTGTTGGAGTTCTCTGCACGGAGTTCTTCGTTGCCTGCGACGGCCGGCTGCTGATCAACGAGCTTGCTCCACGGCCACACAATTCAGGTCATTTCAGCTTCGATGCAAACGTCACCAGTCAGTTTGAACAGCAGTTGCGTGCCGTCTGTCTCTTGCCGTTAGGCGCGGTAACCCAACTCAGTCCGGCTGCGATGGCAAACTTGCTCGGAGACCTCTGGAATGGCGGCGAGCCCAATTGGAAAGCGGCTGCGTCGTTGCCTGATGTAAAGCTGCATCTCTACGGCAAATTGAGTGCTCGCCCGGGCCGGAAGATGGGCCATCTGACCGCACTTGCGCCAACCACCCAGCAAGCTTTAACCGACGTCGAAAGAGCGCGGAACCTGCTGTCCCGCTAAACTGAAAAGTACAGCTACTCGAATGAAAATCTGCTACTTCGATGCATTTTCGGGCATCAGCGGCGACATGACCGTCGGAGCATTGCTCGATGCGGGGGCTGACTGGCCGGCCCTCGAAGCCGCTTTACGAAGTCTGAATCTTGGCGCATCTTTTCGTGTCGAGAAGACCAAGCGGAAGGGTATCGCGGCATCGAAGTTCACGGTTGAGAGCGCGGATCAAACGAAACACCGGCATCTTCCGCACATCGAAAAGATTATTTTGGCCGGAGAGCTGTCGAAAAAAGCCCAGGCGAATGCGCTCGCTGTTTTCCAGCGGCTTGGGGAAGCGGAGGCCAGATCGCACGACGTTCCTATCGAGAGGGTTCATTTTCACGAAGTCGGCGCGGTCGATTCGATCTGTGACATTGCCGGCGCTTGCGTCGCGCTTGAGCTGCTCGGTGTTGAACAGGTCTACAGCTCCCGCGTCAATGTCGGGAGCGGAACCGTGAATACCGATCACGGCGTGCTGCCGGTTCCCACGCCGGCAACGGCGGAGTTATTGAAGGAGAAACCGGTCTACTCAGCCGGACCCGAGACGGAATTGACGACACCCACCGGCGCGGCGCTATTAGCAACACTGGCAAACGATTTCGGCGCACTCCCACCGGTTCGCGTCCTCTCGCAGGGATTCGGCGCAGGAGAAAAGGATTTCACGTCTCAGGCCAACGTGTTGCGTGTGCTGATTGGCGAGCGCATCAATGCCTCCGAGAGCACGACTGTCGCGGTGATCGAGGCGAATATCGACGATGCAACGCCTCAGGTTTTGGGCTACACCATGGAACGGTTGTTCGCCGCCGGCGCTTTGGATGTGAGCCTGTCGCCAGTTTTTATGAAGAAGAACCGCCCCGGCACGCTCTTTCGTGTCATTGCCGCCCCGGAAACGACGGAACAGCTCACGGAGATCCTCTTTTCGGAGACTACGACGTTAGGGCTGCGCATTCATCAGGCAGAGCGGCGTGTGCTGGCGCGTGACATCACGGAAGTGGCGACGTCGTTCGGCACGGTGCGTGTGAAATACAACGCGAACGGCGGATTCGCTCCGGAATACGAAGATTGCCGCAGGCTGGCATTAGAAAAAGGCATCCCGCTTCGTGTTGTCCTGGCCGAAGCTGACCAGGCGTTTCGGGCGCAGCACAAATACTAACACTGGAATGAATAACGGCAAGTATTACTTAACCACGCCCATTTACTACGTCAACGCCGCGCCCCACATTGGGCACGCCTACACCACGATCGCAGCGGACACGATCGCGCGCTTCAAACGCATGCAAGGCTATGACGTGGTCCTCACAACAGGGACCGACGAGCACGGGACCAAAGTAGAGCGTGCCGCGCGTGCCCAGGGCAAGACGCCCGAAGAATTCGTGAATCTCATTTCCAACGAGTTTCGTTCGGAGTGGCAGAAACTCGATCTTCGCTTTGACCGGTTCCAGCGGACGACGGCTGCAAACCACGCGAAGCTCGTGAACACGTTGTTCAACACGTGCCAGAAGAACGGGTACATCTACAAAGGCACGTACACGGGTTTGTACGCGGTGGTCAGCGAATCGTTTGTGAACGATGCGAAGCCGGGTGATATTGATCCGGAGACCGGAAAACCCTACGAAGAAGTCACGGAAGAGAACTACTTTTTCAAGCTCTCGGCCTTTACAGAGCCCCTTCTCAAGTTGTATGAAACGAATCCGGACTTCATTCAACCCGAGATACGCCGCAACGAAGTGCTGGCTTTCGTGAAGCAGGGTCTTTCGGACCTGTCCATCACACGTACGAGCATTAAATGGGGCATTCCCGTCGAAGCGGACCCGGCGCATGTGTTCTATGTGTGGTTCGATGCGCTCGTGGCATATGTCAGCGCGGTCGAGAGCGAAGGCCGCTGGCCCGCGGATCTGCACCTGATCGGGAAGGAAATTCTCCGCTTCCACGCCGTCTGCTGGCCGGCATTTCTCATGGCTGCCGGATGGGCTCTACCGAAAAAGATCTTCGCGCACGGCTGGCTTTTGTTTGAGAACGACAAGATGAGCAAGTCGCGCGGCAATATTGTGCGTCCTTCGCCGATCGAACAAGTAATGGGCATCGATGCGCTGCGCTATTTTCTGCTACGTGAGATCGTGTTCGGCCAGGACGGCAGCTTCAGTTATGACGCTTTGGTGGGTCGCTACAACTCCGATCTGGCTAACGGTTTGGGGAATCTCGCCAGCCGGACGCTCAATATGGTCCAGCAGTATCGCGCCGGTGTGATTCCTGCCCGTTGCGATGATGAACAGTTTGCGGCAGAAGCCGGCGAGGCGATCATCGTAGTCCAGGAAGCTTATGACCGGTTTGATTTCTCGCGCGCGCTCGAAAAGATCTGGTCGCTCATCGCGAGGCTCGATAAGCTCATTGTGGAATATGCGCCGTGGAAGCTCGCTAAGAGCGATGATCCGGGCGCAAAGGAAAAGCTCGAATGTATTCTTTATACCGCTGTAGCGGGACTGCACGTTATCTGCAGACTGGTTGAGCCGATCTTGCCGCATTCGGCAAATCAGATTTGGCAGCAGCTCGGCTATACCGAGCCGATTCGCCCCGGTCTCCCAGCTTGGGGAGATTTCGCATTGCCGAACCGCATCGGAGAGATCAAAGCGGTCTTTCCGCGCATCGACGCGAAACCAGCTATTCAGAAAATGCAGGAGCTGGAAGAAGTGGAAAAAGATCGGCAGGCCGCGCTGCTCGGCAAGAAAGCGGAACCGGCGGAAGCGCCCCTTGAACACCTCATTTCAATCGACGATTTCGCTAAAGTGGATTTGCGCGTCGGAGAAGTAAAGTCGGCCGAACCGGTCAAGGGTGCGGATAAGCTGCTTCACCTCAAGGTCGATATCGGTGAGACGGAGCCGCGCACGATCGTTGCCGGCATTGCGCTCGCGTACAAACCGGAGCAGCTCATCGGACGAAAGGTCGTCATCGTTGCCAACCTGCAGCCGCGTAAGCTGCGCGGGCTTACGTCCCAAGGTATGATCGTTGCCGCCAGCATTGACGGCGGTCTTCCGGTGCTGGCCGGGTTTCACGAAGACGTTCCGGCTGGAGCCCGGCTAAAGTAGGCACGGTGGATCTGGTCGATTCTCACTGCCACTTGGACGATGAGCAGTTCGATCAGGACCGAGCCGCCGTGATTCAGCGTGCGCGCGACGCCGGGCTGAAATTCATGCTTGCCATCGGGACCGGTCATGGTCCACCAGATCTGGAGGCGGCCGTCCGTCTCGCCGAAGCGCATTCTTTCGTATTTGCTACGGTGGGTGTGCATCCGAACGATTCCCAGAAAATCGACGAGAATACTTTCGGCGATCTGGAGCGGCTGCTTCGACATGCGAAGGTCAAGGCGATGGGCGAAATCGGCCTGGATTATCACTGGGGCGTTGCGAAAGAAGTCCAGCTCCCAGTATTCATCCGGCAGCTCGAAATCGCCGCCGCAGCGCGCGTGCCAGTCGTGATTCATACTCGTGATGCCTGGCAAGACACGATGGATGTTCTGCGCGAGCATTGGGCGGTCAACTCATTGCCGTGCATCATGCACTGTTTCACGGGGACTGCGGAGCAGGCCCGCGAGTGTTTCGATTTGGGCTTCTATCTTGCTTTCGGCGGCGTGACAACGTTTCCCAAGGCGGCGGAGATTCGTGAAGCCGCGCGAATTACGCCCGGCGACCGGCTGTTGCTTGAGACCGATGCGCCGTACCTCGCGCCTGTTCCGCACCGGGGCAAACGCAATGAGCCCGGTTTTGTCGTTCACACCGCGCGCGCGATCGCCGATGTCCGTGGGGTCCCGGTCGAACAACTGGCTTCGCAGACGACAGAGAACTTTAGGCGAGTTCTTCAGGCTGACCAGTTACACTGAGAAGTCCCGGCGAGAACCCTATGTTCAGCAAGATCCGGCAGTCGATTACGGCCCGCGAGGCGTTTGAAATCGTTGAGCCGGACCTCGAGCAGGTCGAACAGGAAATCAGTGTTGAATCGGTTGCTTCGGTGGAAGCAATCACGACAATTAACCAGTACCTGCAGGCGGGGGGAGGGAAGCGCCTGCGCCCGGCCCTGTTGCTGTTGTGTAACCGGCTGTTCGGTCCGCCAACGGATTGCGCCCGTCACCTTGCTGCCGTTGTGGAGATGATCCACACGGCAACGCTTGTACACGATGACGTTATCGATGTCGCGAAGACCCGGCGCGGGCGGCCGTCAACGAATGTTGTCTGGGGCAACCATGTTTCGGTGCTGGCTGGTGATTGGCTTTACATGCAAGCCTTCCAGCTTGCGCTGCGCGAGCGCAATTTCCATATCCTCGACCTGCTGATTTCATTGACGCAGATGATGGTGGAAGGCGAATTGCTGCAGTTCGACCGCTTGCACCGGATGGATATCAGCGAAGCCGATTACATGGAGCTTGTCGACCGGAAGACAGCCAGCCTGTTCTCGGCCTGTGCTTCGCTGGGCGCGGTGGCGGCCGGAGCCGATGATGCTGCAGAAGCGAAATTGGGCGACTTTGCCTGGAATCTCGGGATGGCTTTTCAGCTTGTAGACGACATCCTCGATTTCACCTCAACCGAGAAAATTCTCGGTAAGCCTGCCGGCAACGATCTGCGCGAAGGGAAGGTCACGCTTCCGATGATCTACGCGCTAGAGGACGCATCAACCGCCGAGCGGCAGGTCGTGGAAGCAGTGATCAGCGACGGGAATTACGAGCAAGTTCCGTTCATGCACATTCTCCAGATATTGGAGCGGCACGACTCAATCGAGCGGGCTTATGACCGCGCGCGCGCTTTTACTGAGAAATCCCGCAGTATGATCGTTGACTTTCCGGATAGCCCGTCCCAGCGGGCATTACAGGCCATCGTAGAATTAGTAACCGACCGCAGCTCCTAGACGAGCTTTTGCTTTCGAAGCGGCAGCTCACGGATGCGTTTGCCGGTTGCGGCGAAGATCGCGTTACAAATCGCCGGCGCAGTTGGAGGCACGCCGGGCTCGCCAACCCCGGTCGGAAGCCCTCCTCCATTCACAATGTGGACGCGCGTTTCGAAGGGCGCTTCGTTGATACGCGCGACGGGGTAGGTGTTGAAATTGCCCTGCTGAACACGGCCGTCGGCGGCCGTGATTTCGCCGAGCAGCGCCACACTCGTTCCAAAGACTGCCGCGCCTTCAAACTGTGCTTTCACGCGATCCGGATTAATCGCGCTGCCGCAATCGACTGCAATATCCATTATCGGTATCTGCAGCTTGCCTTGCTTATCTACTTCGATTTCGACAACAGCGGCCACGTACGTGAGGAAACTGCGGTGCGCCGCGAAGCCCCAGGCGTGGCCCGGTCCGGACTTCTTGTTCGCCCAGCCAGACTGCTCCGCCGCCACCTCCACAACGCGCTTTAAACGACCCGTATCGAGCGGATAAGCGGTCATGGGCTTGCCATAGTTCGTGTATTTTGCCTTCTCGCCGGCAAAATCGATACGGCGCGGCGAGCCCAAAGCGGTGAGCCAATATTCGACAGGATCTTTGCCCGCCGAGTGAGCGAGCTCATCGATGAACGATTGCACACCGAAGGCATGATAGATATTCGCGACCGAACGAAGCCAGCCGATGCGCAGGTGCGCTTCTGCAGGCCCGTTCTCAGCTCGGAAATTGGTGATATCGAAAGGTACGTCGATCCATCCTTGGGACATTTCCCCGGCGCTGCCATACGTTTCCTTGTCGTCAAATGTCGAGCCGATCGGTGGAAACACACTGCGCTGCAACCAGGCGACGGGCTTGCCCGCGCTGTCGAGACCGGCCTTGAAGTACATGGCCGAGGTCGAGTGGTAGTAGTCGAAGTGAATGTCTTCTTCACGCGTCCAGGAGATCTTGACGGGCTTTCCGGTCTTTTTGGACAGAATCGCAGCCTCGGCCACATAATCAGGCTTCGATTTACGGCCGAACGCACCGCCAAGCAGCGTGACATGGCAGGTAACATCGGCAGGATTGATGCCGAGCGCCTTGGAAACGGTTTCCTGCACCTGTTGCGGATCCTGCGTAGCGGTCCATGTTTCGACCTTGCCGTCGCGATAACTGGCGAGCGCGGCCGGCGGCTCCATCGGTGCGTGAGCAAGCAACGGAGTGTAGTAATTCGCTTCGACGACCTTGGCTGCGCTCCCGAATGCGGTATCGACATCGCCGACGCTCCGCACGACTCTTTGAGGTTTATTGGCGGATTCGATGAGCGACTTTTTATACGATTCGGACTCGAAGATGGCGTGCGGACCGTACTCCCAATCGATCTTCAGTTTCTTGCGAGCTTGCGAAGCGGCCCAGGTGTTGTCCGCGATGACCGCGACTCCGCCCAGCGCCTGAAAGCCGTAAGGCGGTTGCGCGCCATCAATGACAATCGTCTGCTGCACGCCGGCAACTTTGCGCGCTTCACTGTCGTCGTAGCCCTTTAGTTTGCCGCCGAGAACAGGCGGCCGCTCGATGGAGGCGTATACCATGCCCGGCACGTGGGCGTCGAAGCCATAGATTGCTGTGCCGGTGCAAATGTCTTTCAGGTCGACGATCGAAACGCCTTTACCGATGTATCGGAACTGCTCCGGTTTCTTGAGCTGGATATCGCTCTTCGAGGGCATAGGTTGCTTCGCGGCGGCTGTTACCAGCTCGCCGAAGCCGATCTTCCGGCCCGTGGGCGTGTGAATGACCTGATGATTGCTGGCGTCGCATTCATGCGGTGATACGTTCCAATGCGCGGCTGCGGCCCGCTCCAACATCAGGCGGGCGGCCGCGCCGGTCTCGCGCATAATGGCGTAGAAATCGCGGATCGATTGAGAACCGTCCGTGTCTTGTGATCCGTATTTCTTGTCTCCAACCGCCTGCTCTATGCGAACGCGGCTCCAATCGGCTTCGAGCTCGTCGGCCACGACCATCGGAAGAGAGGTACGAATGCCGGTTCCCATCTCGGACCGGTGCGCAACGATGATCACGGATCCGTCCGTGTCGAGGCCGAGATAGACGCTGGGATTCCAAGCGGTCCTGGTCACATCGAGTTCGGCGGCACTAACACTCGCCGGGACGACTCCGGCTGCAAACACCATTGCGCCGGCGGAAAACAGCGTTTCGAGAAAATCGCGGCGGCTGGTAAGCGGCGGATGAACGAGCTCAATCTTTGTTCGCTCTAGGCGGTTCATGCTTTCACCCCCGCTGCGATCTTGATGGCCTGTCGAATTCGCTGATAGGTTCCACAGCGGCAAATATTGCCCTGCATCGCTTCGTCGATGTCGTGGTCGGTAGGCTTAGGCTTGGTTTTCAATAGAGCGGCAGCTTGCATGATCTGACCGGTCTGGCAGTAGCCGCATTGCGGGACGTTCGCTTCCGCCCACGCGCGCTGCAGCGGATGATCTCCGTGCTCGCTCAAGCCTTCGATCGTCAGCACGTCTTTACCGGCCACGCTCTGCATCGGAGTCAGGCAGCTTCGCGCGGCTTCACCATTGACATGCACGGTACACGCGCCGCAAAGACCCATGCCGCAGCCGAACTTCGATCCTGTCAATTGAAGCGTGTCACGGAGATACCATAGCAACGGCATCTCCGGATCGCCTTGATAGCTCTTTGTCTTTCCATTCACTTTCAGTTGGATCATGGGCGTTCCCGTGTACGTAGTTTAGCTCCGCACAATTAGATCGAGGGCCAGACATGCCTGACCCCTACGATTACAATCCTGTGCCGCTCTGCTGCAGGAGCTTCGCGACCAGCCCTGTCCAACCAGTCTGGTGGCTTGCACCCAAACCTTTGCCGGAATCGCCGTGAAAGTACTCGTAGAACAGCGGATAACACCGGAAATGGGGATCTTCCTGAAACAGCGCCTTGTCTCCATAGATAGGTCTCCGGCCGTCTTTGCCTGGAAGGAACAAAGTCGAAAGACGTCTCGATAACTCCCGCGCGGCCTGGCGTAAGCTTAAACGCCGTCCGGAACCGGTGGGAAATTCCACCATGAAGGAATTGCCATAGTAATGATCCAGCCGCTGCAAAGCTTCAATCAGGAGGAAATTCATCGGAAACCATATTGGACCGCGCCAGTTAGAATTGCCGCCAAAGATTCTGGTTTGCGATTCCGCGGGCTCGTACCCGACTGTGAGAGTCGTCCCGTCGACCGGCAGTACGAATGGGTGATCCTTGTGATATCGCGACACAGACCGGATTCCGAACGGTGATAGAAACTCGCTTTCGTCGAAGATCCGCTTCAGCATTCGGTCCAGACGGGCTTGGTTAACTACCGAAAGCAACCGCCGCTGCTCGACGCCACAACGCGTCATGGATGCCAGTCCTTTCGTCAGATCATGCCGGTTATCGAGAAACCATTGCATTCGTTTTTTGAATCCCGGATGCCGGTCAATTACGTGCTCGTCAAGCGTGTCAGCAGCGAAAATAGGGATGATCCCAACCAGCGATCGGACTCGCAGCAACACATGATTCCCGTCTTCCACGCGCAGGCGGTCGTAATAGAATCCGTCTTCCTCATCCCATAACCCTGAGCCCTCGTGATGATTAATTGCATCTGCGATGTACAGAAAGTGCTCGAAGAACTTGCTTGCAATATCTTCGTAGGTGACATCAGCCGTGGCAAGCTGAAGCGCAATTTTCAGCATGTTGAGGCAATACATCCCCATCCACGCGGAGCCGTCGGATTGCTCCAGCAGCCAACCGCTTGGAAGCGTAGCGTTGCGGTCGAAGATGCCGATGTTATCGAGGCCGAGAAAGCCTCCTTCGAAAATGTTTTCACCCTCTGAGTCCTTACGATTCACCCACCAGGTGAAGTTCATCAGCAGCTTGTGAAATACACCTTCGAGGAAACGGTAATCTGCTTCCCCCCTGATCCGCTGGTCGATCTTGAAAACGCGCCAGGCCGACCAGGCATGCACCGGCGGGTTCACATCGCGAAACGCCCATTCATAGGCGGGAATTTGCCCGTTCGGGTGCATGTACCATTCGCGCAGAAAGAGCGCAAGCTGACGTTTCGCCAAGTCCGGATCGACCGGAGCAATCGCGACCATGTGAAAGGCTAGATCCCACGCCGCATACCACGGGTATTCCCATTTGTCCGGCATCGAGATCACGTCCTCATTGAAGAGGTGAATCCATTCGTGATTCCGGCCCTGCCTGCGTTCTGCGGGCGGTTCCGGCAGGGTCTCGTCACCTTTCAACCAGGTATCGACGACGAAGTGATAGTACTGCTTGCTCCAGAACATGCCGGCAAAGGCCTGGCGCTGAAGGTGCCGTGCTTCATCAGTCAGGCCCTGCGACAAATGTGAATAGAACTCCGACGCTTCCTGAATGCGCTGATCGAAAACGTTGTCCCAGCTTTCGCGCGGTAACCCACCCAACCCGGAGCGCGCCAGGCGCAGGTGTAGAACTGCGTGTTGCCGGCTTGCGAGCGTAAGCTGATACAGCGCGCATGCTTTGGTGCCCTCGTGTCGCGCGTTTACAACCTCCCGTTTTCCATTGACCAAGAACTCATTGAATGCGTCTTTGTAAAGCGGATTCTTTCCGCGCCACCCCCAAAGGCGCTCCGTGTTCGTTTCGTTCTCGGTAAACAACAGCTCGGGGTTGCCATCCAATTCAAGGATGAATGCGCCGAGCGCCGGATGTGAGACCTCAATACCGGCTTGCGATTTCCAAAGGCGCGGCGTCGCAGCAGGGTCAGTCTGTCGAACCCAACTCCAGGTGTTCCGGAACCATAGAGTTGGAAGTAGCGTGAGGTTCGCCGCCTCGGGTCCGCGGTTCGCAACCGTGATACGGACGAGAATATCGTCCACATCGTACTTCGCATATTCCGCAAAGATGTCGAAGTAGCGGCTTTCGTTGAAGACTCCCGTGTCTTCCAGTTCAAACTCCGGATCCAGGCGTGTCCGCCGCGCGTTTTCCTTCACAAGCTGGTCATAAGGAAAGGCCGCCTGGGGATACTTGTATAGAGCCTTCAGGTACGAATGGGTTGGGGTCGCATCCAGGTAATAATAGAGCTCCTTTACATCTTCGCCGTGATTCCCTTCGTTGCCGTTTAGGCCGAAGAGCCGCTCCTTTAGAATTGGATCCTTGCCGTTCCAGAACGCGAGCGCAAAGCAAAGGTACTGGTGGTTGTCGCAGATACCCAGAATGCCGTCTTCGGTCCAGCGGTATACGCGGGAGCGCGCGTGATCGTGCGGAAAAAATTCCCAAGCCGAGCCATCCGGACTGTAGTCTTCGCGAACAGTGCCCCATGCACGCTCTGCCAGGTAAGGACCCCACCGCTTCCAGTGTTTCACCCGTGCTGCATCTTCCACGAGGCGTTGCTGCTCGGCATTGATAGCGGCGCGCGTAGGCATCCGCTTGGCTATTCCTCCGCCGCCGTAGCCTGCCGCCCTTGAACTACCCGTACAGCTTCTCCTTCGACCAGCGAATCGGGCGGATTGAGGATGACGGCTGCATCGTCGGGCAGGCCAGAAAGGACTTCAATCGTGACTCCAAAGTCACGGCCGACCACCACGGGCAATAGCGATACGCAGTTGTCTTTTACTACGGGCACGCGAAGCCCCTGCGATCGAAAAACCAGGGATTCGGAGGGAATGATCAGAGTGGAGCCATTCGATCGGATGTGAAAATGCACCTCGGTATAAGCGCCGGGAAAAAGCAGCCCTGTGCTGTTGACCACATCGACCTCAACTAGAAGCGTGCGCGTGTTCGGGTCCATGGAATCCGCAGTTCGGACCAGCTTTCCCGGGAAGCGCCGGCCCGGCAGCTCCGGAAGCGTGAGGTCGGCCATAATGCCGGGCCTCGTGTCATGCGAGTAGACCTGCGGGACGTTGATGAATACCCGAAGACGGTCGATGGCGGCAATATGGAAGAGCTCCCGGGCAGGCCCACCTGAAGAACCCGAATCGATAAGCTGGCCGATATCGGTGTTTCGGGCCGTGACGACACCGTTAAAGGGAGCGTAGACCTTTTCGAAATCGACCATTTGTTGCAAGCGAAGGACGTTGGCTTTGGCCGACTTGACGGTGGTAGCTTTTGCCGCGGCGTCTTGAACGGCATTATCTACATCCTGCTTCGCCACGGAATCTGTCTTGAACAGGTCCACATAACGATTCGCCGTGATTTGCGCCAGCTTCAGATTGGCTTCGGCGGTGGCGAGATCTTCTGTTGCCTGCGTGAGCTGGTGATCGACCTCCGGGCTTTCGATCTCGGCGAGAAGCTGCCCTTGTTTCACGCGCGCTCCGATATCGAAGTACCAGCGCTTCAGGTACCCGTTGGTGCGGGCATAGATCGGGGCATCAATAAATGCCTGGATGTTACCGGGCAGGACCACTTCTTCGGCGGGGGCGGCGCGCTCCGGGCGGGTGACCGCGACCTCCGGCCTGGCGGCTCGCTCGGTCTCCTGGCGCAGCGCCTGCCGCAAACGCAGACGAGGAATGATTCCGGCGGCAACCACCACGGCGATAATGACCAGCACAATCAGCGCAGCCAGGATTGCGCGGACCCGCGAGCTCTTACCGCTCATGCCGCTTCCGTTTGTCATGCAGAAGGCTGAAAAATACCGGGACGAAGAACAGCGTCGCGACCGTGGCGAATAGCAGGCCGCCGATAACTGCCCGACCGAGCGGCGCGTTCTGCTCGCTGCCCTCGCCGATTCCAAGCGCCATGGGAAGCATGCCGATGATCATCGCCAGAGCAGTCATGAGCACCGGCCGGAAACGCGTGTAACCGGCGAGCACGGCGGCGTCTCCGGCGGAGTCCGCATCCGGAAGCTGTTCCTTCGCGAAGCTGACTACCAGAATGCTGTTGGCGGTTGCTACGCCCATGCACATGATGGAGCCGGTCAGGGCCGGAACGCTGACGGTAGTGTGTGTCACGAAGAGAAACCACACAATGCCTGCGAGCGCCGCCGGAAGCGCTGAAATGATGATGAACGGATCAAGCCAGGATTGGAAGTTAATCACAATAAGCATGTAGACGAGAATGATGGAAAACGCCAGGCCGGCGATAAGGCCCCGGAAGGAAGATCGCATGGTTTCAATCTGGCCGCGCACCACAATGCTTGACCCTCGCACCAGGTTCTTTTTGTTGCGCGCGATCACTTTGTCAATCTGCTCGGCGACGCTGCCGAGATCGGTTCCTTGTACGGAACCGTAGATATCGATCACGGGCGCGATGTTGTAGTGCGAGACCGAAGCGAGGCCGGGGCCGCGGCGGATGCTTCCCAGGCTTGCCAGAATTTGAGGGGAGCCGTTCGGCGCAGTTACAGGAATGTTCCGCAGATCCTGAAACGAGTCCATTTCATATTGCGGAGATTCCGCGACGATCCTGTAGCTCACCCGGTTGCGCGGATTCAGCCAGAACGACGGTGACGTCTGAAAGCTTCCGCTCAGCGACACGAGAATGTTGCTTGCCACGTCACGAGTGGTATAGCCGACCTGCTGCGCCTTTGTCCTGTCAATATCAACGTAAAGCACCGGTTGGTTGAAAGGCTGCTGGATACGTAGATCGGTTGCGCCGGGAATCGTTTTCACCTGCTGCAACAACTGATCGGCAAAGTTGCGGTTGGCCTCGAGGTTCCGGCCGAGAACCTGAATATCGATGGGCGCGGGCAGGCCGAAGTTCAGAATCTGGCCTACCAGGTCAGCCGGCAGGAAATAGAACAAGGCACCGGGGAAATGTTGTGGAAGTTGACGCCGCAGCTCGTTAACGTACTGGGCGGTTGGCCGGTGCTTTTCGGACAAGGAAACCAATATGTCGCCGTCGGCGGGGCCAATCGTTCCGTTATTGCTGTAGGAAGTGTTCGTGCCGCTGTAGGGCACGCCGATGTTATCAAGGATGTTAACCAGCTCGCGAGGGGGGACGACCTCGCGGATGCGGCGCTCAACCAGGTCGAACAATTTGGCAGTCTCCTCGATGCGCGTCCCGGTGCGGGCTCGCACGTGAAGCCGGAACTGACCGCTATCGGATTCAGGGAAGAAGTCGCGGCCCAGCCAGGGGAACAGCACGAAAGACGCTATGCATCCTGCAAAGAAGAAAAATGTGAAGACAGCGCGATGCCGGACGCAGACTCTCAGAATGGAGCGATAACTGCTGCGGACTCGTTCAAAACCGTCCTCGAAGATAAGCTGCAGGCGAACAAACGGGTTGCGCAGGTTAGCGTGTGCGATCGCATCGTGATGCGAGTGACCCTTCAGCAGGTACTTCGCGAGAGTGGGCACGATTGTCCGTGAAAGAACATAGGAAGCAAGCATCGCGAAGGATACCGCTTCAGCCAACGGTACGAACAGATAGCGGGCAACTCCCGTCAGAAAGAACATTGGCACGAACACGATGCAGATGCTCAAAGTAGAGACGAACGCAGGCACGGCGATCTGGGCTGCGCCATCCAGAATCGCCTGCTCAATCTCCTTCCCCATTTCGAAATTGCGATTGATGTTTTCGATCTCGACCGTGGCATCGTCCACCAGAATGCCGACCGCCAGCGCCAGCCCGCCGAGCGTCATGATGTTGATGGTTTCGCCCAAGGCGCTCAGCGCGAAGATCGAGCAAAGAATCGAGAGTGGGATGGAGATAGCGATGATGAGCGTGCTCCGCCAGCTTCCTAAGAAGACCAGGATCATGATGGCGGTAAGGCAGGCGGCGATCACAGCCTCCCGGACGACGGCGCTAATTGAAGCGCGGACGAAGATAGACTGATCCGCAATCGGAGTGATCTTCAGCTCCGGCGGCAACGTCGCCACAAGCGAAGGCAGCATTTTACGAATGCTGGCGATGATGTCGAGCGTGGAAACATCGCCAGATTTAAGAACCGTCATCAGCGAGCCGCGCTGCCCGTCGGAACGGACGACGTTCGTTTGCGGAGGATAGCCGTCACGCACGTGCGCAACGTCTCGAACGTAAATCGTCGCGCCGTTTTGGGTCTTGATCGGCAGATTATTCAGATCGGAAACCTTTTGCGGACTGCCGTTGATCTGTACGTTGTATTCGAGCGGACCAATCTTCGAACTTCCGCCGGGTAGAATCAGGTTCTGATTCCCGATCGCATTCACCACGTCGGAGGCACCCAGTCCCTTGGCCTGCAGCGCTTGCGTGTTGAGGTCGACCATGATTGAGCGCTGCTTGCCGCCGTAGGAATAGGGAATCGCCGTTCCGGGAATGGTCACCAACTGCGTGCGAATGAAGTTTTGGCCCAGGTCATTCAACTCCTGTTCGCTCAGGCCGTTGCCGGAGAGCGCAAGCTGGAGAATGGGGACGGTTGAAGCGTTGTAACTGATGATCAGCGGCGGTGTCGTACCGGGCGGCAATTGTCTGAGCTGCGTCTGCGAGATCGCTGTCACTTGAGCGATCCCGGCATACAGGTTCGCGTGCGGCTGGAAGAAGATCTTGACTACGGCAACGCCGTTCATCGATTGCGATTCGATGTGTTCGATGTTGTTGACAGTGGTCGTGAGCGCCCGTTCGGTGATGTAGACGATGCGATCCGACATGTCTTCGGCCGAGAGGCCGGAGTACTCCCAAACCACGCTCACGACGGGGATATCGATGTTGGGGAATATGTCCGTCGGCGTCCGCGTGATCACCACGGGCGCCAGGATGAACAGCATCAGCGATAGGACAACGAAGGTGTACGGTCGCCGCAATGCCAGGCGAACGATCCACATAATTTCTCCCTAAAGAGCTCCCGGAGCCAAAGAACAATTATCGTTTATGGTGTTTGTGAACTTGCAGCGTGCGCTCCAGCCCATGCGCCTCGATGAGTCGAGGCGCGGCGGCCAAAAGTGGCCGCGCCACATATATCTATTGTCTATGCGGCTTCACGTTCTTTGGCTGAATCGCGCACAACGGCCCCCCGGACGAGGACGCAGTTATGATACTCGGGAACGAAACTCAGCCCGTCGCGATTGCCAGATCGACACCATGACTAACCTCGCCAGTTCCGTCTCGACTTCGCGACGCCAAATCATTGCTTACTGGGTGACCACTGCTCTCGTCGTCTTTGAACTGGCCTTGGGAGGCGCATGGGATGTTCTGCGAGTGCCCCACGTTCGCGGGCTCATTGAACGTTTGGGGTATCCTCCTTATTTCCTGGTCATCCTGGGGATCTGGAAACTGCTCGGCGCCGTGGCATTGGTCATGCCGAGATTTCCCCGACTGAAGGAATGGGCCTACGCCGGTGTGCTCTTCGACTTGACGGGCGCTGTTGCATCGCTATGGGCCTCGGGGTTGGCTGATGCGGGTACGATGGCATACCCGATCGTAATGACGGGTGTTGCAATTGCGTCCTGGGCGCTCCGCCCGTCATCTCGCCGTCTCCCTGCTCGTTGAGTTGCCCCCAAAAGGGCTAGCAATCCGAGACTGCAAGACACCGTTATCTTCCATTGACTCGTAGAGGGAAGGCGGAGGCCCTTTGCGATAGATTGATTGCCATGTCCGAAGGGCATAGTAAGGCGACGATCATCAGCATGGCTGTGCTCGCTTCTGCGGTAGCAACCATACTGCATGAAGGTGTTGGCCATGGCCTGACCGCTTGGCTACGAGGCGATATCCCGACGGAGCTTACGAGCAACCACCTCTCAAGTTTGCGTCCGGACCGTTGGGTTGCGGCGGGTGGAACGCTCGTCAACCTCTTTATCGGTACCATCTCCCTGCTGGTTTCGTGGTCTGCCGGCAGTCGCGCGAATCTCCGCTACTTCCTCTGGATTTTGGCGGCGTTGAATCTCCTTCCAGGAGCGGGCTACTTTGTTTTTTCGGGGATCTTTGGCTTCGGAGACTGGCAGGAGGTGATCCGTGGATTGCCGCATCAGGGGGCACTGCGTATTCTCATGACGACCTTTGGTGTCGCCTTGTATGTCGCGGCCGTGCGTCTCCTCGCTGTTGCAGTCGGGCCCTTTTGTTCAGATCGACGAGCCTATAGCATCGTAGGCCGGTTACCGTACTGTGCTGCATGCCTGTTCAGTTGCGCTGCGGGTGCCCTGGACCCGCTCGGGCTGAGGCTCTTCCTTGTCTCGACAGTTCCTGCGGCGTTCGGTGGGTCCTCCGGCTTGCTGTGGGCGGACAGTTTGCTTCCCCCTAAGCGGGTAGAACGCACACTTTTCGTGTGCCGACAGCCCGCGTGGTGGATCGCGGCTGCCGTGCTCGGTGTTTCCTACGTTGTTATTGTCGGACGCGGCATACAGTTCGCGCACTAAGGTCGGTCGAGATAAATCTGTTTTCCGTGATGTTGATTCTGCCGGCGCAAATGAATGATGGCCGATACAGTTGTTCTCGGCAGCCGCACCTGGCCAGCAAGCGCTGTTCTCAATGGCATGGAGCGCCACTTCAAAGCCACTGGGCCAAATATACGTAAATCCTTGGCCGTTTGTCACGATCTAAGTGCGATGACTTTAGTTTCCGGGTTGCCCGTCATCCTGCTCTATGTGGAAACTACACACTGCATTCGTAAACCATTCGCGACTACCCGTGAGTTATACGACATCAAAGGGTTGTTTCCGGATCGCCGACGGTCCGGAACACGAAATTGGTGGGGCCGCTCTCAAGGGCGATCTTCAGCCGCACGGGTAGCTCGCGCGTTTCGGCATATCCTCTGCGGGTTCCCGCTTGCCGGCTTCACTCGTTCGCTCGAACACGAGCGGGAGCGGTTAACCTTGGGACGTGCCGCTGATCTTTGTCTCCTCGGCATTCATGATTCCGTCGAACGGGCCCTTCACCGCTCGCGCTTCGAGCCGAACTTTGTTGCCGTCGCCAACAATGCGATACAGCGGAATCCTGGCGCCCCCTGATCGACGCTGACGAGCGTCCAGAAACAAATCCCGTCGCGCGACTTCGACACTTCGAACACCACGCGCAGC
This sequence comes from Bryobacteraceae bacterium, assembly GCA_036557345.1. GTDB lineage: Bacteria > Acidobacteriota > Terriglobia > Bryobacterales > Bryobacteraceae > Bog-105. The sequence continues at coordinate 32,193 of DATBHS010000032.1, forward strand.
TTGTTGGCCCCCACTGTGATGCACCCTGTCAAGTGCCGCGCGCATCTGGGGCGCAGGCCCTACGTCCTATCGCTCTCGCTCAACCTGGTTAAGCTCTTCGATCGCGCGCCGGAACTCGCGCTCTTGACTTCGCCTGAAGACGACCATAGCGAGCGCGAAGACAACCAGGAGCGCTAGAACGGGCCCCGCCATTTTCACGAGCATGCCTTTCCCCCCAGCTGCAACGACCAACGTGCCGATCAACGTGCCGAACGCCAAAATCAACGGCCCACCGAGCCACAAGTGCACGCCGCGATCGAACCGAATGTGCCGTTCAAGCTCTCGCCGGCACGAGTCCAGGCTTGTCCGCAGGCCTGCGTCTTCCGGTGGCGACGCCTGCCTCTTAGTGCGATGCAGGAAGAACTGTCCAATCAATACCCACGCAGCCGTCACCACGAACGAGGTCCGAGCCACTGGAGAATGGGTCCAAATGCTTCCGTATACCGAACCAGCGGCAATCAGGACCGCCAACACGATGCTGTTCAGCAACTCACGGCGGCCCTTGGACCGCAGGTCTCTAGCCCTTTGTCGGAGACGATGACTTCCCAGTTTCATTTCCATTGGCTCCGTCGACTGGCTACGCCAGATCTCTCTCAGTTCGTTTTCGGGGGTTTTGTCAGGCATGACTATCTCCTACGGTGAAATCGGCGCGCCAGAATGTTCTTGACGCGGTGGATTCTCATCGCCACGCTCGCCGCCGACAACCCGGTGGTCTCCGCTATGGATGCGGCGTCCATGTCTTCGAGATACGAGATGATGACCTGACGGTCGAGCGGCTTCAGGTGCTGAATCAATTGCTCCAGACGGTCGAAATTTCTGCGCCGGTCCGTGTCGGCCTCGATGTCGGTGGGGTCAGTATCGGGGAGCTTCTCCAGCTCCTCGAGACTCAGCAGAGTCGACAGCTTACGGCGTTCACGGAGAACATGTGATGCAGCGACGTGGTGGGCGACCCGATAGACCCAGGTCCGCAGAGAACAGCGTGCGTCAAATGACGCGAAGCTCCGCCACAACTGGAAATGAATCTCTTGGTTGAGGTCGCGACGCTTTTCAGGGTCCATCTCATATCCACGAGCGACCCGCGCAATCGCCGCGCCGTGCTCGTTCGCCGCGTCCGCATACAGTTCGTCTTGAGACCACCGTCCAGTCAAGATTGATCGGCTCCCACACCTGAGGTAGTCGCCGCCGCTAGAACTTTCTAACACGTTTCTTCAGACGTAGGGCGAAGGCGAGGCTCAGGCGGTCGGCATAGGACTGATCCCATGTTGGTTGGCAGGCGGCGACGCTTTTGAGCAGGCCACGGCACGTCATCCAGCGGTAGCCTTAAGGGCGCTCCGGGACGTAGCCCACTTGCGCACGCGCCTCGGGGCCACGCTCCAGATTCTTATATCTCCGTTGACGGCCACATGTGTTTACGTTACCGATTGCGAGCGAGTCGTCGCTAGCCGGAGATTGGACGGATTAGAAACGGGTAGTCAGCATGTGTTTACTGATCCTGCGCTCTCTGGCTGAAATGCCGGGTTACCGGAAACTGATCCGCCCTCCTGCCATATTCTCGGATATCCCGCATCGGAGATCCGGAATGGGTCCTCGCGGCATCACCGGGCCCGTCATGTCTACGCGCTCCGTCCTGTACACGCAGGACCGGAACGGCGCGAGCGACCTCATGCTGGTCGAGAACTTTCGCTGATGCAACGGCCAGCGCCGTGAGAGGAAGATCGACGGTATCGGGCAATGGTCCGAAATTCGGCCCCCGACAGCGCGATTGAGTGGAGGTAAGGATCCATGGCTAAATCGTTACAGTCTTTTTAGCCTTTTCTTAGGCAGGCGTTGCCCAACCCCACTCTAGGTAACCAGACTTCAAAGCCACTGAGCCGACATTGGTGAATACTGTAACGTTACAG
>DATBHS010000033.1:0-6908 GCA_036557345.1 Bryobacteraceae bacterium
CGGCAACTCGGCGTTGAGTCGCACCGGTGCAATGGGCGCTTTGTTCAAGATCGCATCGAAAATGAGGGCTGTGGTGGTGCCGGTGAACGGCCGCTCGCCGGTGGCCATTTCGTATAACGTTGCGCCGAAGCTGAACAGATCGGTGCGCGCATCGAGTTCTTCGCCGCGTGCCTGCTCGGGGGACATGTAGGCAACGGTTCCGACCGTAGTGCCGGGGCTGGTCAGGTGATCGGGGTCAATCGTGGCGGTCAGGGCGTCCGACCGCGCCGTTTCGAGAGGCTTGTCCGCCGTTTCCAGCTTCGCCAGGCCAAAATCCAGAATCTTGGCCTGACCGCGTGTGATCACAAAGATATTCGCCGGTTTGATATCGCGGTGAATGATGCTCTTCGCGTGCGCCGCATCGAGCCCGTCTGCAATTTGAATCGCAAGATCAAGAAGCTTATCCAGCTCGAAGGACTTCCCTTCAATACGATGCTTAAGAGTTTGCCCTTCCAGGAACTCCATCGCGATGATGGGCTGCCCGTCGCATTCATCGATGTCGTAAATCGTGCAGATGTTCGGATGATTCAGGGCCGAGGCGGCCTGCGCTTCACGCTCAAAGCGTTCTAAAGCCTGGCTGTTTTTGGCGAGTTGCTCCGGCAGGAACTTCAAAGCGACAAAGCGGTGAAGTTTGGTGTCTTCCGCTTTGTAGACGATGCCCATGCCGCCCCCACCAAGCTTCTCGAGAACGCGATAGTGCGAGATGGTTTGGCCGAGCACGGTGCAACAGCTAAGTTGATCGCTTCAGCTTATCGCAAAATTTGAAAAGCCCTCCAGCATCACACGTTCTTGCGCCGCTCGCAGATTACCTGTCGCTTGGCTCATCTAGAATCTCCCTATGTCAACGCTTGCGACGGCCCTCCCGCGCGCTCCAGGGCCGTCCTGAGCCGGTTTTGCGTCGCATCGTCCAATTTGCTGCGATTCCTGGTTACGTAGAACACGTCCAGCGCGCGGTGCGCTTCGGTATCCACAAGAACCAGCTCGATATTGCACCCCGCGGAACTAAGAGCGGAGGCGAGATAGAACAACAGGCCCGGACGATCTTCGCCAACAAATTCAATCAGCGTGGCGGTGTCGGACGCATCGTTATTGAAACGAACAGAGGGCTGTATGCGGGCTCCTCCAACAACCCGCGGCGCGGGCCTCCGGCTCTTCAGGAGATCTGGAACCTGGATCGCGCCTCGCACAACGCACTCGACCGTCCACTGAAGACGGCCCGCTTCGTCCGGATTCATTTCGAGCGTGCGCATGGGGTCTGCAAACCGGATCAGATCGAGAATGCACCCGTCGGCATTGCTGGACGCTTCCGCTTTCAGAATGTTCATGCCATAGCTGGCCAGCGCGCCACAGACGGAGGCAAACAAACCCGGCTGGTCGGTTGCCACGACGGTGAGCAGATACGCGCCCGGCTCGCGGGTAATTTCAACTGCAACGCCTTCGCGCCTCCTCTTTTGTTCGAGATCGAAATGATGCGCAATCTGCTGGTGCGTATTTGTCCGGAGATAGCGAATGGGGAAGCCGTCCAAAAATCCGGCGATTCCGGGGGATGGGAAATCGGCCGCACTGACGGTTGCGGGAGTGATGCGATTCTCGGTCAGCTCCCGCATGAGCTGTTCTTCGGCGATGGAATAGACGCGCCACAGTTGTTCGATCCGCCAGGGCGTCATCGCGGTCGGGTTCACAGCGGAGATATCCGCATAAGTGAGGAGCGCGAGTTTGCGAAGATCCTCCTGCGTTGCGATTCGCGAAGTAAGGTAACGAGCGGTCGCCGGATCGTCAAGGTCGCGCCCATTCATGACGGCGGACAGGTCAAGATGATGCTCGATGAGGAAACGAACGGTTTCCTGAACAGACGCCGGCGCAGAAATCGCCGCAAAAATACCGCCTGCCGCTTCGAGCGAGCCGCGCACATGATCGCCAGGTCTGGTTCCCTTCCCGATATCGTGGAGAAGGACTGCGAGGCGCAGGACGGCCGGGTCGTCGATTTCGAGCGCCAGCTCCTGGAAGCGAGAGGGAGTATCGGCACTTTCGGCCATCAGCTTATCGAGAGCCTCAATAGCTACCAGCGTATGTTCGTCTACCGTGTAGCGATGATAGAAGTCGCGCACCACCAGGCTCTCGATCGTTTTCCAGTGCGGCAGACCAGCCGACAATACGCCGGTCTCCTGCATCTGGCGTAAAGCAAGGCCTACGTTCGGCTGCGAAAGGAGGTCGCGCCACGATTTGTATGGCGCGGGATGTTCAGCAAAGGCCGTGGAGATGGCCGGTAGGGCCGCTCGCACTCTCCGCTGGGCATCCCATGATAGCAGTATGCCGTGCCGCGCAGCAAATGCGAAGAGCCCCAGAACCGGTTCGGGAGAGCCTAACGTCGCGGACGGATTCCGCAGCAGGATACGGTTCTGAGAGACCGTAAAGTCAGCGTTGGAGAGTCTGCTGCGCCAGTCCCGGAACTGGCGAACGAGCGAAGATTGACGGGCCTCGGCAAACTCTAAGGCGCGTGTGGCGGACTGAAAAATCGGCCGCGCGTGCTGGTAATACGTTCGCATCCAGTCCTCCGGAGCCACGGCGCGGTCCGGCAACAGGCGCGCCGCGTCGGCCTGCCGCTCGAAGGTAAGCAGGTTGTTGTCGCGGGCGGAGACTACATGGAGGAAACACCGGACCGAATACAGGAACTGCCGGGCAGCGCTTGCTTCCCCTACCGCTTCGAGCACAGGACCCTTGTCTGGAAGGAGAAGGCCAAACCAGTTCAGCAGATGGATGTCGCGGATGGCGCCGGGCACTTCCTTGACATTCGGCTCCAGGTGATAAATCGTATTGTTGAATTTAGCGTGCCGCTGACGTGCTAACTCCGACAATCGCCGCACGATCCGGCCGCCGTGCTGGCGATAGAACTCCGGAAGGCTCTCTGCGAGCAGGTCGAACAACGCCCTGTCGCCTGCAATAAATCTGAGATCGAGCAGGCTGATGTGCATCTCGGTATTCTGCTCGTTTACGCGGCAACATTCGGCGACCGTGCGTACGGATTGACTTACTTTCAGACCAGCATCCCAGAGCACACGGATGAATTCGGAAACCTGTAGCTTAATTCCGGCAAGGTGCGATTCCTCTTCGACGAGAATCAGCAGGTCGATATCCGAGTACGGGAAAAGCTCTCTCCGCCCGTATCCTCCGACCGCCGCCACAGCCACCGGCATCCCCGCCGCAGGCAGGAGTGAATTCTTCGCGGCTGCGCCGACTCGCTCGTCGACCGACGCTGTCCGCGTTGCAAAGAATTCGAAAGGATTCCGGCTCGCAGCAGCGGCTTCAGTTACTGCTTCCATTGATGAGATCCTTGACACCGAGCCGGAAGCGTAAGCGACCTAGCATGGATTTCAATGTTGCGACGATGCACGCTGAGTGCCTTCTGAACCCAGCGGTTTGTCTAACTACGCCACCTTCACAACGCGGCTTCGCCGGTATCGTCGTTGCGAATCCGCACGGCTTCCAGAACGTCGTATACAAAGATTTTGCCGTCGCCGATCTTCCCCGTTCGGGCAGCGCCGGAAATGGTTCTGCTGATTTCGTCGAGACGCGCATCGGGAACAACTGTCTCGATTTTGATTTTTGGCAGAAAATCCACTTCGTACTCCATGCCGCGATAAACCTCGCGGTGGCCTTTCTGGCGGCCGTGGCCGCGAACCTCGGTCACGGTGATGCCGTCCACCCCTATGTTCTTCAGAGCGTCTTTGACGTCATCGAGCTTGTGAGGCTGGATAATCGCTTCAATTTTTTTCATTGGCTCGATCCTATGCTGCTTCGGCTACGCTTCGCTGCGGTTTACGCTTCGCTGCGGTTTACGCTTCAAGGTTATAGCCTTCCTCGCCGTGCAGGCCAAGGTCGAGTCCTCCGACCTCCTGCTCCTGTGTAGCGCGCAGACCAATCACGAGGTCTACGACCTTTAGAATAATCAGGCTGCCAACGATGGCCAGGACCCATGCGATGGCCACGCCGGCCGCCTGGTTCAGAACCTGTCCTGCATTGCCGTCCACAAGACCAAGCGGAAGCGGTTTTCCTGCGGCATCTTTGAGTGCGTCGTTGATGGCGTTTGTAGCAAACACGCCGGTGAGTAGCGCGCCCAGGGTCCCGCCTGCTCCATGTACGCCGAAAGCGTCGAGCGTATCATCATAGCCGAACTTGCTCTTGACAGCCGTGACCATTAGGAAGCAAATGACTCCCGCCAGAAAACCGATCAACAAGGCCGGAAAAGGTTTCACGAAACCGGATGCGGGCGTGATGGCGACCAGACCGGCGACGGCCCCGGAGATGCCGCCAAGCATGCTGGGCTTGCCATGCTTTACCCACTCCGCAAACATCCACCCGAGCGCCGCTGCCGCGGTGGCAAAGTGCGTGGCCACGAACGCGCTGGTCGCAAGGCCCGATGCATTGACCGCGCTGCCCGCGTTAAAACCGAACCAGCCTACCCACAGCAGGCAGGCGCCCACCACGCTCAGCACCAGATTGTGCGGCTTCATGGCCTCGCGCGGAAAACCGATCCGCTTGCCAAGGTAGAGCGCGCAAACCAGGGCGCTGACTCCGGAGGTGATATGGACAACCGTGCCGCCGGCGAAATCAAAGCAGGGAACCTTGCCACCAAGGAATGCATTCAGCAGGCCGCCCTTGCCCCAGACCATGTGCGCCATGGGAAAGTACACAATGGTAGACCACAGGCATGTGAACAGCAGCATCGCGCTGAATTTCATGCGCTCGGCAAATGCCCCGGAGATGAGCGCCGGCGTAATGATCGCGAACATCAACTGGTAAATCATGTACGTCTCGTGCGGGACAGTCGCGCCGTAGTCTGGATTCGGCGCCGTGCCTACGCCGTTGAGCAGGAAATATTGAAAGCCGCCGATGAAGGGATTCCCCTCCCCGAACGCGAAGCTGTAGCCATAAATGGCCCACAGGATCGTCACCACCGCCATCAGCGCGAAGCTATGCATCATCGTGCTGAGGACATTCTTTCGCCGCACCAGGCCGCCGTAGAAGAGCGCGAGGCCGGGTCCGGTCATCATGAGCACCAGGGCAGCGCTGGTCAGCATCCAGGCGTTATCGCCTGAGAGCTGAGCCGATTTCGTCGCGGCATCCAATGCGTTGAGATGCTGTTCCACGGTTTGCGGAGTCTGGGCAAACACACTGCTGCAAAGGCCAAGAGCCAACATGGGCAAAGTACGAATGGAGCGATTCATGAATCCGTTCTAAAGGCTAAAGAGTATCAGCTTAACGGGTCCAAGCGAACTTTGAAATTTCTATGCCGCGCATCCAAATGTTTTATGTGCTGGCCTACCGGCGGGCTTGCGCCACAAGAGCGGAGTACTCATTCTGAAGGCGGCGGTTGCCGGGAAATGCGGCGAGAACCTGCTGAAAATTTGCCACCGCTCCACTCAGGTCGCCGGTTTTGGCCAGGGCTTTCGCCAGGTTATATCGAGCGTTCCAATATTGCGGATCAGCCTCGAGCGCCAGCCGGTATTCGCGGATCGCGTCCGGTAACCTCCCCAGATTTTGCAAGGCAGCCCCGAGCATGTCATGGGCTTCCGGCCGACCCGGATCGATACGAACGGCGGTGGACAGCATGCCGGCCGCACCCTGAGCATCCAGCTTGGAGAGGAACAGAGCGCCCAGATTTAGATGAGCTGAAAAATCGTCCGGGTATTTCTCCAAGCGATGCCGCATGATGGCTTCTTCAATTGTCCGGCGGCGATCGCCGCCTCCGAGGGGCAGGACTTGGAGCCACACATGCCCCATCTCGTCCGTCGCGTCGTTTCCCGCCTGCACCCGCTTCGGAGGATGATTCGGATTGCGCGGATTCGCCGCTGAATTGTCATAGTGAATACGCATCGATACGACGGTTCCCTTCGGCAGGCGAACCGGCTTTCGATAGTGGTAGACCGCCTGCCAGTTCAGGTCCCAGCGTGGGATGCGGATGAGCCACACCCGCCTGTGGTCCGGCAGAGTTGCGTAAGCTTCGATCCGTTTTCCAAGGTAATGGGCATGCGGATAGATGGCCAGCACTTCGGCATCGACCGGAACGGAGAAATCGTCACTGATCACAAAATCGCGCCTCCCCGGAGGAATGTCCAAAGCGCCGTCATGCTCGAGTTGAATCAGAATGGGAAAGCGCGTCGGAGGCTTGTCGGTGAAATAAAGGCCGATCTCCGGTTGGATCTGCTCGGCTCTTCCGCCAGGCTGCAAATGGGCGTTGAGTATGAGGAGATTGCCCGGATCTAGGCGCCAAGCCAAGCCATCCGGTTCGGAATAAGGAACCGAGCCAGGCTTCCAGAACAGGAAATGGCTCTGGGGATCCAGCGGGTTGCGATTGAGAACGAAATCCATGCCAGGGAATCCCGCGGCCGATTTACGAAGCGAGCTGAAACGATCGATCAGCACGTTGGCGTGGTGGACTAGCCGCGCGTGACCGGGCCGGATTTCGATGGCCCGCACGTAACGCGTAGCCTTCAGGTCCGGGTCGAAGACAAAATTCCAAAAGACGTCCGGGCCGGAGGCAAGCAGCGAGAACGGATGCGCGGCTTTCAGGATCAGATCAGGCGGGCCAAGCTGCCAGTCAGCCGCAATGGAGGGTGCGGCGGGAATCTCGTGCGGCGGACCCTCAGGCGCTCCTGCTCGCACCCAGGCAGCGATTTGCTGAATCTGCCGGTCTGTCAGGCGGCGCTCGTCCTGAAATTCCGCGTAACCGGCTTGCGGCAGCCACGGAGGCATGTAGCGCGAAGTGGTAACCGCGGCGATCTGGCGGGCGTGTTTCTTTACGTCTGCATAGCTCACGAGCGGAAACGGTCCGGCTCCGCCGCTACGATGGCATCCGGCGCAATTCCGGT
>DATBHS010000034.1:0-6535 GCA_036557345.1 Bryobacteraceae bacterium
GTCAAGGCCGCCGTCGGCCATCGCCTTCTTGAGGTCCTCGATCGCCGATTCGACCTCCTTCGCATCCGATTCGGAGATCTTGTCCCGATGTTCCTTCAACATCTTCTCGACGTTGTAGACCATCGCATCCGCGCGATTGCGCGCTTCGATCTCGTCTTTCTTCTTGCGGTCTTCAGCCGAGTGCGATTCCGCATCGCGCGCCATTTTGTCTACTTCATCCTTGCTCAAGCCTGAAGAAGACGTGATGGTGATCTTCTGTTCGTTGTTCGTCGCCCGGTCCTTCGCCTTTACGTTCAGAATGCCGTTCGCGTCGATGTCGAACTCGACTTCGATCTGCGGAATGCCGCGGGGCGCCGGCGGAATGCCAACCAGTTGAAATACGCCAAGCATCCGGTTATCCCGGGCCATGGAGCGCTCACCCTGGTAGACCTTGATTTCCACCGAAGTCTGGCTGTCCGCGGCGGTCGAGAACACCTCGCTCTTGCGGGTTGGGATCGTCGTGTTCCGCTCAATCAGCTTGGTGAACACACCGCCCAGCGTCTCGATGCCGAGCGACAGCGGAGTCACGTCGAGCAGCAGCACGTCCTTGACTTCGCCGCCCAGTACGCCACCTTGTACGGCCGCGCCGACTGCGACGACTTCATCCGGGTTTACGCTCTTGTTCGGTTCTTTGCCGAATAGCTCGCGCACCATCTGCTGCACTTTCGGCATGCGGGTCGAACCGCCCACCAGGACGACTTCATCGATGTCGTTTGGTGTGACGCCGGCATCCTGCAAAGCCTGTTTGCACGGCCCGACCGCGCGCTGCAGGATATCGTCTACCATCTGCTCGAGCCGCGCTCGCGTCAGCTTCACCGTCAGGTGTTTCGGGCCTGTCTGCGTCGCGGTGATGAACGGCAGATTGATCTCGGTTTCGAGCAGTGTCGAGAGCTCGATTTTTGCTTTTTCCGCCGCTTCCTTCAGACGCTGCAGAGCCATCTGATCCTTCGAGAGATCCACTCCCTCGTTCTTCTGGAACTCCTGGACCAGCCAGTCGATAATCCGCTGGTCGATATTGTCGCCGCCCAGGTGCGTGTCGCCATTGGTCGATTTCACTTCGACCACGCCGTCGCCGACTTCAAGGATCGAAATGTCGAACGTGCCGCCGCCGAAGTCATAGACCGCGATCGTTTCGTCCTTCTTCTTGTCCAAGCCATAGGCCAGTGCAGCGGCGGTCGGCTCATTGATGATGCGCATCACTTCGAGCCCGGCTATCTGCCCGGCATCCTTGGTCGCCTGGCGTTGCGAGTCATTGAAATAAGCGGGTACAGTGATCACGGCCTTCGTGACCTTCTCACCCAGGTAGGCTTCCGCCGCTTCCTTTAATTTGGTCAAAATCATCGCCGAGATCTCAGGCGGGGAGTACTTCTTGCCCTGTATCTCGACGCGGGCGTCGCCGTTGTCGCCGGCAACCACTTTATACGGCACCAGCTTCATCTCTTCGCCGACCTCATTTAACCGGCGGCCCATGAAGCGCTTAATGGAATAAATGGTGTTTTCCGGGTTTGTCACGGCCTGGCGCTTAGCCACCTGGCCGACCAGCCGCTCTCCGTTCTTTGTAAATGCAACAACCGATGGAGTTGTACGCCCACCCTCCTGGTTGGGAATGACGGCGGGTTGACCGCCTTCCATCACGGCCACCACGGAGTTTGTGGTACCTAGATCGATTCCGATAATCTTACTCATGTGTGTTTGCTTCCCATTCTGCGCCCGGGCCGCATCGAGCAGCCAGGGTCCTTAGCACAGTTTTATTATTGAATATGAGTCTCCCACTGTCAAGTTCATTGGCAGTTGGAATTATCCTGACTGCCCGGCTGTGTGTTGGACAAACCACACTAACAGTGGCGGCGGCCTCCGATCTGACGGACCTAGAACCCCAATTGGCGAGTTCGTTCGGCAAAATCAGCGCGGGCACGCAAATTAGATGGGTTACGGCCTCCAGCGCGATTCTGGCTCAGCAGATCCAAAATGGCGCTCCTTATGATGTTTTCCTTTCCGCCAACGCTCAATATATTGAGCGACTCAATTCAGCGGGCAAACTGGAGAGCGGTTCTGTTCGCTCCTACACGGTGGGCCGCATCGCGGTTCTCTGGCGTGACAGCAAACCTCATCCGATCAAGGATTTAGCCCGAAACGAGATTCGCTTTGTAGCGCTGCCCAACCCCAAGCTTGCCCCTTACGGAGTGGCCGCTCAAGCAGCCCTGGAGCATGCTGGAATTTGGGAGCGGGTTCGGTCGAAGGTGGTTTATGGCGAAAATGTGCGACAAACCCTGCAGCTCTTCGAGAGCGGCAATGCAGACGCTGTGATCACCTCCGATTCGCTGCTGCGGGGCAGGAATGCGGAGGTCATTCCGCCGGAGTGGCACCGACCGATCATTCAGAAAGCCGGGATTGTTGCCAGAAGCAAAAATGCTGCGCTGGCGCGCCAGTTTCTGGATTTTCTGGCCGGCCCGGAGGGGCAGGCGGTGTTTGCCCGGTATGGGTTTGGGAGGCCATAGTCAGAAGGCAGGAGTCAGGAGTCAGGAGTCAGGAGTCAGGCGGCTTTTTTGCGGGAGGCGATTTCTCGCTTGAACTGCTGCTCCCAAGCGGAGCGCGGAATCGAGGAACTGCACTCGCGGTAGGCGATCCATTTCAGAACACAGGCCTCAACCTGCTCAATTGAAATTTCGAAGCCAAATTCGGCGAGATTGAAGGGTTTGCCCGTGCGCCGGGCTTCCTCCAGGGCGGTGGCGGCCTGCTTGATTTGCGCTTCGATTCGCTTGCGGCGCTCTTCCTGGGTGGTGCGGAGGGCGGCGGTGGCGTTTTCGCGCAGGCGCAAGAGCCGGCCTTCCTGAATGCTGAGATTGTTCAAGTCCCTTCGATACGTCAGAAAAGTGTGCGCTTCGATTAGCGAGGCGCGCACGGCGTCGGGTTCTTCGGCGAACTTTTCTTTGAATTCCAAGCGGCCGAGGGCATAGATACCGGCTTCGAGCGACGGAATTCGGAGCAATCTCCATTCGGTATCCGCGAGTGTTTGGGTCAGAGCGCGTTCGGTGTCGTCATACGGCTGCCATAGCGCAAACATGCGATCGATATGAGCACGATAGGCTGCGGCATCATCGGTCGGGAGCAGGACCGTTCGGCCGGTCAGGCCTGTTTTGACAGCGTTCAGCGACGACTTTGACTTACCTTGCTCCGATTTCGGGCCGGTTGAGAGTTGCGCATTCGCGCGATTGGCAGCAATTTGAGCCTCGGTGGACATAGGAGTTCCGAGAAAACAGTAGCACGGCGGATCAAGCGTTTTGAGCTAAGTGGTTGAATGTATTGGAGAAGTTGCTTGTGATTGAAAATAGCCGCCGGCCGACTGACGCCAGATGTGCTGGTAGACACGGCTGGCGGCCTCCTCCTTTTGTTGATCCGTGAATGGCGGGGTGGGCAAGTTCAGGAAGACGTTGTCGAGAACAAAGGTCTCGACTTCTGCCTGGGTCTGTGCCTTCTCCGTCCAGCGCTCCAGCGGAGCCAGAAGGCCCTTCAGAGAAGCCAAAAGCGACCGGCTTGCCTGCTTTACGCGTTCGCGCTGGGCCTTGGTGAGATTCCCGTTTTGGAGAAGATCAAAGAGGGCCAGCTCTTCCTCGTTGAGTCCCTCTTCAGCGGCGCGTTTCTGTTCGGCGTCGAGGCTTTCGACCAGTTCGACGAGCTTGGTAAACGTGTCCTCGACAGTCGTCCGATCCTTTTCACGGTTGTATCCGGCGACAATCTCCTGATATTTCCTGTAGTAATCCATGCGCAGCGGATTTTGCTGCAGCATCTTCGCCAGCTTGTCTTCCACGACCTGCCGGATGTCCTCGACGGCCGTCGCTTTTCGCTTTCTTTTGGAGAATTCGTTCCGCAGCTTCTCGAGATCGATTTTGCTGAGGTCAAATGTGCGGGCCTGGGACTGATCACGGCCCGGAGCGGCTGTCTGGATGGCTTCATTGACGATGCGGTGCAGCTCTTTGAGAAGCTCGGTGACATCGGCGGTGTCCCGCCGCTCCATGAGCTTTTTGTAGATTGCCTCAATGTTGTCGTGACGTTCGGCGTAGGTGAATACGCCCGGCTCGGTGATCAGGGCCTTGAAGCGCTCAAACACCTGCCGGGCAAGAATTTCGAACCTGCGTTTCGACTCATCATCGGTATAGACAGCGTCCACCGCGTCGGCGATGGCCTGAATTCGGAGGAAACCTTTCGCAGCAAGCAGTCTCTTCGGATCAAAACCAAGGCGTTGCAAGTGCGCTTCGGTTTCCTGAATGGCGTCAACGAGCGCGCTAACTCGCTCTTCGATTGGGGTAACGATGCCGGCCCCATCATCGGTGCTGCCCAAGGCATATTGCGCGAGAGCTTCGCGAAGGCTCTTGAGCATGCCGTTGTAATCGACGATCAAGCCGAAGTCTTTTCCGGGATAGACGCGGTTGGCGCGAGCAATCGCCTGCATCAAGGTATGAGCCTTCATCGGCTTATCGATGTAAAGAGTGGATAAGCATTCCACATCGAAGCCGGTGAGCCACATGGCGCAGACGATGGCGATTCGGAAGGGATGCGCCGGATCTTTGAACGCGGACTCCACATCGACGCGTTTGCCGTCAGGCGTTTCAAAGCCCTGCTTCATCCGGGCACGATGTGGAATGATATCGACGCCCCATTTCTTGAAATCGGCGACTTCATTCTGGCCTTCGCTGATGATGATTTCGACGATGGTGTCTTCGAGCCACTTTGCTTGCTTCGTGAGCCGCCCCCGCCCGGCACGGAGCGCCTCCTGAACGTCCGGATCCTTTTCTGCGGCAAGTTCCACATCTGCTTTCGCGATCTGAGCGCGAACAGCCGCGATTTTCTTTTGCCATCGCGGCATGATGCGCTCGTACATGCGCCCGCAGGTTATCTTGTCTACACACACGAGCATCGATTTTCCGGCTTCCCAGCGAGCGGCGCAATGCTCGACGAAATCGTCCGCAATCTTGTCCAGGCGGTCGTCGGCGGTAATGACCTCATAGTCCCTGCCGAGCAGTTTTTCGAGCAGAGCGGTTTGATCCGGATCGAGATCCGCCTCTTCGATCCTGGTGGCGATGGCGTCGTTGAGGTCCAGGCGCGCGACTCCGAGCTTTTCGCCTCGATTTTCGTAGACGAGCTTTACGGTTGCACCGTCCTCTTCGGAGCGCTTGAAATCGTAGCGGGAAATATAGCCGCCGAAAATGCGCTTCGTCAGCTCATCATGTTTAAACAGTGGTGTTCCGGTAAATCCGATGAAAGCGGCGTTTGGCAGCGCCAGACGCATATTGCGGGCGAGCTTGCCGGCCTGGGTTCGATGAGCTTCATCGGAGATAACGATAATGTCATCGCGCGTGCTGTAAGGTTCATCGGGGTTTATGTCCTGGTTGAACTTGTGGATCAGGCTGAAGATGTAACGGTGATTCTCACGCAGCACCGACGCCAGTTCCTTGCCGGAGCTTGCACTGGGAGCGTTCTCATCTGCGACGCCACAACCGACAAATGTGCGGTAGATCTGTGTGTCTAGATCATTGCGGTCCGTCATAACCAGGAACGTAAAGTTCCCGGGCACGGTGCGGCGGACCTTTTCCGTGAAGAAGGCCATGGAATAGGACTTGCCGCTGCCCTGCGTGTGCCAGAAAACGCCCAGGCGTCCAAGGTCCGGATCCGCGCGCTCAACGATCTCGACGGACGATGGCTGGTCCGAAATAGCTGCGGTAAGGCGCTCGCGAGGCTCAATTAGTAATTCGATGGTCCGGTGGCGAAGCCGCTCATCGAGAGGAAATTTTCGTTTGAGTTCCTCCTGCCGGATCACTGAGTCGACGGCGTTGTTGACACCCAGCACCTGGTGATTGCGGGCGATCACCTTGCGGACGGCTCCGGGTTTGCTGCTATCGAACAGGATGAAATTCTCTATCAGATCGAGGAGCCGGTCTTTGGCGAGCATGCCGTTGAGCAGAATTTCCGCCTCGACGCCACCTTTTTCGCTTTCTTCCTGGCGCTTCCATTCGTTGAAGTGCTCCCATTGACTGGTGATCGATCCGTAGCGGGCGCGGTGGCCGTTGCTGACGATCAGAAACGCGTTGTGGTGAAAGGCGTGGCCGATGACGTTCTCGTCCATATAGTCACGCAGGTTGTTATCGAAGCCGGCACGAATGTTTTTGTAGACGGCTTTCAGCTCGATGAACACGAGGGGAAGGCCGTTCACGAAACAGACGAGGTCAGCTCGGCGGTTGTAGTTCGGTGTTCGGAGACCTGTTATCTTCAGCTCGCGGACAGCCAGGAAGCGGTTGTTGGCGACATTTTGAAAGTCGATCACGCGGGCCTGCGCATGGCGCAGATTCCCTTTCGGGTCCCGGAAGCTTACCGGGACGCCGTCGCGGATCACCTTGTAGAAGTCCTGATTGTGCTGGAGAACGGAGCGGGTGAAGTCGTGGCGCGTGAGCTTTTCGACGGCCTCGTCGATGGCCGGAGACGGCAGTTCGCGATTCAGGCG
>DATBHS010000035.1:0-18417 GCA_036557345.1 Bryobacteraceae bacterium
CATCCCGATAATCCTCACTATTATCTCTTTCGAGGCAAGCCCACCATCTTAGTCACCTCGGCAGAGCATTATGGCGCGGTAATCAACCGATCCTTCAACTACATCGCCTATCTTGATGCGCTGAAACGCTATGGCCTGAACTATACTCGCATCTATCCAGCGGCATTCGTCGAGCCGGAAGGCGCCTTTCCGCTCGAGAACACGCTGGCCCCCAAACCTGGAATTCTTATCCAGCCTTGGGCTCGCAGCTCGAGTCCGGGATACCGTTCAGGGGGCAACCGGTTCGATTTGGACAAATGGGACCCGGAATACTTCCGCCGCCTCAAAGACTTCGTGGCGCAAGCCGGTGCGCGCGATATCGTTGTCGAGATTTGCTTCTTCAACGCCCAGAACCGAGGTAGCTGGCCAATGTCGCCACTTAACTGGAAGAACAACATCCAGGGCGTCGGTCACGTTGACAAGGACGACGTCCAAACGCTCAAACACCCGGAACTGGTGCGACGCCAGGAAGACTTCATTCGACGGATTGTGGAGGAAACGAACTCATTTGACAACGTGATCCTCGAAATCTGCGACGAGCCCTTCTCGTACGGTACGCCCCGGGCTTTAGCCGGCGCATGGATTGGGCACCTGGTCGACTTGGTTACGAAAACCGAGAGCACGCTTCCCCAGAAGCATCTGCTCGGGCAACAAGTCCAAGGGCCAATCGGCGGACCGGTCGATTTCACCAAGAACCCCAACGTAAGTGTCATCGTGACGCAATACGTCTGGCAAACACCCGACGAGCAAGTGGGCGGCATGAAAGCTCTTGATTACCTCTACGATCGAAACAAACCGATTGACCTGAACGAGACGGGCTATTACCCGCTTGACTCTTGGTACACGGGAGACAAGATTGGGGCCGTTCGCGCGGAGGCTTGGGAGTTCATGGTTGGGGGAGGCTCGAGTTTCAACAATCTGAATGGCATGTACTCGGTTCAGGATCCTGCTGGAACAGCCGCTGCGAACGAACCGGTCCTCAAAACGATGCAGTGCCTGAAGCAATTTATCGAGAGCTTCGACTTCATCAAGATGAAGCCGGATCGCAGCTTTGTGAAAAGCGGTCTGCCGGCCGGCGTCTATTACCGCGGAATGAGCGAACGCGGAAAGGAGTACGCGCTTTATCATCACCACTGCGTGCGCAAACCGTACGTTTATCAGGCGCAGCCGGGAGCGTACCGCGAGCGCCTCACACTCGATCTGCCTGACGGCACTTATCAGGCGGATTGGATCGACCCATCCACCGGGGTTATCCTCGAAAAGGAAAAGTTTACCCACGCAGGCGGCCAGCGTGTGATGCTCACGCCTGAACACAAATTAGATGTCGCATTGCGGATCAAAGCTCAGAAGCCTGACCGGTCCGTGCAGTGAGTCTTTGTAGGGATCGGGCAGGCTCGATCCCTGGAGTTTGGGCATTTTACTCGATACACGGAGGGTAGTGCGGCCACTTTGAGCCAATGTCATTTGACGTAAGCGTGAAACCTGACGTGAACCGGCGACTCGGAGGGTGGGCTTGAGCCCGCGCGGGGGTTCTGTAACATTTTCTGTGTAAATTGTTTTGGATTCGAAATAGGCTAGCAATAGCTTGTTTTGGGGCAAAGGGAGCCGGGAGGGCGACCGGAGCTCCAAAACAAAGCGCGGCGCTGGCCTCCGACCCAGATGCGGTGGAGCTCAACCGAAAACGCCAAGTGAACAGAAAGGAAATAGCTCCATGAGGCAAACAACACAACCGCTGGAGGCGGCACTCGCCGCCGGTTCGGAAAATACTACCGATTTCAAGAAATTGTTGATGGACCAGGTGCGCGCCGGCGGCGGCACCCAGGCCATCGACACCAAGCAACTGTTTCAGAAACTGGTGAAGGACACGCTGGAGGCGTTTCTGGAACTAGAGCTGGAAGAGCACCTCGGCTATGCCAAACACGATCCGGAGGGTCGCGGCACCGGCAACTCACGCAACGGTGCCACAGGTAAGACCGTGCGGGGCGACTTCGGAGAGATCGGCATCGAAACGCCGCGTGACCGCAACAGTAGTTTCGAGCCCAAGATCGTCGCCAAGCGCCAGAGTTCAGTGGGCAACTTCTCGGAAGCCGTCGTTTCGCTCTACGCGCGCGGCATGACCACCCGCGAGATCGAACAGCACGTCAAGGAAATTTATGGCGTGGAGATTTCGCCGCAATTTGTCTCGCGTGTCACCGAAGAACTGCAGCAGCAGATCGCGGAATGGCAAAACCGGCCGTTAGATCGCGTCTATCCGATCGTCTTTGTGGACGGCCTGCGCGTAGCCGTACGCACCGAGAAAGGCGTGCTTAAGAAATGCGTGTACACGGTGCTGGGCGTGAGTCTTTCCGGCAAGCAAGAAGTGCTCGGGCTATGGATCGAAGAAACCGAAGGCGCCCGTTTCTGGATCAAAGTCTTCAACGATCTCAAAGCCCGCGGCACGCAGGACTTGCTGATCGTTTGCGGCGACGGATTAACCGGCTTGCGCCAGGCCGTGGAATCCGTATTCCCGCAAGCCGATGTCCAGCTCTGCGTGGTGCATCACATCCGCAACGTGACCAAGTTCGTTTCCTGGAAGGACCGCAAAGCGCTGTGCGCTGGCATGCGCCCGATCTACACAGCGGCGACCGTCGAGGGAGCCCAACTCGCACTGGACCGATTCGCACAAGTCTGGGAGGCTCGCTACCCCGCTTCCGTGGCGGCTTGGCGCAATCATTGGGACGAGCTGACCACGTTCTTCCGATATCCGGTCGAATTGCGCCGTATCATCTACACCACCAATGCCATTGAGAGTCTGCACTCGCAGATGCCCAAGAACATTTCCAACCGCAAGGTTTTTCCGCACGATGAGGCGGTGATCAAAATTCTTTTTCTGAACATTCGTAATTTTTCCAATCGCTGGAATAAACGCCAAGGCTGGGATATAGTGATGAATCAGTTGATGATGATTTTTGGCGATCGGCTCAAGCCCGACTTAGTCGATGCGCTGTGATGTTATTACTCCACCCGTTTACACAGTTTCCGTTACAGTCTCCGCGCGGGGCTTCAGCCCTGCAACTGTTCTCTTGAGAGATCGACGAATTCCTGCGCACGATCAACAAGAGTGAAGCGCTATCGCCGTCGCCTGCCACACTGGGATGCTCCGGATGTCCCCACGTTTGTCACCTGGCGACTCTGGGGAAGTTTACCCGCCACTCGTGTCTTTCTTCCGGAACATCTGACTTCAGGCAAGACCTTCGCCATTTGGGATCGGCTCCTGGACACACATACAAGTGGCCCGGTTTACCTGCGACAACCGCAGATTGCACGCTTAATCACCGATCATTTGAAAGCCCTGGTTGGAGACGGTTCCTGCTCGCTGCATGCCTATGTGGTCGTGCCGAATCATGTGCATGTGCTGTGGACCCCACACATCTCCCTGGCTGCTCTCGTTCGGCGAGTGAAGGGGGCGACCGCCTATCGGGTCAACCAACTCCTGTCCAGAACGGGCCAACCTTTCTGGCAGCCGGAGTACTTCGACCGGCTCGTCCGTAACGAAAGTGATTTTGCAAGAATTCGCAGATATATCGAATGGAATCCGGTTAAGGCAGCTCTTGTCACGCTCCCCAAAGAATTTCCATGGTCGAGTGCCTATGACCAGCAGCGGAGCTAAAGCTCTACGCGGGCTGAAGCACCGCCCTCCAGCTTGCAGTTGCGTGTGACTTCAGGCTTAAGTCTAACAACATTGGTCACGAGTTACTGCGCCACCACGGGGTTGGCGCAACAATGTCCAAAGTCCAGGGATCGGGCAGGCTCGATCCGATCAAGCAAATTCAGTCCTTGCATATTCGCATTCTCGCCTCCCGTCGAGAATGCAGTTGCCGAGCCGGCAGTCACCTCGCCGTATTGGCTTCGCCTAAGCGCCTCCCTAACGAGACCACGAGCCATGAGGCCCAACTCCAGGGAAGCGGCTATTGTACCTCCGGCAACAATAGCCGCACGCGGGGATTTCTAAGCTTTTACCCGAGACTCGTGTCTGATGTTGTCTGGCCTTACGCAGCCGGACGAATGTTCTGGTTCACACGGAAGAAGTTGCCCGGATCGTGCTTAGCCTTTATCGCAGCCAGCCGGTTGTAGTTTCCCCGATACGTCGCGCGAATCCGGTCTTCGCCTTCCTCCATCATGAAATTCAAATAAGCTCCGCCGGCGCCGAACGGATGCAGTGCGTCGTAATAATTCCTGGCCCAGGTTGAGATCTTCCCGAAGTTCGCCGGATCGGGATCCACACCTACAATCACTTGGCTCCAGACCGCATCGCGATAGCTGAACGGCGTATCGCCTTCGCGTACGCGATTCACTTTTCCATTCACCGGATACAGGTGCATGCCCGATTGCCAGGTGGGCAACAGCCCAGCATGCTCGAGATGCTTTTCGATTGCCTCATCCTTGAGATCCTTAAAGAAATCGGCCTTCCAGTACCATTGCAAACCGGGCGGATAAATCGGGTCAAACATTCCTTGCAGCATCGGGAACGGCATCGGCACAAAGAATTCGAACACCGGCGGACGGTAGCTGCGGATCGGTTCCAAAATCGCGTTGGCCTGCTCCAACGAGCCCAGATAGCACCACACGATGCCGCACATCGTGCGAAGATGCAGTTCTTCTGGAAACGGCGGGCCAGGCGGGACGCCCAAAATGGCGAAAAACCCATTCATCTCTTCGGGCGCATGCGTGATGAACTCGCGGTACCACTTCATCACGTCGGCTTCGTCTTCCAGGTTCCAGAGCATCGGCCCGGCACAAACGGTGTGGACCGGATGCGCCTCGAACAGGAACGACGTCACAATACCGAAATTGCCTCCACCGCCGCGCACGGCCCAGAACAGGTCCGGATTCTCTTCCGCGTTCGCAACCACAAAGCTGCCGTCGGCAAGCACCAGGTCAACGGACAGCAGGTTGTCGATCGTCAGTCCGTATTTCCGGGTCAGGTGGCCCATTCCTCCACCCAACGTCAGCCCCGCCACACCCGTGGTGGAGACGATGCCGGACGGTACAGCCAGGCCGAAGGCGTGCGTAGCGTGATCCACCTCGCCCCACGTGCAGCCCGCCCCTACCAGCACCGTGCGCGCGGAAGGATCTACCCGGACATACTTGATCGGCGAAAGATCGATCACCAGGCCGTTGTCACAGACGCCCAGGCCGGCTGCATTATGGCCTCCCCCGCGGATCGAAACCGGCAATCCCTGTGCTTTTGCCATTCGCACCGCCGTTATCACATCGGCGACATCGGTACACTTGGCAATAAGCCGCGGCTTGCGGTCGATCGACGCGTTGTAAACTTTCCTTGCCTGCTCAAACAGCGGATCTTCAGGCTCGATTACCTGGCCTCGAAACTGGCCTCGAAATTCGGTAATAGCTTGTTGCAATGACATTTCGGTCCTCCTCATTGGCATACGCGGCGGTCTTCGCCGAACCGTCTGGGCCGGAGTGTGCGCCACTCAGGGTTGAGCAAGATGCGCGCCGGATAGATTCACTTTGCCCGGCGCGGCGTTCTAAGAGCGTTCTGTGGAGACGGTTACGGCCGTTCCGTCCACGAGGATCGATAATCTGCGTTCTAACACCCGGGATTCACATTCCCGTGCTGCCTCAACGCCTCGCCGGTAGCTGGCGCATGCCGCTTCGAGCTTTCCTTGCATTGCCAGGAGGTTTCCCTGCACGCGGTACAATTCCGGCACAGCCCACTTCTCTCCATTTTTGCTCGCGAACCCGAAGCCAGTCGAGAGACTCGCCAGTGCTTCTCCGACCAGGCCGGTGCGCTCGAGAGTTTCAGCCAGCAGCGTGTAATAGTAAGGCAGGCGAAGTTCAGCGTCCAATTTGTGTAACCCTTCCATCCCCTCGCGAAGTTGTGTCAATCCATGCTCGATATCACCCTCGGCAGCGGCCGCCCATCCCGTTAGCACGTTCGCCATCGCCAGGTAATAAGCGAAACCATAGCGGGTGCATAACTCCACGGCTTTCCGCCCGCGTTCGAGGGCCAAACGGCTTTCCCCGCGGAACACGTGCAGCATCGCGGCATAGTCGAGCGCGATGGCCTCGCTGAAAGGGTGCCGCATCTCTTCGGCCGCAACTATCGCTGCTTCGACATAATCCTCCGGGCGGTCTTCGTCTTCGGAGTGCCACGCCAGATGAGCAAGATAGCAGCGGCAAAAGACCCCTAGGTCGGGCCCGGCAAACAGACCGAGCACCGATTCAGCGACACCGCTGTGCGTGCGGAGAGCGGCGGTCATGTGCTCGAGCGCAGCTTCCAGTTGGCCTGAATGGAAAAGGCTGCCTCCCCGAATGAAGTTCGCCTCCAGCATAAGCTCCGGAGTCGGTTCCCGTTCGGCCAGCGATAAAAATTCGAGACTGAACTGGCGCGCTTTTTCCAGATCGCCGCGTACCAGGTGAAACACGCAGATGCCGCTCAGAATGACGAAGATATTGCGATTGTCCAGCCGCCTCGAAAGGTCCAGGGCACGCTCGTATGTCGCGCCTACCTCCTGCGCGGAGTACCCCTCGGTCGTGACCAGTACCGGACCGAGCGTGACGAGCAAATCCAGCTCCTGGTTCAACGTCCGCCCGGATTCGGGAAATCCGCGGCATAGAGCCAGGGCGCGCTTGAGCAAGCCCGCCGCCTCCGCGTCTGCATAACGGGCCCGCGCGTAAGCGCCCGCCTGGCGATAGCGCTCAATCGCTTCTTCCGCCATGCCGGCACGCTCGAAATGCGACGCAATCTGTCCGTTCCAGCTTTCAACGTCGGCAGCATACACTTCGCTTAGCGCCCGCGCCACCCGCCGGTGCCAGTAGCGCCGGCGCACGAGGCTCAACTCTTCATAGGCGACTTCCCGCAGACGATCGTGGGTGAAATCGTACTCGGAGACTCCGCGGCTTTCCACGATTCGCCGGCGCCAAAGCTCGTCCAGCGCATCGGACACGCTGCTGTCGTCCCAATCGGTAGCCCTTTCGAGCAATTCGAAGGAGAACGGCCGGCCCACCACGCTGGCAAGCCCGGCGAGTTCGTAAGAATTCGTGGTAAGCTGACCGAGCCGAGCCGCGATAACAGCGTGGACGCGCGTGCTCTGCAAGCCGGCGCGCACGCTTTCCACCACGAACAGAGGGTTACCTCTGGTGGCCCGGAAGATCTCTCCCAAGTGTCCGCTTTCAAGCGGCTTCGCAGACTCGCGCCGTGCCAACTCGGCGGTCTCCTGAGCATCCAGAGGCTCGAGCGGAATTTCAAGAACGATCCCCAGTTGCCGTGGCCCCGCAAGGAACCGGGTAAACGGATGCTCCCGGCCCGTCTCTTCCCCCCGCACCGTCCCCAGCACCAGCACTCCTAGTGCGGCGGAGGAGTTTAGCAGCGCATTGAGCCACTCGAACGAATCAGAGTCGCACCATTGCATGTCATCGAGATACAGGAGCATCGGCTTCCGGCACTTTCCGACCGCGGCACTCAACGATTCGTAAAAATGAAGACGTTGCCAGCTTTCACTCAACGGGCCGCTCTGGCCGGACGCAAGCGGCTCAATGTTTGGAAACTGCTCACGAACGTCGGGTATCAGCCGCGACAGTTCGGCCAGTTGCCGCGGCGCCAGCCTGGTCCAACACGCGCGTATGACATCGGAACGCAGCCATTCCGCCACCGGCGCGTACGCGGCCTGTCCCTGTCCGGCGTAGCAACGGCTGCGCACTGCCGCATATCCCTGCCGGACACAGGACTGATACAGCTCGTCTGCAAGCCTGGTCTTGCCGATCCCCGGCTCACCTGAGATCAGCGCTACTCGCGGACCTTCCTCCACTGCCGATTGCCAGGCGGCAGTTAGCTGGTGCCATTCCTTCGTGCGGCCCACCAGCGGACGAGCCTTCTGGAGTGGCGATACCGTCTTGGAAGCGGAAGAGGCGAGTGATCCTGACGGCAGTTCGCGGGACGTTCCGGATTCCGCTTTCAAGACTCGCTCAAAGAGCGCGCGCGTCTCCGGACTCGGCGCGACGCCCATTTCGCGCCTCAGCACGCGCATGCACTGATGATAGGCGCGCAGCGCGCTAGCGCGGTCGTGGTTGGCAGCATGCAGCCGGATCAACAGTTGATGATGCGCCTCTGAAAGCGAATCGAGCGCGAAAAGGCGCTCGGCCCACGGAATGGCCGCCGCATACTCTCCCCGCTCTTCGAAGAGCGTCGCGAGACGGTGCAGAGCCTGTGAGAGCCGGTTCCGATACTCTTCGCGCAGCGGCGTGAGCCAGTCGTCGTAGAGCCCAGGCAGGAGGTCGTCTTCGTACAGTTGGGCAGCGGTCTCGAGGCACCCTATCTCTCGCGCAGAGTCGTTGACCGCCCGGGCAGCCGCGGCATCGGCAATCGCCGCCTGAAAATCGACGATATCGGCCGTCCACGAACCGTCCTGGCGCCAGTGAAGCGTGAAATTGTCAGTCACCAGCGAATTGCATTCGTCCGGCAATGCTCGTTTCAAATGATGAAGGAGCTGCCGGAGATTCGTTCGCGCCTGCGATTCTTTTGATCCCGGCCATAAGAGAAAGGCCACCCGCTCGCGGGGCTGCGGGGTATCACTATGCAGGATCAAATATGCGATCAGAGAATGCAGGCGGTTCGTGTTGATGGCCGTGACCGGGTGCCCGGCGATGCTAATACGCAGATTGCCGAACAAGCTGATCCGCATGGACGCTGATTTAGTAGTGTAAGACGTTCTGGCGCAAACCGCCTACGCTCTTAGAAAAGACGGAACGAAGGCCGGCAACGTGTAAGCCTGCGATTGCGCCGCCAAGTGACCACCTAAATCTAAAAAAACAAAATAAATCGCGCTCATCCCAGGACGCATATTTAGAACCGTGAACCACAACACCGTGAAGAGGTTAGTGGCGACCGCTCTCATGGCAGCACTGGGCCTCAGCCCATTTCTAGCCGCGCAAACGGCAAAGCCAAAAACAACGGAGGCCATACAAGTAAGCCCACGCGACGCTTTGCGGCGGGCCAATGAGTTGGTCGACTCGCTGATTAAGCAGGTCGCGCCTAGCGTCGTCCAGATTCTGGTGACCGGCTACGGAAGTTTGGAGGAAAGCCCTGGAAGAACCGGTGGCTCGATCGGGCAGCGACGGGTAGTCGGATCAGGCTTCGTTATCGATCCTGAAGGCTACATTATGACGAACGCGCACGTCGTGAGCGGCGCGCAGCGCATCGAAGTCGTTCTCCCGCCGCCCGACGCCGACGGATCATTGGCGTCCGCGCTTTCGGGCAAGGTGACCACGCTTCCTGCCAGGATCGTCGGCCAGACGCGCGAAATCGATCTCGCGCTTTTGAAGGTGGACGGCGCGAAACTTCCAGCGCTTCCTCTCGCTGCCTACCGAAATTTGCGGCAAGGCGAAACCGTCTTTGCCTTTGGCAGCCCACAGGGACTTCGGAACACAGTGACTCACGGGCTTGTCTCGGCCGTTGCGCGCCAAGTCGATTCCGATTCACCCCTGATCTATATCCAGACCGACGCGCCGGTGAATCCGGGCAATTCCGGAGGGCCGCTTGTAAATGTAGATGGTGAAGTGGTCGGCATGAACACGTTTATCCTGTCTCAATCGGGCGGCAACGAAGGGCTCGGCTTCGCCATCCCGTGCGCGACGGTCAGAACCGTCTACCGCCAGTTACGCCAATACGGACGTGTGCGCCGGGTAGAGATCGGTATAGGCGTGCAAGCCATCACGCCAGCCATGGCATCAGCACTCAAACTAGCCAAAAACTACGGCGTCATCATTTCGGACGTGACACCCGGAGGGCCGGCCGAAGCCGCGGGCCTCATGGCTGGGGATGTTCTGGTTTCCCTTGACGGTCAGCCCGCCGATAATTTGCCGACCGTCAGCTATCACTTCCTGTTGCGCGATTTTGGAGACACAGCGAAGGTCGTGATACTTCGCGGAACGGATCAGGCGACTTTCAATGTGCGCGTCGTTGAAGAGAAGCACGATATGGACCAGGTGATTTCGCTGGCAGATCCCGGAAAGAATGTGGTGCCTGCTCTGGGAATCCTCGGCGTCGAGATCGACTACAAAATCGCCGCAATGGTCTCAGGGCTGCGCAGCCCGTTCGGTATTATTGTCGCCGCGAAGGCCGCCGGCTCGCCCAATGAAGTGCCGCTCGTGACGGGAGATGTCATCCGGCAGTTGAACGGCCAGCAGGTAACAACGCTCGAGGGCCTGCGAAACGCATTGAAGGCGCTTCCGCCGGGCGCGCCAGTGGTGTTACAGATCCAGCGCGATACGAAACTCCAATACGTAACTTTCACTTTGGATTAGACAAGTTACGCGCAGCAAACGCGAGAGTCTCGAGCGCCAGCAACCGCTACAATCACCGCACCTGCCATTCGAGCGCATAGATCTCCTGGCTGCCGGCATCCTTCAGGATCATCGGCGAGCCATCCGGCGATATGCCGAGCCAGGCAGAATAGTTTCCCGTAATCCGGTAATCCTTTAGGCTTACCAGCCGCTCGAACTTGTGTGTCTTGACTTCGAAATGCCAGATCGCCGCGCCCTTGCCTTCCAAACTGAAAAAGCTCCTACCGTCACGGGTCCAATACGGCCACGAGCACGATGTCGGTGCAATCTCGGACCAGGCTTGTTTGTCCAGATCGAACAGCATGCAAGCATCATCTACGTCTCTGGCGGCAACCACGTAACGCCCGTCTGGCGACCAGGTCGGATTGCTGATGCCGTCACTTCCAGGTACCGGCGAGAGCTTGCCTGTCCCTAGGGTAAGGAAGAATAACTTGTTCAGAGGTGCGTGGCCGCTCCCCAAAACCATCTGTGTACCGTCTGGCGACCAAGTCGCATGCGGCCAGGGTCCTGCCGCGATTTCTTTAGGAGTTCCGCCATCGGCTCCAATCAGGTACCCCTTCCACGTCTGCCCAGGCATTCTTCCTTCAAACGCAATCTGGCGTCCATCCGGCGACCATCGCGCCGTGGTCACTCTCATCGGAGCGGAGGTCAATTGCTGACGGCTACTGCCATCCAGCCGGCTTCGCCATAACTCGTTTTGCGGATAAGTAACATAGGTCATCCATTCGCCGTCACGCGAGAAATTTACATCGTCGGCTGATAAACCTGGAAACAGGGGAACGAATTCCGTGCGCTTCGCGTCATAGCGAAGCAGTTCGCCGCGCCTGATCTCGCCGACCGCATAGAGCCTCCGGCTGTCAACGGAGGGTAGCGGAGCGAGGAAGTTGAGCGGCCCGAACGTGAGCTGGACCGGCTTTGGAGCCTTTGAGGGCCAAGGTGCTCGTTCCCGCACAGTCCAGATGTCTGACTCGGAATTGAACACAAAGTAAAGCCCGTCAGGCGTCCATTGCCCGCCCCATTGCTCCGCATT
This sequence comes from Bryobacteraceae bacterium, assembly GCA_036557345.1. Taxonomy (GTDB): domain Bacteria; phylum Acidobacteriota; class Terriglobia; order Bryobacterales; family Bryobacteraceae; genus Bog-105. The sequence continues at coordinate 11,414 of DATBHS010000035.1, forward strand.
CCAACTAGGAAAAAGCGGGTGAACAGGCCCCCCTGCGGCAGAGACCTCCCAGATCGTTTGCTGATACGTGTCCCACACCAGCGACGTGAATCGGATTCGGCGTCCGTCGGGCGACCAACGAGGGTAACCCGTTAGATCTCCTTGCTCAGCGATTTTGTGCGCCTTAGATCCGTCAGCATCGCCGATCCAGATCTGATTACCAGTGCAGTAGGCGATTTGCCGATCATCAGGAGACCAGCCTGCGTCGTTGACCACAAGGTTCCCCACACGCCGGCTGGCGAGCGTGGAGGACCTCACCGTCCAGAGCGTATACCCTGTGAGCGAACTTCGCTGCTTGCCCGTCACGACCAGCAGCCTTTGGCTGTCATGAGAGATGCCTCTAAGACAGGCACTCGCGTCTAATCCAATCGACGGTGTTGGTATCAGCTCTGTCTGGCCGCCCGCCGAGGGCACTTGAGCCAGGACGCCGCGTCCCCCCTTCCATGCCGAGAAGTAGATTCGTGGCCCGTCTGTAGCCAGTTCAGAGCTCTTACTAAAGTCGTCATTCGTGAGCCGGACTGACCGTGTAACCACGGGAGACGCGTGCAACAGCCGCTGTACAGAAAACGCAACGGCAACGATCATTAACCCTGCAGCCAATGCAAGCCAGAGCAAACACCGGCGCAACCATCTCACTCGCCCCAGCGTCGCCACCTCATGCGCCGGCACGCCGTTCAGGTCGAAGGTGGGGACATACGTCCCCTTCGGGATGGAAATTCTGACAGTGTCGTGCTTTCCTACCGAGGCGTAGTATTCATTGAGTCTCGTGCGCAGGCGCTGGGCCTCTGCCCGCACGATCGGGTCAACCCGCGGATCGAAGTCGGGCTTTCTGCCCAGCGCTTCCACTCCGACCACGTATTCCTTCAGTTCGGAGCTCTTTCCTTCGAGATATTGCCGGACGGCGAAACGCAGGAATCGGCTTGCCCGGCCCGCTTTGCTGAATACCGGGCTGGCCAGGATCTTGAAAAGTTCCGCCTCAATGGCGTCGGCCGGGATGCCGTTGGACTGCATCATCCCATCTCCTCAAGGGTTAAGCGGAAACTTATTCATAATACTCTTTTGTTCGACTTACCAAAGCAAGTTACTAGAAAAGTACGGTACGGTGCCGGTAGCTTACGCTGTGGTGCTTCTAATTGCACCATCCCGAAGTGTAGCGTTGGGATCCGAGGAATCCGCCTATGCCGCATACCACACGCATTTGGGCTTGCGCTTCGGCCGTGCTTTTCCTGGTTCCCACCAGTCACAGCTTTAGTCAGGACGATGCTTGGCTGAAAGACACTGCCGAAGGTAATCACTTTCGAGAACAAAATCGGCATTTGGAGGCCGAGAGCCGATATCTTGATGCCTACCGGCTGATTGCCGGAGACGAAAAGTGCGAGCGGTTGGCTGTGAGTCTAAATAACCTCGCCTCTATCTACCGGGATGAAGGTCGTTATGGCGATGCCGAAACATTTGCGCGGCGCGCGCTGGAGATTCGCCGTCAACTCTCTGGCTCGAAGAACGCCGCCATAGCAGTGGCGCTGAACAATCTGGCCGAGGTCTATCGGGTTCAGGCAGAGAATGCACTTGCCGAGCCCCTCTATCTGCAGGCTATCTCCATTCTCGAGGAGGTTACTCCAGCGAATGACGCGGCATTGACTACTGCGCTGACCAACCTTGCACTCTTGCGGATGGGTCAGGGCCGACGCGCCTCCGCAGAACCGCTCCTCAGGCGGGCAATGCTCATCTGGGATAACGCACCCCAACCCAACGACCCCGTGATCGCAAGGGCGGCTAATAATCTGGCGATCCTCTATGCAAGAATGGGCCGCTATGTTGAGGCGGAGGCTCTGACCCGGCGCGCGCTGTCGATTCTCGAGAAGCGGCCGGAACGGCCCCCGCTGGATCTCGCAGTAAGTCTTGGAAATCTCGCACACCTGAACTTTATTCAGTCGCGATACAACGCGGCGGAGGACCTTTATCGACGCGCACTGCATGTACTGACACGGACGGTCGGCCCCCAACATGCGTTAACGGCATCGACATTGAATAACCTTGGAGCGCTTTACTTCCGCCAGGGGCGCTACACCGACGCGGAAGCCACCCTACGGCGTGCCTTGGAAATCCATCTGAGCACTTCGGGTCCCGAAAGCATCTCTACCGCTGAAGTCCTCGCGAATCAAGCCGTCTTGCTTCGGCATTTGAAACGTAAAGGCGAAGCAAAGAAACTCGAGGCACGTGTTCGCTCTATCCGAGCCGCCCATTCGCGCGAAAATCTCGAGAGTTATACCGTCGATATCTCGGCATTGTTAACACCCCGGAAATAGCGTTTGCCGGATCGGGTGCGATTAGCGACTCGGCTAGGACACGCCCCCGTGGCGGTCAGCCTTCTCCTTTTTTGGCGTTAATATCTGACAAATGGCGGCATTTACCGGTTGGAATTCTCTGTTTCAAGGGCTGAAGTCTCCGAATCTGAAGGATTTTGTAACGGATTCAACCGCTTTTCAAGCCGCTCTGGACGCAATGTTCCAATCCGGCGTGCGGATGATCATGGTGCAGAACGCAAAAGGGACTGGCGATATTTTTCAGGTGGGAGCGGCCCTGTGTTGCGAGAAAACACTGGGAGTGCTTGTCATCAGCGCGGAGGAGGACGTGACCGGACGCGACAAGCCCGGCACAATCATTCCACATTACTTAAACGACTGGCAAATCGCCCCCGTGCGCGTCATTTCGATCAAAGCCCGCGATCCTGAACGCGCGATCAGCAAGACGCTCACCCCGCTCCGAGCGTTGCCGGTACAAGGGGGCGTCCTGGACGTCAAGACGGTCGGTCATGCCACCAATATTCTGCTGGAAAAGCTCGGCACGAGTAGCGGAATGGAAAATCTGCTCCACTTCAGGAAGCTCCTGTTATCGCAGGTGAACGTCACAGAGCCGGAGATGTACGACTTTTTGGAGCGGAAAGGAGTCCAGCCGAAGCAGCATATCATCGTGCTTTGGTCGCGAGGGTCGGGCAAACAGGGCGGCTTGCATCCCAACCTCGATTCGAGCGCCACAGCCATGTCCCAGCTATGCGCCAGGCTGACACCTTACCGCACCGTGATCGTGGCGGGCGATCTCGAACCGCAAAAAATTACCGAGCACTTCGGATTCAACGGCTGCATCTTCTTTGGCAAATTCTGGGAAGACGCGCCTTTCACGGGCAAAACGAGAGCCTGTCAACTGAAACTGTTTGACCTCCTTCTATCTAACAGCGCAAGTCTCGTGCACGTAGGCATGCGCAGCGGAACGCTCGATAGCTACGCGCTTCTCAAGCAGCGCGTCATTCATATTGTCGATAAAGCAGAAGTCGGCCAGGGCATGGATCAGCGGATGTCAAAGCTGATGGACGACAAGACGCCGATGACATACTACCGCTTTACGGCTGTCCGCGCGCCGAAACTCTTCGGCCAGTTTTCAGCCTGGGCGTCGAAAGATAAAAACTATTACCCGCTCTCGGGCAAAGACGAGTTTCTCGGATACCCGCTAGGTCCAGCCGTCCAGAAGCTGGCACAGGTGCTGCAGGGACAGTACAAAGACCTGCTCCAGCAATTTGACCTGCTCCAGAGGGCCGGCAACGGCCAGGACCGGTATCGATACTTCAAAAAAACCTTCGTCGTGGAGATGTCGAAGGTCTACCAGGAGCCTTACGTAAAAACAGTTGACCACCAGAAAGTTCCGGTGGATGCCAAAGTCGAAGCCATCATGGAGCTCTACGAGGCTCTGGTAGAGCACGTATTGAAAACCGTGCGCGAACGCCGCGGCTTTGGCGCCGAGGACCTGGACCTTCTTGTTACAAAAATTCTGGGGAAAGACAAGTCCGAGCCGAAAGTATTGGAGTTCGGCAACCTCTAGAAGTTGCCACACCTATCAGGATTGCTGCTACGCTGATACCAGTAACAATACATGGCTGCGTTGACACGCACCGGCGTGGCGATAGACGCCGAACTCCTTGCCCGTTTCGACCGGTTTATTGCGAAACAGGGTTACACCAATCGGTCCGAAGCCTTCCGCGACCTGATTCGTGATCGCTTAGTCACCGAAGCCGTAGAATCAGCGGATGCCTCGGTCATCGGCACCATTACCCTCGTGTACAACCATCACTCGCGGCTACTGCCCAACAAGCTGATGGATATGCAGCATGATCATCACGATCTGATCATCGCGACAACACACGCACACTTGGATCAGAGCGCGTGCCTGGAAGTTCTGATCGTCAAGGGACCCTCAAGAAGAGTGCGGAAGCTTGCCGACAGGTTAATTGGGACGAAGGGCATCCAGCACGGACGCCTGGTGATGAGTTCGGCTTCCGCTTGTCTTTTGAAAACTGCCTAATATCCGTAGGCCAGCTAACTCGGCGTCCAGCGCGGATGTGCCGTGAAGAGCCCGTCCACGAACCCGATACGCAGCGTGATGAACAGGCCGAACGCGATGCTGACGATCCCCGAACCCAATACCAACGCCCGATTGAAAGAGGAGAAGCGTTTCCCCGTATAGGCGAAGGGAGCGCCGATGATCATGGTGATCACCATCATTCCGGCGATCGTTCCCACACCAAATACCAACAGATAAATGACTGCCCACCGAATGTCCCGAATGGTTGTTAAAACCAGCAGGGCAACAGCCGCCGACCCCGCAAGTCCGTGCACAATTCCAACCGCCAGCGGCCGAATGAACTGATAGGAACCGATGCGTTGAGCGCGAACGGCCGATTTGTGAGTGTGACCGGCTGAGAACCGGTCCGTAATCCATTGCGTGACGCCCGTGAGATTCAGCACTCCCAGAAGGATCAGCATCAGACCCACGGCCAGTTCCATTGCGAGTCCAACGCGGGTTGGAATGGCCAGGTTGAACAAAATAATCGCGGCGCCTACCGCGACGATCGTTATCGTGTGGCCGACTCCCCATACGATTCCCACCCAACCCGCGTGCCAGATATTTCGCTGGCGGCTCACGATGGTTGTAACCGCAACGACATGGTCCGGGTCAATCGCATGGCGCATTCCCAGCAGGAACCCGATCCCGATAATGACAACCAGACTCATCATGGCAGCCGTCTCATTTTCCCGGTGTTTGGAGTTGCCACAGGAATCCGCGCCACCGCTATTTTCCCCCTAGTCGGAATGTCACACCGGCAATAACCGTAACTGGATAACCGGGCGTCCCGTGAATGCGAGCGATGACCGGACAGGTGGGGCACACGCGCGATTCAAAGTAATTTTGCGTCTCGTAAAAGTCGCGGTTGGTCAGATTGTCTATGCTCAAGTTCAACTCGATTCCCGGATGAACCTGCTTGGCAATCCCCAGATCGAATGTCGTGAATCCCGATGCCATAATTGAAGGATCTTCGCCATCCAGCCTGTAATGATTGACGGCTCCCATCCGAAAAGAGCCGCTCCAGCCGCGCCACGCTGTCAACGTGAGCGCCGAGTTCGCGACGAAATGCGGCGCGCTGTCCACATAGACCCTGTGATCGCCTCCCTGGTAGAACGCGTTCAAGACTTTGGTCATTCCTCCATTGAGAGACAGGTGTTTATTGATCTCCACGGAAGCTTTCGTTTCGAATCCGTAAGCGCGGGTGGCCCCCTTGAATTCGAAGCTCCCGTCGTCGGGAATGTAGACCAGTTCGTTGGAATGATCGATGAGGAACATGTCGGCGCTGAAAGCGAACCGGCCGAAGTTTGAGGACTCGCCCGCTTGATAGAAATCCGTGGTCGCGACGCGAGGTGCGTCAGGCCGCTGTACTACCCCGCGAGCATCGACGCTGTTTATACCCCGGCCATAATTGACATAGAACGTCACCGGGATCGAGCGCGATGGAGTATAGGCCAGATTCGCTTTCGGCTGCCATCTTCCCTGTGACTGGGAACCGCTTTGAGACGGGATCACTTTATCGGCCACATCAAACCAGAACTCGTCGAAGCGGAGACCGCCGCCGACATCGAGCCGCCCGTTGAATAGACTGACATTTTCCTGTACATAGCTTGCCGCATTGCTGACATCGGCATCCGCGCGCGTCGTCACATCAAGCGGCACCCGACCTTCGCGGTGATAGAGCCCTACGTTGATCTGATTGGCGAGAGCGTTTCCGCCGACCGTCAGCACGGCTGGCACAGTGCCTAAGTGGTGCACATGCATATATTGCGCGTTCGCGCCTTCCTGAAGCCGCGAATCGTGCTGCTGAATGCCATCGCCATAGACGGGATCGTTCAGAAAAAACGTGAAATTCGAATAAAGATCGAACAGCGACCGGCCAATGAACCCGTTGACCTTTAAGTTGTCGGAGTCGGCAAATTCCCTGCTGTAATACGCGCCCAGCGTGCCGAGTGTAACTTTCCCTCCGTCCGTCGGGTCGATGTAGCCAAAGCGGTCCAACAGGCCCTCGTTCACCAGATCAAGCGGGATCTGTCCCGACGAATAAAAATCGTTTCGCCCGAGAATCATCCGGAATCCAAGCTTTTGATTATTTCCGAGCGTTCTTAAATAGTTTCCGTTGATGTTGTCGCGGCGATATCGTCCCGCATTGATAAACGGTCCGTCCGTGTAGGTCCCTTCGTATGCAATGTACGCGTCCAGATTATTCACATCAGGACTGTAAGCGATGAATCCGCGGCCCGTATCGAAGTTTCCTCCTTCCAGGCGCAGCGTCAACCGGTCCGGAAGTGATTCACGCTCGCGGACTTGCACCACACCTAATCCGCTAAAGTCGCCGTAGGCTGCGCTGAACGGGCCATTGATGATGGTGACGTCCTGGATCAGCTCGGGACTCAAAGCCTTCAATGCGCCCAGGTATCCCTGCCCGTGCCCCTGCGTTCCCTGGTTCTGCTGCATGTCATCAACCAGCACCTTCAGGCCGCCGTTGACCCCACCGTGATCGAGATTAAATCCGAACCGGCGGATCTCGAGAGATTTCCCGCCGCCTTCGTGCTGGCCGACATTGATTCCCG
>DATBHS010000036.1:0-12828 GCA_036557345.1 Bryobacteraceae bacterium
TTCTTTCCAGGTGGACCACCGTTTCGAAATGATAGGTCTGCGGGAACAGGTCAATCAGCGTGAGCCGCTCAATCCGGTAAGCCGCCAGTAACTTCTTCAGATCGCGCGCCATGGTTGCGGGATCGCAACTCACCAGAATGAGCGTACCGGGCAGAATACGCAGCAACTCAGCGGTGACCTCGGGACCCAATCCAGCGCGGGGCGGGTCTGCCACAACCAGGTCGGGGCTTTGTTGCAGGCTCGCAAGAAATTCGGTAGCGGAGGCTTTCGCGATACGCACATTTGTTCCCGATCGGGCCGCATTCCACTCGAGATCCCGAAATGCAGATGCGCCCCGCTCTATGGCCGTTACGCTTCGGAATCGCCTGGAGAGCGGCAGGGAGAACAATCCAACACCAGAATAGAGATCGATCGCCTCGTCTCCATTAACGTTTCCGACCACTTCCTCGACCAGAGCGTCCGTGAGATACCGGTTCACCTGGAAAAACGATTTGCGGCTGATCCGGAACTCGAATCCTGCAGCGGTGTATCGTATCGGATCGCCAGTCAGAGAGGGAATGAGGGTGCGGCACCAGTCGAAGAAGCGAGCGGCCACGGGCCGGGTCGAGTCGACGACGGTAAGCTGAATCTCGCTTCCGTTGGTGAATAGTTCAAGAGAGCGCAAGAAAGCGGGCCACTCCCGCCGCGTTGCCGCCGTGCTGAATGCGGCGATTACTTCTACCAGCAGGGGAGAGGCGATGTAGCAATGATCGATGGCACACAAGCGATGCGAGCCGGCCTGATGAAATCCTGACCTTCCGCCGGAAAAGTGAAGCTGGATTCTGTTCCGGTAAAACCACGGATCGCCGCTTAGGATGCGGATTTCGCCCGAGTGGCGGATTCCTCCGACTCTCAATAGCGTTTCCAGCAGAATCTGATGCTTCTGTTCCAATTGGAAGGCGTAGGCGGCGTGTTGATAGTGGCAGCCGCCGCATGCACCGAAATATTCGCAGCGCGGAACGATTCGCTCAGCAGACGGCCGGGGAACGTTCAGGACCGAACCCCGCAGCAACCCGTTCTTCACGCGCGCGGTTGCGATCGAGACCTCTTCGCCGGGCAATACAAACGGCACCAACACGACCTGGCCATCTATCCGCGCGAGGCCGTCGCCCCCGTAGACGAGTTTCTCAATGTGCGCCAGTGTTGTCCTTGCGGTTCCAATTTCGAGCGTCGGTTCTGATTGCATCCCTTACGATAAAGATTCGCTCATTGCAATGAAAGCACGCGTTTTTTCCGGCGTTCAACCCAGCGGCCAGCTACACATTGGTAATTATCTCGGAGCGCTCAAGAACTGGGCCGAAATTCAGGGTAATTACGAGAGCATCTTCTGTATCGTCGACCTGCATGCCGTCACGGTTTACCAGCGTCCGACCGTGCTCTCGGCCAAGATCCGCGAAACGGCCGCCCTTTTTATCGCGGCCGGCATTGATCCCAAGCAATCGTCCATCGTCGTGCAGTCGAGCATTCCCGGACATTCCGAACTGGCCTGGCTGCTCACCTGCGTCACTCCACTCGGCTGGCTGCAGCGCATGACCCAGTTCAAAGCCAAGGCCGAGCGACAGGAAACAGTAGGTGATGGGCTCCTGCAATACCCCGTGCTGATGGCCGCCGACATTCTGCTGTATCAGGCGAGTATTGTGCCGGTGGGAGAGGATCAATCGCAGCATTTGGAACTGGCGCGCGACATTGCGCAGCGCTTCAATTCCGTGTACGGCGACACATTCACGATGCCTGCTACGCAGCTTCCGGCTGTGGGTGCGCGCATTATGGGATTGGACGATCCAAGCCAGAAGATGAGTAAATCGATTCCTGGCTCGGGCCATGCGATCGCTCTACTCGACGACCCGAAAACAATTCAAAGGAAAATCGCTCGCGCCACGACCGATTCGCAACCAGCCGTGGATCCTGAAAACATGGGGCCCGGAATCGCAAATCTGTTCACCATAGGGCATGCATGTGACGCTCACATCACGAAAGAAAGCGTAGCCGGCATGCGGTACGGGGATTTCAAGAAGCGTATTGCAGAGGGGGTGATCGCGCGCCTGGAGCCCATCCAGCAGCGTTATCGGGAGCTTACCGCAGACGGGACTTACGTGGACGGGGTTCTCCGATGTGGGCGCGATCGTGTGATGCCTATTACCGAAGATACTTTGCGTAAGGCGAAACGGGCGATGGGCCTGTACGTATGAGAAGGGCAGATCACCAGTTCAGTCGACAAGCCGGTTAGTTGGGGAGAGCCACAAACCGCCATTGCTGATTCGCGCCGCCCAGATAGGTCCACTGCTGCATCACTGTGCCATCTGACAACGAGAAACCGGTGTCGTCCAGTACTTTGCCGCTGAGACGGTTGACGAGTTTGAAATTGAGAGCACCGAATACAAAGACGCCGCGCGAATCTCGGACGGTCAGGGGCACAAGTTTCCACTGCTGATTTCCGCCCTGTAGATACTCCCACTGCTGGATGAGGGCTCCATTTGAGGTCGAGAAGCCGGAGGCATCCAGAACTTTGCCCGTCAAAGAATTCAGAATGGCATAATACCTGCCGCCTACGGGCAAAAACTGCCATTTTTGCTGTTTGTTTCCGTTTGCAGACCACTGCTGAACTAAAGCACCGTCCTCCGGCGAGCCGTAAGGCACATCCAGGACCTTTCCACTCCAGGCGTTCGCGATGCGGTACGGTTGCACAGCAATGAGCACCCACTGCTGTTGCGGGTTGCCTACGTATTGCCATTGCTGAACCGGCGTTCCGTTCAGTTCCGATCCTCCGGTGACATCGAGTACCTTGCCGCTCAATTTGCTGACAATTTTGTAGTGCACCGCATCCACGGCTACGAGTTGCCATTCCTGGTCGCTTGCGCTCGGCGGAGTCGTGGCTCTCGCCACATCCGACCTCGCGCTTTCCGTTGCGCTGCGATTGATAGCAGTGGCTACGTAGTAATAGGTTTGGCCCGATTGCGCGGTGATATCGACGTACGAAGTTGCCGGCACCAACTTCGAATTCAGCTTTATGTAAGGACCGCCGCTAGCGGTTCCCCGATAAACGTTGTAGCCCAAAACGCCTTGTGAAGCACTCGCGGTCCAAGTCAACTGAATAGCGTGAGAATTCCACTGCTGGATCTGTGTTCCGTTGGCAGTGGATTGGCCGGCCACATCCAGCGCTTTGCCAGTAGACGCATTGACGATCCTGTAATATCCGCCGCCAGTCCGCACGAACCTCCATTGCTGCCGGGGACGCCCGCTCAGCGAATTCTGCTCAATCAGTGCTCCGTTCGAGCCGCCGGCGATGTCCAGGGCCTTTCCCGTGAGGCTGTTCACGATTTCGAACGTCCCCGTCAAGACGGCATTGCCTGTTAAGGCAACGGCCGCCGTGGATCCGCTCTTCGTGATCGTAAGCGAGGCGGACTTTGCTCCGGGAAACCTCGGCATGAAGACGACAACCGCGTAAGCAAAGCCGCGGAACACGTCTTCGGAGGTATTGGCCTGCATAAAGTCTGCAGCATCAGCTCCCGTAATCGCGAAAGTAAATTCTCCGGTCGATCCAGCGAGAGTGGCGATCATAATTGTCCGAGGAGCACTCAGTGAGGCAACCTTCTGGTCGCCGAACGACAAAGAAGACGGCATCACCGTGAATTGATTGGTTCCGGCCGTCGCCGCATCCTGCAGCGATGACACGTCACGAGCCAGCCCCGGCTGCGGGATGAGTGCATGAGTGCTGCCGGCGAGCAGCACTGCCAGGATCCTCAGCCCAGAAGAGAATGGTCCAGCCACTGAATCTAATTGTAAGTACTTTTTCGTAGTCCAATTGGATGGGATAACGCCATCGGGTGGTATGTGTACGGGCGAAGCAGCAGTTAGAATATCGATTGGAACTCCCCTCCCTGAATTCGCTCACCCGCGCAGCCGAAATCATTCGCGCGGTGATGTGTCCGACGCCGCAATACACCTGGCCGTTGCTCAATGCGCGCACGGGCGCCGAGGTTTGGGTCAAGCATGAGAATCACTCGCCTGTGGGAGCATTCAAGATTCGCGGAGCGCTGGTTTATATGGACTGGCTCACGCGAACGCAACCGCAGGTGAAGACCGTCATTGCTGCCACACGCGGTAATTATGGCCAAGCGGTCGGATATGCTGCCTCCCAGCACGGCCTCAAAGCGGTTGTCGTTGCTCCGGTCGGCAACAGCCACGAAAAAAATCGGGCCATGCGCGCACTAGGAGTCGATTTGATCGAACACGGTCACGACTTTCAGTCGGCGAGCGAATTTGCGGAGCGCCTCACTCTCGAACGGGACTACCACCGGGTTCCCTCGTTTCACGAACTGCTCGTACAGGGAACGGGAACTTACGCCCTGGAGTTTCTGCGCGGCGCTCCGGAGCTGGATACGGTATACGTTCCTATCGGGCTGGGTTCGTCGATCTGCGGCATGCTGGCGGCGCGGGCGGCATTGAATCTCAAGACGCGAGTAGTGGGAGTCGTCGCGGCGGCATCACCTTGCTATGCCATTTCTTTTCGCGAGCGTAGGCCGGTCAGTCATCCAGCAGGCACACAGCTTGGGGACGGGCTTGCATGCTCAGTGCCCGATCCGCAAGCCCTCGAGCTGATCCTGAAAGGCGTGGAACATATTGTGGAAGTGACCGAGGACGTGATTGCGGCCGCCATGGCCGCCTTTTTTCAGGACACGCACAATATTGCCGAAGGCGCCGGAGCGGCTGCCCTCGCCGCTCTATTGAAAGAAAACCAATCCATGCAAGGCAAGCGAGTGGGTGTCGTTTTGACCGGATCGAACGTTGACAGCGATGTATTTGCCCGCGTGCTCGGAATTTGAGAGCAAGGGACGGAGTGCGCCCGGGCAGATCTTTCTCCAAGATGTTTCGTAGAGGCCGCCGATCGGCGCGCCAAAATGAAAGGAGAACGATTTTATGAGCTTGGCGGCGATTCAAACCCAAGAGGCATCTCCGCTTTTCATGACTGACGAAGATCGCTGGACGGCTGTAACGCGCCGCGACCGGCATGCCGATGGCCTGTTCTATTATTCCGTCCGAACAACCGGGGTCTACTGCCGGCCATCCTGCGCAGCGCGCCTTCCGCATCGTGAGAACGTGCAGTTCTATTCGACACGCGAGGCGGCGGAAAAGGCAGGCTTCCGGCCCTGCAAGCGTTGCCGGCCCAACATGCCTTCGCATTCCGAACAGCAAACTGCGACGATCAAGAGAGCTTGCCGCATCATCGAGGATGCCGAAGAGGCGCCCGATCTCGACGATTTGGCCCAAGTGGCGGGCATGAGCCGCTTTTACTTCCATCGCGTGTTCAAAGCGGTTACAGGCGTTACTCCGAGGGCGTATTTCGCCGCGTGTCGCGCACAGCGAGTCCGGGAAGAGCTGGCCCGCTGCGAGACAGTCACGGAGGCAATTTATGGCGCAGGATTCAATTCGAACGGACCCTTCTACGCAACCTCTTCCCAAGTACTGGGTATGACGCCGACCATGTTTCGCTCCGGCGGCGACGGCGCCTCGATTCGCTTTGCCGTGGGCGAATGTTCCCTGGGTTCGATTCTTGTGGCAGCCACCGGCAAAGGCATCTGTTCGATCCTGCTAGGCGACGATCCAGACAAGCTGACACGTAATCTACAAGACCGCTTCCCCCGGGCCGAGTTGGTCGGCGGGGATGAGCAGTTTGAGAAATGGGTGTCGCAGGTGGTCGGCTTTGTGGAAGCTCCGGGACAGGGTCTCGATCTGCCGCTCGATATGCGCGGCACGGCTTTTCAGCAGCGCGTGTGGCAGGCACTACGTGATATCCCTTCCGGATCGACCGCTACTTACGCGGATGTCGCCCGGCAGCTCGGCGCTCCGAAAGCTGTCCGCGCCGTGGCGCAGGCCTGCGCGTCCAACCCGATCGCGGTGGCCATACCGTGCCATCGCGTAGTGCGAAAAGACGGCGCATTATCCGGTTACCGTTGGGGAGTGGAACGCAAGCGCGCGCTGCTTGAGCGCGAGGCTGCATCATGAGCGCTGTTTCCCTGCTGCCGGCAAGCGGCATTGCCAGACGCGTCGCAACTCTCGATTGGCAGCGGATAGACGCTGATCTGGATAGCTATGGCTGCGCTATTGCGAGCGAGGTGCTCTCTCCGGAAGAGTGCCGTTCGCTCGCCGGCAGCTATGCCGAAGGCGAACGCTTTCGCAGTCGAATTGTGATGGCACGTCACGGCTTTGGACGAGGCGAATATCAATACTTCCGGGATCCTCTGCCCAAGCCAGTGGCGGAATTACGGGCTGCTTTGTATCCGCCGCTTTCACGAATCGCAACCCGCTGGAACGAGGCGCTGGGCGTCGATGTTCGTTATCCGAACGAGCATGCAGCTTTCTTGAAACGCTGTCATGAAGCGGGCCAAACGCAGCCAACACCTCTGCTTCTCCAATATGAAAAGGGAGACTACAACTGCCTTCATCAGGACATCTACGGCGAATCTGTCTTCCCACTGCAAGTCGCGTTCCTGCTCTCCGTCCCTGTTACAGACTTCGAGGGTGGCGAATTTGTTCTGATCGAACAGCGGCCCCGCATGCAATCGCGCATCGAGGTCGTCTCGCTGAAACAGGGCGATGCTGTCATCTTCCCGGTCCATCATCGACCCGTGCATGGTTCGAAAGGCTGGTATCGCGTCAATATGCGGCATGGGGTCAGCCGCTTGCGCTCTGGTAAGCGATATACGCTCGGTGTAATCTTTCACGACGCCAAATGACCAGAAGTTACAAAGGCACCGGCGAGTTATTTCAGGATCTGCCGCAATCACGAGATAGCGAGCCGCTTGCGGAAGGAGCGATGCTGCTGCGCGGCTATGCGACAGACGAGGCAGGTGCGCTGTGGGGATCACTTGAGAAGATTCTCGCGGCTGCACCGTTCCGGCACATGATCACGCCCGGCGGCTTCCGCATGTCTGTTGCGATGACCAATTGCGGCGACGCCGGTTGGATCAGTGATCGGAGCGGATACCGGTACAGTCCCATCGATCCATCGACAGGTCTGCACTGGCCGAAAATTCCCGGCTCCTTTCGACGGGTTGCAACCGGTGCTTCGGTAGAAGCCGGGTTCGGCGGCTTCGAACCCGATGTCTGTCTCGTCAACCGTTATGAACCGGGCGCGCGCTTGACGCTCCATCAGGACAGGGATGAACGAGATTTCACGCAGCCCATTGTCTCGGTTTCGCTGGGATTGCCGGCCGTGTTTCTCTTCGGGACTAACACGCGAAAGGACCGGCCACGACGGATGCGGCTCGAGAGCGGCGATGTTGTTGTATGGGGCGGGCCCTCTCGCCTGGCGTTTCACGGCGTGGCGCCACTTGCCGATGGAAATGACCCGCTTACCGGCCGCTGCCGGATTAATTTGACCTTTCGCAAAGCGCTTTAATTCTCCGATCCGGTCCGGGTCACAAAAGAAACAGATCATATTATTTTGTTGACGCCCCAAAACTCTAGTGCTAGTTTTATAGCATATGCTATTTTTACAGCACGAAGAGGTGTTATGGCACTTGCGAGATTGAGCCGGCGGGAGCGGGAGATCATGGACATTCTGTACCGGCGCGAGAGCGCGTCCGCAGCGGACGTCAGAGAAGAGATGATTGATCCACCGAGCTATTCGGCTGTACGTGCCATGTTGCGAGTACTTGAAGAAAAGGGCCACATCCGGCACGAATCTGAAGGCTTGAAGTACGTATATACTCCCTCGATCAACCGCGACCGGGCCAAACGATCCGCGGTAAAGCACCTTCTGGATGTGTTTTTTCCTGAATCTCCAGAGCAGGTGGTGGCCGCCCTGCTGGACATCTCCGGGAAACGAATAACGCGCGAAGAATTGGACCGCATGACTGAAATGATCGAGCGAGCCAAGAAGGAGGGAAGGTAAATGTCCTGGAGCGGGCTTGTGTCTTATTCGTTTTTCATTTCTGTTGCTTTCAAGAGCAGCTTGGTGCTGGGTGTTGCCGGTCTGGGCGCGTTGCTTCTGCGGCGCCAGTCCGCTGCAATCCGCCACCTCCTCTGGACTGCCGCGCTGATAGCTCTTTTGACTTTACCGTTCCTTGCGGCGTCCACACCGGTGCTGCGTGTCCCGGTGTCACCAGCCCTTACGGCATACGGCGTCTTTTCCCAAAACGCATCAAAGCCGTCGGCGCACGCCCCGAAGTCTCAGCCGGTTGCCCCGGCTCGGACCGGTTCTCAGGCGATGGCTGCGCCCTGGCCGCCCGATTGGAGGATGTTGCTGATCGTGGTGTGGGTGCTCGGAATGGCGGCGAGTTTTGGGCAAATGTTGGCGGCCTGGGCGGTGCTCCGTCGCATCCGGAAAGCGGCCAGGCTCCTTACAGTGCCGGAGGTCGCCTCATTAACGAAGCAATTGGGAGTCAAGCGCACAATCGATTTGCTCGAGGCGAGGCGAGAATGCATGCCGATGACATTCGGACTCTTTCGTTCTCAGATATTTCTGCCCTCCGACGCGCTGGAGTGGAATGAAGAACGGCGCCGGATCGTCATCCTGCATGAAATGGCGCATGTGCTACGCCACGACTGCACGACACACGTCCTGGCGCGAGCTACGCTAGCCATCTATTGGTGGAATCCGCTGGCATGGATCGCCTGGCGCGAGTTTTTGAAGGAGCGTGAACGCGCCGCAGACGATCTCGTCCTGAGTACGGGGGCCCGTCCATCGGAGTACGCGAGTCATCTGCTCGAAATTGCCAGCACGATGCAAACAAACTTAGCGCTTACATGGGCCGCGGTTGCGATCGCACGACGCTCACAACTCGAGGGCCGGCTGCTGGCGATTCTGGACAATGGCCGCGATCGAAAAGCAGTGCGCCGGATGACAGCAATTTCGGGCGTAGCACTGGCAGTCGCTATTGCCGCTCCGCTGGCCGCACTGCAATCACAGAGTAGCGCGCCTTCGAGCTTGGGGACTGATCCGGCCGCTGTTCTTCGTTCAGCGGCCATCCAGCGGGATCCCGAGTCGTTGGACCGGGCTGCAAGCGCCGCCGAAGAGCTTGGCAGGTACGATTCCGCTCAAAAGCTGCTCGAGTCCGCGCTCGCGCTACGCGAGCAGCGATCCGGGAGGCAGAGTGTCGAATATGGCGCCGGGCTTCTGAAACTGGCTGATCTGGAACGCGAGCAGGGGAACTTCGATATGGCTCAGAGCCTGTACACGAAAGCCCTTTCTTCGCTGGGGAGGACGCCGGAAGCTGCGATGGCGCTGATCCACATGGGAGCAATCGCGCTAACGGATAAGAATGTGCAAGCTGCGGTTGACGACTTTGCTCGAGCACAAGCGCTGGATCCGGCCGATGCGGGTCGCTCCGACATGTGGTTGGCCATCGCGCAGCAGCAGCAGGAAAACATGGAGCAGGCCGATACGTCTTACCAAAGCGCTCTCAAAAAGCAGGACCCAAACTCGGAGGGCGCAGCGACCGTTCTGGAGCTTTACGCGCAATTCCTGCGCCAGCAAGGGCGGCGAAGCGAAGCGAAAACCATGCTGGAACAGAGTCTAGCGATACGAAGAGCGCTCGGAGCCCAGGCCATGTCCGCGGTTCAGGGCGATGGGATGACTGTCTACAAGGTTGGAGGTGAAATATCAGCCCCTGTGTTGCTCTCAAAAGTGGAACCTGCCTACTCGCCAGACGCACGGGCGGCAAAATATCAAGGCTCGGTTCTCCTCTACGCCGAGGTCGGGGCGGACGGTCAAGCTCATAACATTAGAGTGTCCCGCGGGCTCGGCCTCGGCCTGAATGAAAAAGCGGTCCAGGCGATCAGGCAATGGAACTTCAAGCCAGCCGGCAAGGATGGGCGTCCGGTGACGGTGGGGGTTAATATCGAAGTCAATTTCCGGCTGCTGTGAATTGCGCTAGCGGTAATTCTCATATACTATCGGCACGTGTAATGGCAGCGGGTTGGCCAGCTGCTGATTCGAACAGTCAAATGGCGAATACAGAGGCAAATCACGCACTGATAGTGAGCGCCTCCATTACACGGGTTCGATACCGCGTGGTGGCATTCACGATAATACTCGCCGCGGTTACCTATCTGGATCGAGTCTGCATCTCGATACTCGCACCAAACATCATGCGCGATCTGAGGTTGACCGGCATTCAGATGGGCTATGCCTTCAGCGCCTTCACATTGGCATACGCAATATTTGAGATTCCCACCGCGTGGTGGGCCGACCGCGTCGGAAGCCGCCGGGTGCTCACTCGCATTGTGCTGTGGTGGTCGGCATTCACTATGGCGACTGCCGCTGCCTACAATTACTCGGCTCTTTTGCTCGTTCGCTTTCTATTTGGCGTCGGGGAAGCGGGCGCGTGGCCAAACGCAGCCCGCGTTTTCACACACTGGATTCCTGCTCCCGAACGAGGACGGGTGCAGGGCCTGTTTTTCGCAGGTGCGCATCTGTCTGGCGGGCTCACTCCGATGCTCGTGGCTTACTTGGCAACGTTCTTCCCTTGGCGAGCCATTTTCGTCATTTTTGGCTTGGTTGGCGTTCTATGGGCCCTGGCATGGTTTTGGTGGTTCCGCGATGAGCCTCGTGATCATCCAGCGGTTGGCGAAGTAGAAAGAGACCTGATTGAAGAAACCCGAGGCCTGCCGTCCGGTCATGCCGGATCCTGGGCGAGCGTTCTCCGCACTCCAAGTTTGGTGCCGCTGTGCCTGCAGTATTTTGCGAATAGCTATGGCTTCTACTTTTTCATCACCTGGTTGCCAACTTATTTAGCGAAGTCACGGGGAATGGCGCGTTGGGAGCTTGCTACGTTCGCCGGGATGCCACTGGTTCTCAGCGTGGTCGCAGACATTACAGGTGGAGTCACAACAGACGTACTTTCGCGCCGCTTCGGAATGCGAGCTGGGCGCTGTGGCGTGGGAGCTATCGCATACCTGGTAGCCGCAATTGCGATGACTGCAGGCGCGTTTGTACGCGACGGACACTTGGCTGGGCTGCTCATTGGTTTAGGCGGTGCAGCATCGATGTTTACTTTGGCAGCGTCCTGGACTACAGCCATTGATCTCGGCGGAAGAAACTCAGCCGTGCTCAGCGCAACAATGAATACCGCGGGACAGATCGGGGGTATCCTGAGCCCGATCGTTCTGGCCTATATCGTTTACGGTCTCGGCAGTTGGAGCGCACCTCTTCATGTCTTGTCGGGTCTATATTTTGTTGCCGCGCTCTGCTGGACCTTAATCAACCCGCAACGCCCCGAGAGTGCCTATCGGTGCGCTTGAAATCCGACGTGCCGGACGACTTTTTCGCAGCTTGGGTTAATACTTCCGCCAATGGTTCGAGCAAGGAAAGCACGAGGCTGGCTTTGCCTTCAAGGGAACGATCCTTCTTATTTTAGAAGGCTTCAATCGCTTCCCGGGCGGGAACTTTACTCTGTGATCAGCGACTTCGCGCCGGGGGCGCCGATTCAGTTTTAATCCACAAGAGATACAAACGATTTCATTTCGGCAGCACTAGCCGTGTCTTTCCATCCGCATTCTCATACCGCAATTCCCATGCGGCGTCCTTCGCCTTTCGCGGCGGCTTTGGAAAGTACAAATAGCCGGCGACCGCATGCACTGTTTTACCATCCGGCAGCGATTTCTCCCAGAGATCTTGTGCAATGGTATTTGCAGCTTGAACAGGTGAGGGCTGCGTGGCTGGCGGAATCGGGGATTCCGGCTCGCAATCGTATGTGCGGCGGCACGGTTGAGGCGCTGGGCCCCCGACGCCGACGCCCGCGTCCGTTTCGGTGACAGTGCCGCTCGTTCTACGTCCGGTAACGGGGTCTTGGTAGGTCCCGTGGCCCACAGAGATGCCGGCGGAAGTATTGATATCCCCGGGAGTGTGAATGCGCGGCGGGTCCTGCCTGCCGGCCACAACTTCCGCGACCGTGTCGGCGGAAACCGGCCGCAGCGTTGCAGACTTGTCGCCCACGAAGAGTGTAAAGTCGCTGGGATAAAGGTCCACGTCCTTGCCGGGTGCCGGGAAAATACCGACTTCCAAGACTACGTAACCCGCTCGGTTCATATCCAACTTGAACATCTTTTTGGCTTGGTCGGGCGGGATTAGAGCAGCCCCGATCGAGAAATCGGGCTGTTCGTTGTGTACGGGGTAACTCGCGGCATCCGCTCTGGGCCGGATGCCCGGCGAGCCTGCCATCAATATCCCGGCGGATAGCAAAAGAGACAAAACGGCTTGTTTCATTGCCTGTCTCCCCGCTGTATTGTACGCCAACGAATCAATCAGAGTTTCGTGGATGTTGCGAAGGGCGGGCCCGGCTGGGATTAATACTAACTTGGCGACCCGTCCTGTCCATGTCGACTTTTGGGCCTTTATGGACTCTAACGAGCTTTTCCCAAAATCTATGTTGAGTTGCCGCCGCTTAGTCAATCTCTTTCCCGTACGGCTGCACCACCGCCACCGCAACAGCGCCCGGCTGCTGCGTTGCTGGCAGGTGCCATGTATACCGCTATCGACGCGGTGATTGCAGCGCAGGCGTACGCCCGCGAGAAAGACTTCAATCTCGAATTCAAGCCGACGATATCCGGCTGTAGCGATTTCGCTGTAGACAGCTATCCGAGTTGAAGGTCTCACCTATCGCCGAAGCCTCCCGCAGTATCTGTTGATCTTCAACGTGAGCGAAGAGGCTACCCATATCCGCGTTTCGGTGATAGACTTCGTTTCCTGGGGAACGGGCAGATGCAAATACGATCCTGCGCTCTTGTGGCCTTGCTGCTCGGATGCGCCCCTCACCATGTGGCAGGGGATGCTATGAACTCGCTAAC
>DATBHS010000037.1:0-45650 GCA_036557345.1 Bryobacteraceae bacterium
TTCGTGCTGCTTCAATATGCCGATGATTTGCTCTTCGCTGAATCGGCCTTTCTTCATCTCCGGACCTCCTTCGTCGTTCTTCTTCTACGCCGAAGCTGAGATCCTCAATTCTATGTGGTCGAGTTTATCGAGTGCAGGTCAGAAGAGCTAGTTGTAAATGAGTCAAGTTTCAAGACCTCTAGTTTGAGGAAGTTTACTTAATAGCGAGACTACTAAATCGTCGCAGTGCCCGCGGTCAGCCTCACCATTTGACGGAACCCTAATCGTTACTCACTTGGCGATCCGTGAGGAAATCTCATAATCCACGTTAAGTTCGATCTCCACCAGATTGATCTTCGCTGGAAGATCACGGACTAGCCGAATCGGCGTGATTTCTAGAATATTCTCACCCTTGCGAAGACCGTTCGGATGCAGAGAGACTTTGTACTCCAGATATGGGCCGAGACTGACAGTATGGATCCGTGTGTCGCGTCCATTGGCCGCGAAAGATATCTGTTGTCTGCGGGGCTCAACCGGATGGCCGTTAAGCTTCACTTGGAACAGCTCTGTCCGGGCCACATTCTCGATCTTGAACCGAAGCGTAATCGACCGCGTGTCGCTATAGTCTTCGAAACACCGGAACGTGGCTTTTATTGATTGCGGGCCGCCCGCCCGATCCAGACCGGCTAGCCTGGGAGCGCTATGGCGATACTGGGCGTCATCGTTGAAGTAGAAAAGAAAATGTTTGTCTTTGCCACGCAAGGATTCCGAACGGCCGATTTCATCGAGGGCTTGGCCGACTTTACTGAAGTCCGGCTGTCCGTAGGCACGCATGTCTGGTAGAGTCATCCTCACTTCTTCGACCGCTATCGGTATCTGCAATGCAAGCTCGAACAGGCATGGATAGTTGAACAGATACATGCCGTCGGCGCCAGAGGCGTGTGCGTTAGCGGCCGCCGCGCGGTATTCGTTGAGACCAAGGTACTGTCCAGTCTGCGCTGAGCAATTGACGTAAGCAAACACAGGCGTGCCACGAACGAATAGTTTTTTCCATCGCTCGATTGGTACGTCCATGTCCGCCTGGTAAGCGCCCACGCTCACGTAATCGAAGAGCCTCTC
Organism: Bryobacteraceae bacterium; assembly: GCA_036557345.1. Classification (GTDB taxonomy): domain Bacteria; phylum Acidobacteriota; class Terriglobia; order Bryobacterales; family Bryobacteraceae; genus Bog-105. The sequence goes on from DATBHS010000037.1 coordinate 1,099, forward strand.
GGCATCCCATGCGCCGCCGTCAAGACCACACTCCAAGGCAAGCTCGGGGGTAAGTGGCACATTGATCGAAAGCAGATAATCCTGCCGCTTCAGACGCCTGGCTCGTGCGGCAAGTGCCGCCTTGATCCGGCGAACCAACTCCGTAAACAACGGAGCATACTGAAGGCCCTTGCCGGGCGGAAAGAAGAACGGCGAGCGCATCGCATCGAGCTCGACGCCATCTATTTCTGGATAAAGGTCTACAAATTCTGTGACTCGGTCGAAGAAGTGCGCTCGAACCACGTCGTAACTGTAATTCAGACAGCTGCCGTAATGTCCATAAGGTGAGCCGAGCGTCAGCCTCAAATTTTGCTTCCAAAACTCGCTTACGTATGGGTTCTGGATCGAGGCGAGATGGACGTCGTTCATCCGGAAACTGGCCAGCACCTTTTTGCCCAGTTCACGAAGAATGCTAAACGTCGCTCCGAAGTAGCCGCCGGGCTCGGAAGCGAAATTGTCGACATATTTATACAGTCGCCACCTTCTGAGATCATCGCCACCGCGCAATGCGCTATAGTGCGTACCGACTCGGGTGGGATACAGTGTTGGCCAGGACATGTCGCCGACGCAATACGCAATCGTAGCCACCCCCAGCCGGCAGTAACTCTGAAGGTAGCGTCGCAGATCCGACTTGTGCAGATCGTCGTTCAAGAACAAGAACACGTGACCGTCGTCATTAAGCACTAGGTCGCCTGGGGATATCGATTGTTGATACATACCTTCCGAGCGTTCGCGAGATACTACGGAGCAGACGCCCGAGGTTTCCAAAAATTGCCGACGGGTCAGGGAATATGACAGCATGCGCTCCTTTTATCCGGTATTTCCAAGCCGCACCACTTCAGACTCACCCAGATTTCGACACGCCAAACCTACAACACCTCGCGTTATAACAGTTATCAAAGGTCACGAATGATGCAAACACGATTAATACCTCGACCCAAAACAATGCAGTACCGAACTCCGCCACGGCCAGCGGGTTGCGCAGGGCAGATTGGGTCGCTGTTCGCTTTAGCAAAACCGTGTTTGAAAACTCAAATGACACGATTGTACAGGTCTACAAGTTCATCAGTATCTTAGCGACGGCATCCTCGAACAACATCTGCCATTTCGGCCCTAAGAGGCAATCACTATCTTCCTGAGCTCCTCCGACATTTTTCAGCTGTTCCGCGGTTGGAGCATAGTAAATGTAACCATTGGTATCGTTCGCAACAAACGTCAGTTTATGAGGAGACATCTTTTTGATGTCAAGTCCCGTTCGTACGGTCAATTCCCCCGGGAAAGTTACAAGCACAAAATTCCCAACTCTCAGGCCAACGACCTCGACATCAATCGTTGACTTTCCAGCCGCTAAATTAGCCGCTTGGTGTTTTTGCAACAGAGCGAGGTTAGTTTGAAGTCGTGTCAGTTGTTCCATCGTATAAATATTGTTTATATATTCTTTTATGTCTTTCTGATTGTCGGCATCCAGTTTACTTAACTCGTCTCTTCCAAGTATAGTTTCATGTAAATATAAATACGAGTAATAGGACGGAAACTCATTGGCCATCCTGTATTTAACGACTAATGGAATAAACGTTTTCAGGTTGAGGCTCGTTCCTTTCAAGGATTGAACCAGCTTGACCTGCTCCGCTTCTAGAGAAACAATGCGTTGTGCAGTATCCGCCCTCGGCAGTTCAATGCTCCTATTGATCACCTTTAGCCGGGCGTCCTCGCTCGTCCGTATGGTTTTCACCGCCCGCAAGGTACTGAGGCCGAGCATGTCTCCCAATGGCTCTGCACTCCGCGGGTGGGCTACATCCTTGTAGAAAATAGGGTTGATGTCTCCGCCCGCTCCCTGCAAAAACAGAGCCATTGTGCCATCACTCAAATTGTCTTCGATTACTTTGGAAGCGAACCCAGGAAAGTCCGCGGTATTCCCAAAGTTTGGAACGCCCTGAATCGGATGGCACGCAAAGTTATAAACGACGGCCAAGGTCCGTCCATCTTTTCGGTCCAGGCGAAGAATGCCAACTTCCGGGTCAACGGGGCCAACGGCAGCAATGTTTTCGTCCGGCGGGAGCGAGTATGCCCGCCGGATGTCCGCTTCGTTGCCGCTCTTCAGCTTGAGTCGGCGGTTCTCCATAATTCGGTCTTCATGACCGACGCCGGCCCCGACATTCACGGGAACCACGTTTCGGAGGGCGTCCCGTACTGCCTGAAAGGTCCGCTCAGCGACATCGGAGCGCACGATTCCGTGACAATGACTGGCACTAATAATGACATTCGCGGGGCTTATGTTGAGTTCCTTTTGTAACCGCGACCGAACTGTGGCTAGATAGTCGTTGGGAATCGAGCCGATCTCAGCGATTGCGACTGCGTCGACAGTTATGATAGCGGTCGCTGTGTCTTCGTTTTTCAGCACGAGTGCCTTGACATATAAGGGGTCATTTACAGGACCGGCACTGGTGTTGGTAATGTCTGCTTTACCAACGCCTGCCCACAGCTGCGCGGCTTGAACCGTATTAAATGAAAGTGAGCCATAAAGCATACCAGGCATAATGAATGCTATTCGCATTATCGCCGACGGACATATCTGGTCTGATTTAATTACACGTAACCTAATAAATAGCTGCACTATACTCACTATGCTCATGTCGATGATAACCTCGGGTATTTAATAGTGAAGATCATTTATCGAGAGTGGCGAAAGCCACTTGCGACTGCGCGGCCTGTTTCTAAAAACTGGTTCATGCTCAGGTTCATATCTCTACTCCCAGGAGTTGGTAATTGCGCGGGTCATACCGGCTCCAATAGCATTGCCAACAATGTGGCATTCAGTACTGAACGATTCGGTCTGATTGAAATATGGAAGGTCAGATCGTATTTGCTTCGACTTCCTCCGGAAGGAGTCTGACCAGGGTAAAGGGCATTGCGCCGGCTGACAAGACTGCGGCAACTCTGCACGGCCAGTGGTTCAATGACCAAATCCTCAACTGGGATTGATCCATTCACTGATAATCACAAACTCCGTCATCTCAACCGCGGATCATTTCCAGCTGAGGCAGAAGGGTCAGTGAGCCAGCCCAAGGCAAAGCGAGCGAGGCGGAGCTGAGTGTAGTTATCAGCTTCATATAGGCACAGAATTGTATTGTCAGGAGCAACGGCAAGGTCTGAGTAGGCTGACTGTCCTTTGTACAAGACCTTGGAAACAGGCCATGTTCTGCCATCGTCCTCGGTCACCCGAACGGTCATGCGAACTCGATCCTTTTCATTGGCGGGGTTGGCAAGAACGAATCTATATTTGCCACGCTCGCCAAAACTTGTGAATGCAGCGACACTTCCCTGACAATGGGGATCCTGCAACGCATCGTCGTACTGAACCTGTGACCACGAATACCCCCCATCATCACTCCAGGCGTAAGCACGTCTGTTCCTTACATGTCTGAGGGGACGTAACGTCATGTAAACGCGACCATCTGCCGCCTCAACGGCCATGCATTCATCCGATAGATTCTCATACATTGGTCTCCCTCGCTTCCACGTGACACCGTGGTCATCACTGAAGAAAGTGAATGAGAATGAGATCTTGCCCCAGTTCGGACGTGGCCAGCTTGCGTCGCCAGGGCTAGTGTCTCCCCAAGCCGGGATCAGTAGGCGACCGTTTCTTAATTGGATTGCGTGACCCGGCCCCGCACCTACGTATTTCCATGTGGGGTCCGTTACCTGATTGGTGAGATCCACAGGAGGGGACCAACTAATTCCATCGTCCCGACTGGACGTGACGAACACGCGCTGATTGTTTTTGCAAAAGATCAGCCAGAGGATGCCAGTTTGTCGGTCCAGGACGGGAGTTGGCTGATTTACTGCTTTATCGCCATCATCTTCCAGAACTCGCAGAGGGCCCCAAGTTTTTCCATTGTCGAGACTTCGTTTGACAACGAGGTCTATATTATCGTCATCTTCGCAGTTAGTTTTTCTAGCCTCGGCAAATGCCAAAATCACCACTCGAGCTGAAACCATAAGAGCAGGAATCCGAAAGCAGTTATAACCAGATTCCCCTGAACGAAAAATCGATTGCTGTTCCAGAACGGCGTGACCTTGTTCCTGGTCGTTGCCTTGAGCTGACCCGCGCACGGCTACACACAAAGCGACACCCCAGCAGATGAAGAGTCCCGTCATAGAACATCTCATTCTCGGTGTCCCCCCAAGCGTTAGAAGGTGTACTTCAATGCAAGTTGGATATTTCGAGGATCGGCCGCACTAAGGAGATATCCAAAGTTGGGGTCGTTCAAAGTCGTATTTGGGAACCCACAAGACGCATAGTTACAATCTCCCAGGACTGTATGGTTCAACCAATTGAACATTTCAAAACGGAAGAGAAGTTGTTGGGATTCCCGTAACTGAAAGATCTTATGGATTGATGCGTCCCACATGAACGCAGTCGGCCCCCGAACGGTATTATAGCCGAGATCTCCAAAACGTCTCTGCTGGATGGGCGTAGTTGCGTCAAAGGCAGCCGGGTTAAGCCAAAGCAACGGGTCTGAGCTCTTAGCGTACGGAGATACTCCCGACACTGCATCTGGCCGCTGGCCGTCAGCTCTGCCGTTTCCAACAGCATCCTGGCCAAGCACAACGTTAGCTGGCAATCCGCTTCTGGCCCCGATAATTCCTTGGACGGTCCAACCGCTCAACACTGACCTTCCGAGAAGTGAGTGGCCCACAAACGACGGAGTGGGAATTTCATACGAATAGACAAACTTGAGGCGATGGGTAATATCATCGACGCTGGGACCCACCGAGCCAGCAATATTGCTGAAATCCTGCGTGATGTTATCAAGGTAACCTGTTCCGTCGGCATTGTAGTATTGCATCGTTTTGGACCAAGTGTAAAAGGCGTCGAAGGTCAGCCTTTTACTCAGCCGTTTGTTGACTGAGACCTCCAGCGCATGGTTCCAACTTCGGCCAGCATTTTCCAACAACCAGACTGGACCGATGTCAGCGTGCGGTCGCGTCTGCGTGTTGGGGTCGAGGGGGTTCACCAAGCGACCAGCAAAGAGCTTCAATCCTCGATTCCCGACATACGATGCCTGTATGACCAGACTTTGTGTCAAGGCATGCTGAATACTCAAGTTCCATAGCGTTGAGTACTCGTCTCTTCGGTCGTGATCCGGAACATTGTAGCCGAACGCCAAACCTGCGGGTATCTTAGACGGATCGGCAATCACCTGTTGAACAAAAGAATACGTCAGAGCCGGGTACACAATGGGTCTAAAGCTGGCTGGAAAATCTACAGCATTAACCACGGGGAAGGCTGGTAGATTGGGAGCGACGAATGGCAAATCCCAGTAGAAATACGGCTGGGATGGTTGGTAGGATATCGCGAAGCCAGAGCGCAAGACAGTCTGTCCCTTGCCAGTTAGGTCAACGACAAGCCCAACTCTTGGCGCAAAATTGTTCTTATCGGCACTCCAGATGGGTTCCCCCGGTTTTGTGCGGGCGCCAAACGGGTCTCTCGTGGCTAAGCCGTAGCCTCCTTTCCAGGGTGTATAGTACTCATAGCGCATCCCGAGATTGAGCTGTATGCGCTTATTTATCTTCCAATCGTCTTGGACATACCCGGAATCGGTCCAAAAATTGTATCCATGGCCTGGATTTCCGATTGAAATCATATATGCATAACTATTGTCTACGATCAAGTCTTGCAAACTGTTATAGTAATATCTGACGGCATGTACTTGGTCGCGAATGCTGTCAAGATTTCGAAATTCAAAGCCGGCCTTAAGTGTATGGGTGCCTCGCATCCATACAAAATTGTCTGTAAATGAGTAGCTGCGAGATGTTGCGTTCAGCAAATCGAAATTGCCGGTAAAGCTTAGTGGTGTTCCCAATACTCCCGTTGAATCCACAGCTTGAATCGTCTGGCCCAGGACTTGTTGATTGTTTTTAGAATCATTTGATACGATTGCACGTGCGTTAGGAGAGCTGTTGTAGCCAAGTCTGAACTCATTTATTATTCTTGGTGAAATGTTCCATTGGTCCGAAATCGCAAAGTTTTTTGTAGGTAGTGGAAATATCTGACGAACATCTTCCCGCAACAATGGCCGACTAATCGCTCCAGCGTTCCACACTAGTCGGAATCCAAGGCGATGTTTGCCGAGAAAAGCATCAACGCGCGAGAGGGTGGTATCTTGATCTGACATGATGACATCATTCCGACGGTGAAATCCAATTAAGGGATCGGATGTTGGTGTGTACGTGCTAGGAAGGGAGGTTTCCAAATGCTGTACTAAAGCTGGGTTTTTGATCTCGCTCAGCAATAAGGGCGTCGCCACATTCCCGGTTACCTCCTGCGCTTCCCGGATCCTGGCTCCTTCATAGTTAAAAAAGAAAAACAGCTTGTTTCGCAGAATGGGTCCACTGAAGTTTCCACCGAACTGGTTGTGACGCAGTGGCGGTCGTGGCAACCCGGAGCGGTTAGAAAAGAAATTATTGGCATCGAGTTTGTCATTGCGGAAAAATTCGAACAACGTTCCATGGAAAGTGTTTGTGCCAGATTTAGTGGTTAGGTTGATGACTCCACCAATAGCTCGTCCATACTCCGCGGAAAATGCTCCGCTGCTCGTCTTGAATTCTTCCAATGCATCGACGCTAACAGTGTTGATTACCGCTAGCGGGCCAACTCCGGAACCTGCAATACCCGCTCCGTTGTTTTCGCCGAAAGACATGTCTACACCATCCAATAACCAATTGTTGCCGGACGAAGGCAGGCCGTGTAACGATACGCCCCCCCGGTCGGAAATGCCTCCGGCAAGGTCATAGCCGGCTTGAAGGGACACAAGCTGCGTGAACGTGCGACCGTTCAGTGGCAAATCCGTCACTTTTTGAGAGTCAACTACAACTCCGATCTCCGTGGTAGTCGCATTCACTAAAGGAGCCGAGGCAACTACGTTAATCGTCTGCGTGGGCTTCCCGATCTTCAGCTGGAAGTCTATTCTTGGCTTGTCGCCAGCATGGAGTTTAATCTCGCCCGTCGTGTCGCGTTGAAACCCTGAACTTTCGACAGTTAGGACGTAGGTGCCAGGTAATAGCAGAGGGAACTCATAGAGCCCCGACTCGTTAGAGGCAGCCTCGTTGACCACGTTAGTACCGACGTTTCGAGCCTGAACTATAGCATTAACGACCACAGCCCCGCTGGGGTCGGTAACTACCCCAACAAGTGCTCCGCTGGTAGTTTGGGCAATTAAGGGGTTTAATTGGACGATCCAGCTGGCGAGTGCGGCCAGGAACAACCACGCTCGAGCCACTCGGTTTCTCTCTAGACTAACCGCGGAAGATAAACAGGTTCTCATCTGAACGCTACGCTCCTCTCGTCAGGCAGTAGCAGCATATGGAAATAACTTTTACAATACGAAAATCTAATTGTCAATAGCTTTTTTGATAGGTGCTCTGAGTACTTTGAGTGACTTTATCGGAACAACTTCATCAAACCCTGGCCACGGTATATATGCCGTTGTATCCATATGCACTTATCGGAATAAATCAGTTTTGATTGCCGAAATCAAGAACAACCGTTTTGACAAGCAACGCGAGGGTATGTGCCATGGCATACATTCCCATGTCACGAAACGACTGGTGTCGTATTGCTTCGAGTTGTTGCAGTTTCTTGAAAGCTCAGCGCCCTGGTCGTCGAAGGGATCGAGGGCGAGCACTCGTCGCTTCTACCCAACGGCGAACTGGGTAAGAAAGTCTCTGTGACCGGCGTCAATAACCAAATTCCGCTGCGTTGAGTTGCAATCACATAGACTTCTGGCAACGCGCTTTCGAACTCCTGCACCGTAATGTCGGAAAGCAGGTCGTGGACTGGAGGTGTCGAAGACAGGCGGCCTTTCTCGGCCTCCCCAATTAGGTCGACGGCCCGGCCGATGAAGCGCTCGAACATCACTACGCCACGAGACGAGGAGTTACCTTTCGAGGTCGGCTCGCTCAACTAATGACAATAAGGCTGAAGGCATTAAGTAGAACGCCCATCAGTCGAGTGTCCTCCTCCCATACGGAACATGTGCTGCCAGGAGTCGCGCTCTTCCAGGTATCGGAATGGAATCAGCTGAAAAACCTGGCGGTTTATGCAAACTCATTGATATTTCAACAAATTGCGTAGCTCTCCTAGCCTATTGTTTCGGACGAAGGCTTGACAGGAGTCATGATGTTCCATAACATGAAAGGCATTGCCACTAGCTCAACTGTACGAGGATCGAGGTTCTGTTTTGGAGACCCGAATGCGGAGAGACGAACGACGTGAGAAACTGACCGGGTGCTATGTCACGGTCCCCACAATATTTCGTGACGAGACGCTGGATCTAGACTTGGATGCGACCGGCAGGAATGTGCGATTCCTGCTAAATCAGGGCATCCGTACCGGAACAGGAGTGTTGCTGGCTGGAGGCGCGGCTGGCGACTTTTCGACGATGACCATCGAAGAACGACTGGCTGTGGGAAAAAGGGTTATTGAGGAGGCTGCAGGAAGAGTGCCGGTGGCACTAGGTGCCCAAACAACCAGTACTCGAGAACTAGTCCAGCTCGCCCGTGGCGCTGAGAGCATCGGAGCTGAGTACATCCAAATTTCTCCTCCTTTCTATTTCGCGCACACCCAGGAGGATTTCTTCGAGTACGCTGTTACGGCCTCAGAAGCAGCCGACGTTGGAATAATTGTCTATAACACATTCTGGACCAGCATAGATGTATCGTTTCCCACCATGGAGCGGGTGTGCGAGCTGAAGAACGTCGTGGGATTAAAGTGGTCTGTACGAGACACAGGTTTTATGGAATTCGAGCAAGGTGTTCAACGTTTTGCCTCGAAAGTGTCCGTGATTGACAACCAGCTGCGCTTCGTAACGAGCCACATGATAGGTGCCCGTGCTATTGAGGTGCATGTGTGCAATTACTGGCCGGAATGGGGGGTCAGACTATGGGAGATGCTTGAGCGGCGCCGTTACGAAGAAGCTCAGCATCAGATTGTGCGGGTTGCCATGCCATTCTATGTGCTATGGGCGGAGATGGAGAAATACACCGGCGGCGACGGTTACTTAGACAAGCTCTGTATGGAGATTGTCGGTCTGGATTCGGGTCGCTGCCGCCCGCCAACCCGCGATGTCCGTCACATCTTTATGGAGAGAGCCAGGGACATGCTGGATCGCTGCGGTGTCCTGTCCGCACGGCCGGCTAGGATGGCCAAGGGCTAGCCTCACCTCAATTACGCCGATGCACATGGAATCTGACAATATGCGTAGGCTGGAGCAGAAGGGGAAATCCGCTCCCAACGTACAAGTAATCAATCGTGTCCTCGACATCGTCGAGATTTTGGCTGATCAGGAAGAGGGTGGTCTCCGGCTCACGGAGCTAGCAACGAAGGTGAATCTCCCCACCTCGACGGTCTATCGCCTCGTCACTTTGATGGTAAGACGGGGATACATTGAACAAGATGATGAAACACAGCGTTATACGCTCGGACTCAAAGTCGTTGAGCTGTATGGAAAGCGCCAAGGACAAGTCCAACTTTGGCGCCTTGCGCCTCCTTTGATGGACAAGCTTTCCCAGTGTACAGGAGAATTGGTTCAGCTTGCTGTACTATCCGAAGGCGAGATGTTCTACATTCTTACTCATGATGGCACGAAGATCCCCAGACTTCACACGCCAGTGGGGAGCCGATCTCCGGTACATTGCACTGCGCTGGGGAAGGCCGTTCTTGCATACTTATCCGAACCGGAAGTACGAGCCATCGTTGAGGAGAAGGGTCTCGAGAAATACACGGCGAGAACGATCGATACGTTAGAAAATCTGCTGATCGCTTTGAAACAGATTCGAGAGAGAGGGTATGCCATCGATTACGGTGAACAGTTCGAGGAACTGACCTGTGTTGGAGCCCCTATCCTTGATGCCCGCAGCCGGGCAGTTGCCGCGGTTAGCGTCTCGATTCCTATTTCTCGCCTTCAGCTTCAGAACCTTGATGGGCTTGCTGAACAGGTAACCGGGACAGCAAGAGAAATATCGACTCGTCTTGGATATCAGTTTCCGACAAACAAGCCGGAACAAGTAGCATAAATTGTTCGTGTTCCGAAATCTGTGATTGACCGATCCACACCCCGGAAATGGCTGATCGTGTATTTTCTCTCCGGTGGACTGGCTATCGATTATTTGGCAAGGCTATCATTGTTCTCCGTCCTGCCTCTGTTAAAGAAGGATCTCGCTCTAGATAACGTGGCTATTGGTTTACTGGGTTCGTCATTTCTTTGGACCTACGGTCTGCTTTCTCCGTTCGCTGGTTTGCTTGGAGATCGGTTTCCACGTCGCCGAGTTCTCGTCGCATCAGTGGCGGCATGGAGCGTGCTCATGCTCCTCTCATACACAATTACGCAGACTTGGGAACTAATTGGGGTACGGGTTCTACTTGGCGTGGCGCAGGTTCCTTACATGCCCTGTGCTCAAGCTCTCCTGGCGGATCATCATCCTTCAGACTCACGGGGAAGAGCCTCGGCTTTGTATCAATTAGGATATTCTGTTGGCATTTTGCTGGCAGGTCTTCCAGCAGCCTTCGTGGCAACTCACTTCCATTGGCGGGTTATGCTAGCGGTCTGCGGGCTGCTTGGTCTGTTTTGGGCGTTCTTGCTTCATAAAATCCTGCCGCTTCACCCTCACCCTCCTCCGTCTCGCCCGCAGAAGATACCGTCCGTTCAAGCAGGTCCCAGAATCAGCACATTGCTGAGGAGCCCTTCGATGTTGGCACTCACAGCGGCCTTCACGCTCGCGTCGATTGTCTACTGGGTGATTTTCACTTACCTTCCTCTATTCATCTATGAGCAATACAATCTCAGTGTCGAAGCCGCGGCCTTGCGAGCGACGGTGGACATCCAGCTATCCACGATGGCATCCCTACCGATTGTTGCGACGGTGTCTGACAAGCTGACACGTCGTGATTCGCGGAGCAGATATTTGGTACCTGCCCTCAGTGCTTTGGCTGGTGTCCCTGCGCTCGTAACGATTGGTACGGGCAAACATGTCATGTCGCTCGCTGCAGGACTTATTGTTTTTGGTTTTGTTACCGCCGCGTGCGAGAGTAGCTGGTTACCCTTGCTCTGCAACAATGTGCCTGCGCATCAGCGGGCTACTGGTTATGGGATCCTGAATTTCGCCGGCACGATTGCTGGAGGCGTTGCTTCGATGGGTACGGCATTGTTGATGAAGGGTTTGGGGCTACGTTTTCTCATCTCTTCCCTGGGAGCGCTTTATGTTTTGATCGCCGCATGCCTTCTTCTATGTGGGATCATCACACAGTCGCAGTCGTCGGTTACGGAAAAAACCGCGCCAACTTTCGTTGGCCAAAATTAGTGTGACAGCAGAGACGAAGGCATCATTTATAGTCCGTCCGTCTAAAATAAGACCGATCATGGATGTCCGCGATCAGTGCCAGAAGTTCATCACAACCAGTCGGGATACATTTGTACAGACCGCCTTCCCGATTCTGAAAATCCATTGATCGGCGGTCAAGTATTTTCCATTCGCGTTGCCTCAGCAGAAAATGTATACGACAATCCATCGCAGTTTAGGAGATCACCACCATGCAATATACATTCAACTGCGGCACGGTAAAACTCAGGGAACGACCACTCTGCTTCGTCTTGAGCGGCCGCTCACCTTCAAAATCAGGTGAAAGCAGTCTGGCGGTGGTTCCCGAATTGTCAGCGGGAAGTTGCAAAGTTACCTCAATGTTGAAAACCGTATGCCGCTCGGCGTAATTTACCAAATGCAGAATGCGATGCCCGCTGGGCTGAGCGTACAAGCTCATGGCCACCGTTTCGGGGGCTGCAATTTCAACTTGGAATGAGCCAGAGACAGCCCAACGGATGGCTTCCAACAGCGCGACGCGGTTATGCGGCAACATTCCAATGTGAAATGGGCTAGGAATAACAATCTGTGGAACGTATACCGCGCGACCCCTGCCTGGAGTCGCGTGCAAAACGGTGTCCGCTAGGGGCTTTGTAAAGAGATCGGACAAACCCCGCCGCTTGCGACGGACGTTCTTCTCCGTGAAGAGTGCCGTCTGGCCAGTCATCACAATCGTCCCGCCCGCGTGAACGTAACTCCAGATTACTTCCAGGAGTTCGTCGGAAATTAGCGCCAAATCTGGTAAAGCCAGGACCCGGAAGCGGCTAAGGTCTCCAGGATGCCGGTCAGGCACGATCGTAAAAGGCACTTTGCTCTGATAAAGCGCCTGGGTGAAAGCAGCCCAACGCTGACGACTGACGTGGGGACCGTACGCGGTATTAGCGTAGGTATTGAGCACTCCGACATCGGCAATACCTTCCGTATCCCGGAAGTGCTCCTGCTCGCGATGAAAAAACCGAATCGATGCTAGCACCGCTGGGTGAAATTCTTTCGCCTCGGGGTCCCTCATCACAGTGGCCGGATTAATTTGATCGCCCGTAACCCAACAAGGGCAGCCGAGACACTGGAGGTTGTTCGCCATGCACTCGGCAATGGAAATCGGCTCGGCCGTGTAGTTGAACACCATATTGTTGTAGTAACGTCCGAGAAGATACGTCCGGAAGTGCGAATACACGATACCTTTCTCCATGCGACTGGGGTCGCCTTCATCCCAAAAGGCGCCGCTCCAAGGAAGCATGAGCGTGTGGTCCACGGTTCCGATTCCCATGGATGAAACCAATTCGCCGTCATATCCGTTCGCATTGAATTCCATCACAACCTCGGGATTTAACGAGCGCCCGTAATCAGCAAGTTCGCGAAAGGTGTCAGCCATGGATTGGCACCGAAAATCAATGAAGTCCTGATAAAGCGGGTCGCCGTTGTAGCGGTCCGGCGTAGGAGCAGATGGAGGGGGCTGCGTGTAATCCATCTCCACAGAACCGAACCGCTGCATCCGCTCTTCAGCCGAGTACTTTTTCATCAGGTATTCACGAAACCGATTCACAGAATAGGCCTCGTAACTGGGGCCCACAACATAATTGTCAAAGTGGACCAGGTCCACCTTGGCCTCCTCCACCGCGAAATGCACAATAGCGCGCAACAAGGCGCGGAAGCCCGGATGAATACGATTCGCCCAATATCGGTAGTATAGGGCTCCCCACATCATGGGTTTACCGTTCTGGTCGAGTGTGTACCAATCCTTGGCTTCAGGATCTTCCGCCAGCATGGTCTCATAGAGGATAGTCCCACTCGATGCGTAGCAACCTACACGCAATCCCAACCGATGGCAGATTTGCGTGAAACGCTTGGCGGCCTCCATTGAGGCCCGCTCTGCCTTCGGGCCCCCACCCTTATATAAAGGGATCATCACGAAATTGAAACCCCTCTCCTTCAAGCGTTGCGCCAGTTCTTCAGAGTGCTCGTGGCTCCAAATGGCCATCTTTTCGTCGTAGCTCATGAAGGCTTGCGAGGAATCATAGCTGCCCGCGCGGAGACGGGTCAGCAGAGATTCCCAATCCACACCGGCCATAACAAGCCCTTCCTCCCGCCACCAAGCGGGCCGGCGTTGGTGTCTAGGCATCGGAGGAGAGTCCTGCTTGTGGACACTGGCCTGCTTTTCTGATTCGTCCAACGCCAAAGCCGGAATAGCGGTAAGGAGTCCTCCGGTACCGCCCAAGAACTCTCTGCGACTGACGTTGTGGGATGTTGTCTCCTGATTCATGTCATGGCTCCTTCCGGATTACTCGAAAGTACATCGAATTGACTCCAGCTCGCATTGACTCACCCAGATGTCCCCCTGGTAAATGCCATCCACTAATAGAAGAACGCGTATGCACGGACCGTCGATCCACGTGAACGACAACGTGCACTCCGGGTTCGATCGGACCGAATGACATGCAGTGATGCCGCGGTAGCCGTTCATTTCCAGGCGTGAGACCATCAGGCAGTTAGATAAAGTCGAGATACAATAGTTATTCGCTAGTCTTGATATCAATATTAGATGGCAAGTATTGCAATAGTTTGTTTAACTAATTCTACAATCGGAACAGTCAATTCCATACAGGTTATATTAAACCGTGATGCCTGGCCCTCTTTCCAAGACAACAGTTAGACCAATCACTCTAGTACACTGTGTTATGAAAGAAGCGCACAACCAAAAGGGCAACAAGGGGCTGATGATTCCGATCCCGGCGCAACAGTTTGGGCGGCCGCCCGGTCGCCTTTCGCCGTGGTTTCGGCAGCGGCGCTTCACCCGGCTTCCATACGCTGATGGCAGATTGGATTCCCAGCACATAGGGCAATCCCAGCCTAGAGTGGTCTCTTCGCAGAAGTTGCATGTTGGTTCCATAAGCGGCATCGGCTAAAACCGGCGCCGGCGGCCGTCATCAGTCCATTTCTGCGGCAGATACAAACCGCGAGCGATCGGCAGACTCGCTGTGTTCGCAATGACTGAGAGGTTCACCGCTACTCGGCAGTTCTCCTGCTTGCTCACCCGACCGCAATGCTGCCGCGCCACTCCCACCGAATGCCCCCGCTCTTGGGGAAACGGACATCATCTACGATCCACGCCTAGATCGGACCCTGTTGACGCATGGCCGTCACGGCGTAGACAGCTTCAGCGGCATTGCTCGGTCGGCGTGGCCCGCGGCTTGCGCCAAGCCGTCCACATAAGCCGAGAACCGTCTCTACCGCTGGCCCAACACACTCTGTCGATACTAACAAACCACTTTTAGCTTAACTTGTTTCGTCCCATACCAAATTAGATTTGAGACGCTTTCCTGATGCGGTACGCGATCGTGTCGCAAAATAAGTATCGAGCAGCAGTCGGTTCATTAATACTAACTACAATGGCACCTTTTCTTAATGAACTTCCTAGTCGGTCGACTGCAGATAGCTTGTACGCTCGTTGAGCCCGCAGCAGGACTCTCATGATTGGCATCTGCTACACACGCGACTCACAATCCTCCATGATGTGTATTTGCCTACTGTTGACCAATCCTCTGCGTTGCCCGGGCCGGACATAAACCATGCACTCGTTGCGGTTTCCATCTGAATGCAGAGTTTAAGGGGTGGTTGTTGAAAAGCCTCTCGTCACTAACTCGTTATATCAGGATTGCATTGATTACCATTAGTTATTATATTGGACAGATCGTAACGCTTTTTGTATTCTGGGAATAATCGCGAAAGCTGTCGCAGTCACGCCGTGTCGTACACACGTGTTTGTTCGCCAAGACAACGAGTCGACCTCTTAGCACGTTGGCTTTTGGGTTTTTCTGTACGGTTAGGTCTTCATATGATTCGAGAAGAACTGGATCATCGGCAATCTAGCAGCAAAGGAGAATAATTCGATGGCTAACCGGCGCCAGTTTTTGACACGAGCAGCTATTCTCGCCGCGACTCCATGGTCGAAGCGAAATTCTTCAGCCCAAGATGCAACGAACTCAACAGATCACGACTTGATGGTCGACGGCATCGGGAAAACGGCACCGGCGAGAAATAGTGTAATTCTCGAAAACGCCGAGATGAAGCTGGTGATTAGTGAGACCGGCAAAGCCATAAGTCTTATTCACAAGAAGTCACGCCAGGAATGCCTTGTACAAGGCACCGGGCTATCCGCGTTCACCGCGACGCAATATAGGCCTTATGATAATGAGCTGCAGTTGGCTTTCCCGGCCAAGTCAAAAACCTTTTCGGCCGCTTCTGTGAAGCTTGATGGCGAACGGCTGTTTGTTGGTTTCGAGCTTGTAGACTACTTGGCAGTTATTAGATTGTCAATCACTGATACCTACATAGCCTTCGAGTTGGAAAAGTTAGAATATGCGGGAAGCAGCCGCCTGCGTCCGAAGCTGAAGACTCCAATTGACGAAGTCGTGCTTTTGCAACTGCCCGTACGCCGACGAACAAATTTCGGGGAGTGGCTGAATGTGATGTGGGACGACCAGGTTGCCATAAACATTTTAGGTACGGATCCTTACGCCAAAATCGATGCGGAATCGTGCGAACACTACCATGTATTTAAGGCTGGGACCGTTGATGAGGTCAAAACAGAAGGAGTGGGCGCAGCGCTAATAGTGACCGCGACCGAGAAGCTACTTGACAGAGTGGGCCAAGTAGAGCAGGACTTCGGCCTGCCCCTCGGTGTGCAAAGCCGACGTGGCAGGGAATATAGGCTCTCGTATTACGAGTTGCAGGAGGTCAGTCTGAAGGATATTGATCGACACCTAGAGTTTGCCAAGCGCGGCGGCTTTCGTTCTGTCAACATTTATTATCAAGCCTTCGCTAAAACGGCCGGCCATTATATGTTGCGAGAGGAATACCCAAACAAGATGGATGATCTGAAGAAGGTTGTTGAGAAGATTAAAGGGGCTGGAATGGTCCCTGGGGTTCACCTTCACTACAACAAAGCGCACAAGGAAGACCTCTATGTCACGCCCGTACCCGACCCGCGTTTGAATGTTGTCCGAGTGTTTACGCTGGCGCGCCCACTCGATGGAGTTGCAGAGACCATTGTCGTAGAAGAGAATCCGCGTCGCTGCACACTAGACGAGCAGCGGAGAATCTTGAAGATCGAAGGCGAGCTAATCACTTACGAGAATTACATCAGTGAGCCTCCATATCGATTCATCGGGTGCCACCGGGGAGCGCTGAACACTCGACCAGCGAGTTACAACGTAGGTGCGAAAATCGGTTTATTGGACGTTGACACGTGGCCAACGTTCGTTCGCTTTTCGCAGAACACTAGCATTCAAGAAGAGGTGGCTAAGCGGCTGGGCCAAATTTACAGTAAGGTGGGTTTTCGGTGGGTTTATTTCGACGGTGCAGAAGACGTTCCTCCTCCCTATTGGTTCACTGTCTCTCGCAGCCAATGGGTCGTGTACCGCGCGCTCCAACCGCAGCCGCTGTTTGCGGAAGGCGCATGTAAATCGCACTTTAGTTGGCACATGCTGACGCGGGGCAACGCCTTCGACGTCTTCATGCCCGAAGTGATGAAGGACGCTACCCGCACGCATCCTGCGGCCGAAGCGCCCCGAATGGCCCGTGACTTTACCAGCCTCAACTTCGGTTGGGTCGGCTACTGGGCTCCAAGCAAGGAGACCATTGGCACTCAGCCCGATATGCTGGAATACGTTACTAGCCGCGCGGCCGCATGGGATTGCCCGATCTCTTTGAAGGGCGACTTAGATGCGCTCGAAGCACATCCGCGAACGCCCGATAACCTCGAAGTCGTCAAGCGCTGGGAAGACGCTCGTGCGGCGAACTGGCTAAACGGCGTCCAGAAGCAGGCGCTGCGTACCTTGAATCGGGAACATATCCTCCTCATCAACGAGAAAGGCGGCTTCGAACTGGTTGTGTACGAACAGATCCTTAACGCCGCGAAGGGGGATAAGGCAGTTTCCGCGTTCGTATTCGAACGCGATGGCAAGACGCATATTGTTTATTGGCACACTTTTGGTAACGCTCGGCTCGATGTTCCGCTGCCTGGAGCGCATGTCCGCCTGTTCAGAGAAATCGGAGAGCCCGCCGAGGCGCAAGCGAGCGGTAACCGCGTTCGTCTTCCGCTTGCTGGGCGGCATTACGTGGAGTGTGCCGGTCTGTCGAGATCCACGGTCGTCCGCGCCTTCGAGCAAGCCGTAGTTGTTCCCGGTTAGCAATTGGAACGTGAGAGGCAGAGCCCAGAATGCTGTTTTCGGGGAACAATAGTCGATCTGTCCATTTTGGAGATGTCATCAGAAATGATCTGCCGTTTGCGAATAATCGATCCGTACAAAAGTTTGTCTCCAAAATATTCTGTGCATCCCGTAATGTCCGGAAATTCGCCAGTCCGTTTCTTCAATAATTTAGACGGCCGTTAACTGCAACGTTAAGCGATGCTGTCAAGTTAAAACAAGAGCCGGCAAGGCAGGATTCGAGTTTTCAGGACATTACGGGTACATTGTCCTTCGCCCCGAAGCCGTTGACTCAGAATCTGTCGACGAACCACGGAGTAATAGTCACCGAGGCATCGAGTTGACTCGATGCCTGGTTTTTCAATTCGCCACACAATGTCAATGCGTTCAGCGCGGAAAGGCCACTCCCAAGTTCTTGGACCTTATTTGGACCTTACGCTACCGACCAGAGCGGGCCGCGAGGGAACGGTCTTTGACGATCAATCAACAGCTTAGGCGTCCGCAATGGCGCCCAACAATACTCAATTAGCTTCAGGTTCTAGTGCCAGTAATGGCGTGGAGGTTCAAGTCCTCTCATCCGCACCAATTTTTTGTGAAGGCCGAATCTCGGTATGTGGATGGGCGTCGAATCCCAGGGGCACTCGAAAGCATCTCGTTCTTTTCGAAGCTTGGACGCACCGCACTGCTTTCCGCTCCCATCCCCAGCGGAGAATGTTACTGCTGGGAATACAGACTTCTCATCCGGAACGAGCGGTAAACGAATCCGGCTTGATCAAACTCTGCTTCGAGCGTGTTCGATCGGCTGAATTCCCGCATCTTCGAGCTCGGGCTCAGGAAGCCGAGGTCGAAAAAGAAATTGCCGTTCGATAATAAGTTCGCAGTGCCGACGGCACCAGAATAGTCGCCTAGATCGAGGTTGACCGCGAGTGTCGCGGTCTTGCTGGTTTCGTCGAGGCGAAGACCTTGTCCGCGGCTGTGGCCGGGGAAAGTCCTTACCCGCGTGTTGCCATTATCGAAGAGGGTCAGTAATCCGTTCGACGCATACTCGGCATCGTGCTGATGGGAAAACCAGGGATAGGGGTCGCCGGCGGGAGCGGAGAGCGTGAAGTCTCCTTCGTTGCCTAGCTTCCAAAGGACTGCTCCGTCACCGCTACCATTTGCGTAACGGAATTTAACAACCCAGTCCTGGTGCCGGACAGAAATGATCATATTTCCATCGGGCGCGAGCCACAGCGAGTTAGAGTGGGTCCAGTCATTCGCCACCGAGTAGTTCGGGTTGAGCGGAACCGCGCAGCCGGCGAAATTGCCGCGGCGGCAAGTCTCTCCAAGAAGAGCTGGGCGACGGACATCTAGGTGATCGAACTCGCTCCAGGAAAACTTGACCTGCAGATTGGTGTCCAGTACGACCGCCATGTCCCCGACTACATCTACCGGTCCGGCCCCCTGGTCTTCCACTTTCTCGACGCTGGCGATGACTGCGGTACTCCCGTCAGGCAGACGGAGCGCCTCGTGATGAAACGAGGTGATCGGGTCGGCACCGCGCGCAATGAGCTGCCGGCTGACCGCGGCGTAGTTAGTCTCACGAACCAGGTTCCCGGCCAAGTCGTACTCGCGTAACAATGCCGACAATGCAAGCCCGCCGGTTGCGCTCGTCTGATCAGCGAGCGCTACCAAAACACCGCCGCCGTTCACCGGCCGCGTAAAGTACAGGATGGGGAGCTCCAGTTGGGGCAGATACCAGATCACCTTCCCGGCTGCATCCGTTGCATAGGGGGGCGTGCCAGACATCAAAACGGGATAAGCAGTGTTATTCGGCGGTGGCGAAGCTTTCACCACTGAATGCGCAGGGATCCCAGCGCCCGATGGCACGTCACCCGTAGTGAAGCTCAGAACGGGACCCATGGAATCGAACGGACCGTTGTAAACATCGTGCTGCAGCAAGTAGGTGGTTGTTCTCCGCATCCCGGCTACATAGAAGTTCAGACTGGTTGTTCCGTTGCAAGGCTTGAAGGGGGTCGCCTGCCAGATCGTGTCGGAAGGCTGCTTGAAGCGGACGCGCGCCGCCTGGCCCGCCGGGCAGGGCGGCAGGCTATAGAGCGCGACCAGCGGATGTTTCGTATGCGAAACCGCGGGACTGCTGCCAGTGACGCGCGAAGTAATGCTGAACGTATCCATCACTGTCCCGGTGCCGCCGGTCGAGGAACGCGCAGTCACCTGTATATCGTAGAGGCCCTCCGAGCGCGAAGGTGTCCAAGGAAAAGTGTTGAAGTGGTAGAAATCACGGCGTACCTGGAGGGGCCCGCCCGATAGCCCCACGCTGAATCGATAATTGAATGTGGCATTGGCGTTTGACGTGTCGTGCGCGCTCGCGGTCCACACAACTGTGGTGCCGACCGGTGCGCTGCCGGTGATCGAAGGCGTGAGTGTCACTGATACGCTACCGAAAGAAGCTCCCGCCAATCCCAGCGCAGCGGCACAGAGCTTCAGCAGGCGTCTGCTCAAGTGAAGCCTATAGCCGGCCAAGGCAATCAATCCGCCGAACAGCAACAACAAGGATGCAGGCTCCGGAACTGTCGGTGGCGGAACGACGAGGCTGCCTACCTCGAGGCCGTCGTGAACCGCTCCGTTGGGAGTGCGTGAATTCCCCATCAGATTCAGCGTGGCGAGCAGGGTTCCCGTTGTAGTCAGCTCGTAAACAAAATTGGTCGATCCGGCCCAGAAGTTTCCCGTCGAGGCATCGTAACCAAGTCCATACAAGCCGACGAACGGCGTAGCAATCTGCCCGATGTGGGTCCCGGAAGGAGACCAAATGTCGATGAGATTATTGGAATCACCCTCCGTTGTGTAAATATTGGTGCCGTCGGAGGTGACCCCCACGTGCGTGTACCCGCTGCTCCAGGAGTCGAGCACTGTTCCGCTCGTGTCCACTCGATAGACGGTTCCGTCGTAGGCGGAGAACAGCAGACTACCGCCTGGTCCCTCACTGCCGTCAGTAAGCAGATCGGCAATCGCGAAGCTGCCGGCGGGAGTCTGGGAACTGGTGTATGCCTGAACAACACTCGAAGTGAAGCTCGACGCGGGTGTAATCGAGAAATAACCGCTATCTGTCGGGAAAGCAGCGGTCGCCCCCGCCGCACCCACGTCCTGCAAGTAGTGGCCGTTCATATCGTAGAGCTGAACGGGCGTCAATGTATTGAACCCTACGAATAAAGTGCTGCCCGGAAGGGTAGCGGACACGGAGAGAAATACTGCAAGCCTCGAGAGCATATTCACCCCTGCTTGTTTGTAATCAAAAAATCATAAAAATGGCTGGTATTCGACCAGTCGTGAAAACATACTTATCACAGGTTGCAAACTCTGAGCCAAGCTTTTTAAAAAATTCTGTACGAAGTTTCCGCTGTACGGAGTTCTACCAGGTGTGGCGGCTTCTCAGCGTAGTTGAAAGTTGAGGCGGCGGTTCGCCTGATTCTGAATAGAATCGGGTAACCAAACCTTTGAAAGGAGAACCACCGTGAAACGAAGCTATCACACGATTGACAAGCGAGGCAGGGTGGGCAAACAGAAGCTGGCCGAGTTTTTGGTCCGCAAAGGGCAAGCGCCTTTGCCGATGCTGGGGTGATCGAGCAGAGCCGCCTGGCCGTGGACGAGCTGATTGATGTTATGGGACGCGCCAGCATGGAAACTGTGCTGGAGCTTTCCGCCCAGCCGATGGCCGGGCCGCAGCAGCAGGGCAAGGCACGCCAGGCCAACATCATCTGGCACGCGCACCTCAGTCGAGGCGAGTGCCAAGACACCTATCAAGGCCAAAACGATCCTGAGAAATCGCAGGTTCTTTCGATTCTAAGTTGCTCATTGGATGATGAATCGGCACAGAGGGGCTGCGTCCTCCGAAGCGCAGCACCAATGCGTGCCGGTTCAGCAGTTCCTATTGACCGGGCTTCACTTTTTCCAGTCCCTTTGCCGCGTCGAGGTGCTTTTCGAGAGCCGGCAGAGTTGCGGTCGCGTATGCCTTCAGGTCGGGATTCTGGAGATCGGCCGAGGCGCGCTTGTACTCGGCGATGGCCTTCTGGTGTCCGGCGACCATTTCACGCTCGAAACGGCGATCGAAAGCCGCCGCTTTCAGTTTCTCGAACGGCGCGATCACCTTATTGTGCTGCGCATCGAGTCCCTTGGGCACCGTAGCTCCGGCTTTTGTGGCTGCATCGGATAGCTTTCGATAGTCGTCGGTATGATCGGTGACAAGCATCTGGGCGAAGTCTTTTATCGCCTGCGAGGAAGCCTGATCTTGCGCCAACTGACCAATGTGGGCTTCCGTCATGTCTGTTTGCGCCGCGAAATCAACGAATTTCTGGTCCTTCTCGCTTGCGGCTGTAGCCTGACCAAACGCCGGGATGCAGCATAGCCCGATACAACAGGCAGCGGAAACAACGGTTCTCATTTTCATCTATTACCTCCTTCATTTGCCAACCCCATTCTGTAGAACCCGTTACCACGCTACGTAGCTCTCTAGGAGTTTTACGGGATCTGCAGTCCAGGACGAGCTCAGGCGACCAACTCAGGCAACACGCGCCGCGTGTTTGCGACCGGCGCTCTTTATCTGGCTCTTGTGAGCTGTTTTCGCGGGACGCGAGCTGCCGGCCAGGCTGCGCTGGAGTGCCTGCATCAAATCGATAACAGGCGCTTTTCGGGGCTGCTTAACCGGCGCAATCCTTTTGCCCTTGCGCTTGCTTTCGATCAGCTTTTCGACATTCTGTTTGTAATGGTCGTGATATTTTTCCGGCTCAAACGGACCGGCCAGCGTTTCGATCAGCTTACGGGCCAGATCCATTTCTTTCTTGCCGGGCCGCAGTGTCTTGGATTGAGCAGGTATCTTGGCTGCATTGGCCTTTTGCAGCTCGTCAACGAAATACATGGTGTGAAGAACGATGTTATGTTTGGCCGGCCGCAAGATTACGATATGCTCGCGGCCGTGCATCGTCACTTTGGCGAGTGCGTCGTATTGAGTTTCCCGCATCGCCTCCAGCAGCAGGGAGTATGGACGGCTTACAGACTCCTCGGGTGCGACGTAGTACGAGGTTTCAAAGAAGATTGGATCGATCTCGCTCATCCGAACAAACTGAAGAATTTCCATTACCGTGGCCGTCGGAGGAGCGATTTTTTCCAGGTCTTCGGGGTCGATGACAATGTAACGGTCCTTTTCGTGTTCGTAGCCTTTGACAATATCGGCGCGCCCGACTGGCTTGTTTTCCGCCGCGCAGTAAAACACTTCACGAATCCGCGAAAGGTCCTTCTTATGAAGCATGTGGAAGCGCACAGGTTGCGGGCGGGCAGCAGCAAATAAACGAATCGGAAAAGAAACCAGCCCGAAACTCAAATATCCTTTCCAGACCGTAGCTGGCATACGAAGAGATTTACACGCAACTCGAGTGCCATCATCATGTAGCTAACAGGATGTAGAGTGAAAGTTCTCGGTATGCGTTCCGACTTAGCTGCCGTTTCCGAGGAGACGGGTAAGCTCCTCGATACGCTGGGCATTTCACGCCAGTCTCTCGACCAGGGCGACGTCGTCACGCGCTCTCCGATCACTGGGGAAATGACCGGGCATCTGCTCGCAACGAGCAGGGAGGAAGCCGATCGCAGGATCCGGGCGGCCCACACAGCTTTTCTCAAATGGCGCAGTGTTCCCGCGCCGGCGCGCGGCGAACTTGTGCGGTTGCTAGGCGAAGAGCTCCGGGCGAACAAAGAAGCACTCGGCCGGCTCGTGACAATCGAAGCAGGCAAGATTGTTTCCGAGGGACTCGGCGAAGTGCAGGAGATGATCGATATTTGCACATACGCGGCCGGGCTTTCGAGGCAATTATGCGGGCTCACCATCGCGACGGAACGTCCGAATCACAGGATGATGGAGACTTGGCATCCTCTAGGCGTCACCGGAATCATTTCGGCATTCAATTTTCCCGTTGCGGTCTGGTCATGGAATGCCGCACTGGCGTTGGTCTGCGGAAACTCGATCGTGTGGAAGCCTTCCGAGAAGACATTGCTTACGGCGCTTGCGACACAGGCCCTGTTCGAGCGAGCGGTTCGTCGCTTCGGAGAGGCTCCGGGCGGGCTATCTTCTGTTTTGATTGGAGGGCGCGCAGTTGGCGAGGCGCTCATCGAGCATCCGCTGGTCGCGTTAGTTTCGGCCACTGGATCGACTGCGATGGGACGCCAGGTGGCACCGCGTCTGGCGCAACGGTTTGCACGAGCTATTCTCGAGCTCGGCGGTAACAATGCAGCCATCGTGTGCGAGTCGGCCGATTTGGATCTGGCGCTGCGCGGCATTGCATTCGCGGCAATTGGCACCGCGGGCCAGCGGTGTACAACGTTACGACGTCTATTTGTTCAGGAGACCGCATATGAGAAGCTGATACCGCGCTTAAAGCAAGTCTTCGGGTCTGTGTTAGTTGGCGATCCACGAAACGATCGCACGCTCGTTGGACCCCTGATCGACGGGGACGCCTACCAGGCCATGCAGAACAGCCTTTCCGAGGCGCGCCGTGCCGGCGGAACAGTTTCAGGCGGGGAGCGCGTCTGTATTGGCTCCTCGGAAGCATTTTACGTCCGACCCGCACTTGCCGAGATGCCGGCCCAAACCGATATCGTGCGGCACGAGACGTTTGCGCCGATTTTGTACGTGATGCGCTTTCGCGATTTCGAAGAGGCGCTTCACATGCATAACGATGTCCCGCAAGGCTTGGCGTCTTCCATCTTCACGACCGATCTTCGGGAAGCCGAAGTATTTTTGTCTGCGCGCGGGTCAGATTGTGGAATCGCCAACGTAAACATCGGGCCTTCGGGCGCTGAAATCGGAGGCGCTTTTGGCGGCGAGAAGGAGACGGGCGGTGGCCGGGAATCCGGCTCCGATGCCTGGAAGTCTTACATGCGGCGAGCGACCAACACGATCAATTATGGACAAGAGCTGCCCTTGGCGCAGGGCGTGCGCTTTGAGATCACTTAACCGAGTGGCGATTTCTATTCGTATCGCAGGGCGGTAACTGGATTCGTGCGTAAGGCGCGAATGACGGGCGTCCAGCAGGACATCGTGGCAGCCAGCGCCAGCAATATGATAACCGTCAGAAATAGACTTGGGTCGCGTGGCGAGGCCTCATAGATAACGGCCGCGAGGATCCGTCCGGCAGCAAACGAAAGCGCGGCTCCAATTACAAGCCCGGCCAACATAAGCGAGATCAATCGCCCAAGCACGAGGCTCAATACGGCGGATGACGGTGCTCCCACCGCAATGCGAATTCCAAATTCGCGCGTGCGGCGCGCGACCGCATACGACACAAGGCCATGGATGCCGGTTACAGCGAGCAACAAGGCAAGAGCGCCAAACGCGCTCAGCGCGATGGCTGCGGCATGCATAGGAAAGAGCGCGAACCCGAGCATGTCCGCGAGGCTCCCAGCCCCATACAACGGTAAATGAGGGTCCAGGGCGGCGATTGTCTTTCGAATTTGTTGAACGACTTCAACGGACGGCAGCGAGGAGCGGACGACAAGCGTTGTTGTCGGGTTGTACCATTGGTAGCTCGATCGAAAGAGCGCCGGGCGTGGCGATTCGGTCAAGCTCATGTACTTTCCGTCGCGGACAAATCCCACGACCTCGATCACAGGCCCACCGAAGGCCGAACGAAATGTTTTTCCGACAGGATTTTCGGTTCGCATGATAGTCCTGGCGAAGGTCTCATTCACAATGGCGACCTGCCGCGCGTGCTGATCGTCATGCCGGGTGAAGTCGCGTCCGCTCAAAAGCGGAATCTCGAGTGTCGAGAGAAGGCCGGGCGAGATGTCATAGTAATTAGCACCGATCGCATTTCGACCGTTTAGAACGGGCTGACCGGCGGTTTGGACGCCCGTAGTAGATTGATCAATGCTCAAAGGAAGGGAGTTGGCATAGGCGGCTGAAGTCACGCCCGGTAGGGTCCTGACGGCTTCCAGAACACGTTCCTGGAATGCCCTGCCCCGAGGTTCGCTATATCCGGCCAATCCGAGATCGAAGGCCACAGTTGTTACGCCCTGCGGCTGAAAGCCGATCTGCAGGTTGAGCGCCCGTTGCAGTCCGCGCAAGGAAAGAGCGCAGCCGAATACCAGAACAAAGCATAGGCTGACCTCGCCAAGCACGAGCACATCCCTGAACGAAAGACGGAATCTCCTGAACACAGCGATACCGCTTCCGCCTTTCAGGACGGTGTTGATATCGGCCCTCGACAGTTGGAGCGCCGGACCAAAACCGAACAGAATACCTGTCGTGATAGATGCGACGACTGCAAACAGGAAGAGTCTCCAATCGGCACCGATCTCAAATTGAACGGGGAAGTCGACAGGAGCGTGCCACTGGCTCAGCAGCCTGGAGAGGGCCATGGCTAGCGCGCAGCCGGCGATTCCACCGGCAGCCGCGAGCATCAGTGATTCCGTCAGCAATTGGCGCATGATGCGGCCTCGCCCGGCTCCAATCGAGAGCCGGATCGCCATTTCGCGCTGGCGATCACCCCCGCGAGCAAGCATCAAACCCGCGAGATTCGAACAGGCGGCGAGCAAGACCAAGGCGGCCAACAGCAGCACGCCGGCGGTGAATTCATGAACCGGGCCACGCATGGCACTGCCCACCAGGCCGACCTGCGCCAGCCGGAGGCGGAGAGCCTGATCGGAATCGGGGAAGCGGCGCGCCAGACCGCTGGCGATCCGGTTCAGGTCGGCAGCAGCAGCGGCATCCGTTATTCCCGGTTTCAGGCGACCCAGGATCCAAGTGTTCCAAGTGTGTCTCTCGTTGAGCCAGGCGTTACCCGGCTCAATCTGCTGCTCCATCATCATCGGGACCCAGACTTCAGGCCAATAGAAAAGCTCAGTCCCGTGAAATCCAGGCGGAGCCACACCCAGCACGTTGTAGCGAAGGCCGTTGATGCGAACCGTTTGACCAACAATCTTTGGATCGCCGCCGAAGCGCGCTTGCCATGAGTTGTAGCTGAGAACGGCATAGGGACTCGCACCGGCAGACTGATCGTCCTCTTGATGAAAGAAGCGGCCGAGCGCCGGTTTGATGCCGAGCACATCGAAGTAATTCCCGGTCGCCAGATATCCCCAGATACGGGTTGACCGTCCCCCGCTTTCCAGGCCCATGGGGTCGATGCGATATCCTGCAAGGCCGCTGAAGGCGGAGTTGTTGTCGCGAAGGTCCCGGTAGGTCGGGAAGGAATTGCTGGGACCTTCCGGGGTTTCGACAAATCTCACTCGCTCCGGATCTCGAACCGGCAACGGACGGAGAAACAGCGAGTCAAAAACGCTGAAGACCAGGGTGTTGACGCCCAAGCCGAGGGCCAGTGAAACGATGGCCGTTCCGGCAAACCCGGGACTCTTGCCAAGTGTTCGTATTCCGTACCGCAGGTCGCGCGATAGCTCATCGAACCAGTGGACGCGGTGCACTTTGCGGCACTCTTCGCTCATTGCCTTTCCCGGCAAGACATCCTAACAAAAATAGTGGTCACCTGCCTGCGAGCGTATCGATGCGGTTTTCCAAGACGCTCTGCGAGTCGAACCGCGACAACTTCAAGGTATCGGCGAAGGCCATCTCGATTGCTCTCCGCGGCAGTAATCCAACTACTTCGCTATTGGCGACGGCCACGCCGTACAGGTCCGCGAGGCGTTCGACCTCCCGATACACAATATGCACGGGAGTCCGTTCGAAATCCGTAAGATTCATGGAGACCTGCACCAGACCGCGAGAGAGCAGCGGGAGACCGAGGGCCTTTACCCCGGGGAATCCTCCGCCGCTCGCGCGTATGCGCTTCGCAATGGCCTTGGCGACGGTCAGATCGCTGCTATTCAGGTTGATATTGAACGCGACCAGAATTTTTCGGGCGCCCACGATGACCGCACCGGCAGTAGGGTGAAGCGCGGGCCCACCAAGGTCGGGCGCTCTCGTCACGTCGACCAGCGCAGCTTCACGAAGGACATCGAATTGCCCGCGGCGCACGTCCTCCAGATTGACGCGGTCCGGACGCATAGCGGCGGCCTCGTAGAAATAAACAGGGATTTTCAGTTCACCCCAGATCCGGCGGCCGGCGGAATGCGCGATTTCAATGCAATCCAGCATGCTAGATCCGGCAAGAGGCACAAAAGGCAGGACATCGAGGGCGCCCAGGCGCGGATGGATCCCGCGGTGCTGGGTCAGATCGATCAGTTCGGCGGCTTTCCTGGCCGCGCGCACGGCGGCTTCCAGGACCGGCTCATGATCGCCGGCAAAGGTAATGACCGTGCGGTTGTGGTCCGGGTCGCTCGTTCGATCCAAGACGGCGACGCCGGGCACGCGCGAGATGGAACCTTCGAGGGCATCGATACGGGCCCGATCGCGACCTTCGGAAAAGTTGGGGACGCACTCTACCAGGTAGGACCTCAGTTTGCGCTGGCTTTAGAACGAAGCCGGTTAAAGACTATATTGCCATCGCGCATCGCCATCGCAACGTGATTGATTCCGAAGCGGCGCGGAATTTCACGGTAGTCGGGAATGCTGAGCACGAGCAAATCGGCGCACTTGCCGCACTCAATACTCCCGATGACGTCCCCCCGCCTGATTGCGCAGGCAGCATTGATCGTGGCGCCTGTGATGGCTTGCTCAATGGTGAGGCGCAGGCCGAACACGGCAAGAGCGATGACCATTTGCATATTGAAGCTGGGAGACTCGCAGGCGTGATAGCCGCTGGAGAGGGCAAGGGCGGCTCCGGAATCCGCCAGCTTTCGAACGCTATCGCCTCCGGACCCATTTAGCAGCTCGCCGCCCGGCGAGAAGACGGCGATACATCGCGACGCAGACAATATCTCGCACTCGTGGCCAGTCAAAGCGCAGGGGCACCATACAGCCTGCGGATTGGCGCGGGTAAGCAGGCGTTCGAGGGACACCAGCGGTCCGGCAGTCCCTAGGAGATTGACGCCGATTCGCAATTGCGCGGCGGCATTCCAAATGGGAGCACATACCGCCTCCTTGCACTCCGGTGCAATCTCGAGAGACTGTATGAGCTTTCGACTCACAAGAACGCTGAGTAAGTCTTGCAGCTCGGCAGCACGCGCGGGCTCCGAGATGAGGGATTGCGCAATGCGCCAGGTTCGGACCATGCCAACCGGGTTATTCCCAATTTCGGCAAGCTGCTTCAAGACCGCCAGATCAGACCGGGAATCGCCGGTTCCCGCACTGGCCTTGAT
Organism: Bryobacteraceae bacterium; assembly: GCA_036557345.1. Taxonomy (GTDB): domain Bacteria; phylum Acidobacteriota; class Terriglobia; order Bryobacterales; family Bryobacteraceae; genus Bog-105. Next base: position 29,997 of record DATBHS010000037.1, read on the forward strand.
CTGGACATTCAGGGTGCCGTGTTGCAAGCAGGCCCGCATCAGGTTCAAGCTGTCATCCGAGAAATCGGCCATCCTGCGCCGCTTCGCTGGATGAGTTGAAGCGTCCTTCATGCAATGCAAATTCAACTGCAAGCCCGGATCAACGAACCCGGGCAGCACAATGGCGCCTTCGGCTGAGATCTCGATCGCGTCCCGCGCTTCTTTCAGATTTTCGATTCGCCGGGTAGAACCAACGGAGACAATCTTTCCGTCCCGGATGAGGACTGAACCGTCCTTGATAATTCCAAGATCATTTAAGGCTGCACCCCGGCGCGCGCCAACCGGGCCCCGCAACGTCAACACTTGCGCTGCCCGCCGAAGCAAGAATAACTGTGCCAAAGCCGGTCGCTGGTCAATTAGATGTTAACGTGCCTGAAGTTTACGCAGTGCCAATTTGACGCATCAAAGCTTCATACGACGCAAAATCGCGCAAAAACGAATATGCGGTTAGCGCCACGGCCAGGCCGGCCAGTATCTTCCACAGCACTTCCCGAGATGTGTTTGGCAGCCCGGGCAAACCGGCAACCAAGCCGACAAAAAAGCCGCCAATGAAGCCTCCGACGTGCGCCGCCAGATCGACACCCGGCACGAGGCTCAGAACAAGGCCGAGAATGAGCCATTGACCGTAATGAGCCCGAACGGCCTGAGTAAGCGGGTCTGCGCGGCGGCGAATACCCATTGCGAGCATAATTCCGAACAAACCGAAACACGCGGCTGAAGCGCCGAGCGAAAGGCTGCGTGGAGACCAGAGGAGGCTGCACGCAAAACCGGTAATCGTGGAGAAAACGTAAGCGAAGAGCAGACGGGGGGTGCCATAGAACTGCTCTACCTCCGTAACAAGAATAAACAGAGCCCACGAGTTCATGGCAATGTGCCAAAATCCACCATGCAAGAAGCCGGCGGTTATCAGACGCCACCACTGCCCCGCATAGATAAGGGGAGCGTATTTCGCACCGAAAAGCACAGCGACCTGACCGCTGACACTCGTGCTTCGCGTGAGTTTGTAGCTAACACCTACTTCTGCCAGATAGAAGGCGACATTGATGATCAGAATCACAATCGCCGTGAGATTCGCACGAGGAAGAAACGAAGCAGCGAACTGGCTGGCTCGGATGTCGATGGCGCGCGGTCCCAGCTGCACGCCGCAATATGGGCATATGCGATCGGTGATGGTGATAAATGCCCGGCAATTCGGACACATACGGCGTTTTTCCACGGTCTCATTGTAGCTGTGGGAAGTGCTTTGCCCTGCTAAAATCGGATTCGGCCATGTTCAAGACCGAACGAGAGCACCGTAAAGATCTGGTGCGGGTCTGCCGCCTGATGCACGACAAGGGATGGGTGGCGATGAACGATGGTAACGTGAGTATCCGGCTGGACGACGAACGGATTTTATGCACTCCGACGGGTGTCAGCAAAGCCCTTGTCCAAGCCAAGGACGCAATTATCTGCGATGCGAGCGGCAAGAAGTTAGAAGGCCAGCGAGACTGCACGAGCGAAATCGCGATGCATGTTACCATCTACTCGCACCGGCCGGATGTACGGTCGGTTGTGCATGCACATCCACCGGTTGCAACGGGATTTGCTAGCGCCGGACGGGCACTCGATAAGGCCCTGCTTCCGGAGGTAATCATCCAATTAGGCGCTGTTCCCCTGGCTTCATATGGATTGCCCGGCACTCCCGCGCTCAGCGAAGGAATGAAACCGTTCCTGGCAGACTACGATGCAATCCTGTTGGAGAACCACGGGTGCACGGCGTATGGCAGCGATGTCTGGGAAGCCTTTTTCCGGATGGAGATAGTGGAGCACTTCGCCCGGATCACCTTTGTTGCGGAAATGCTCGGAGGCGCGCGTGCCCTGCCCCGCGAGGAGGTAGAAAAGCTGTTTGCGTCACGCGGGCGCTATAACGTCAAATCGAGGGCCCGGATGCAGCCGGGAATGCCGCTGGTAGCCGAGGACCTGGTGGAGACGGAGAGATCCTGATCACCTCGCGGGCCGAGTCCCGCGCGGGCGAAAGCGCCTGCCCCACTCCGCTGTGCTTTGGGAGTAGCAATGCAAAAAGGCATTTTGTTTTTGATTCTTGCAGCGGCAGTCCTGTACACGCCGGCGATTCTGGGGCAGGCCGGCGATGAACAGCCGGCATACCTTGATCCGACTCGTTCCATAGAGCAAAGAATTGACGACTTGATGAGCCGCATGACGCTTGAGGAAAAGGTCGGGCAGCTCAACTTGCCATGTGTTTACGTTGATGAGCTGGGGAAAGATATTCCTTCAAAGATGGAGGCATGTAGAAAATTTGCCGCCGGAACGTACACCCGGGAGATTGGTCCCGGCTGCGGCTTTTTCACGCTAGCCAACGAGATTCTGCACAAGGGCACGCGCCAGCAGGTTGAGTACTTCAACGAGCTGCAGAAGATCGCACGCACCCAGACACGGCTGAAAATACCTCTTCTCGAGGACGAAGAGGGCACGCATGGCGCGATGTTTCCCGGCGCTACTATCTTTCCGGAAGGCTTGGCCATCGGCAGCACGTTCGATCTCGAGCTGGTGAAATCCGTTTACGCCTCCGCGGCAGCAGAAGCGAGAGCTGTCGGCATCCACATGCTTTCTACTTTGGTGATGGAGTTGGATCGTGATCCTCGAATGGGCAGAAACGAGGAAGCCTACACGGAAGACCCTTACCTCTACTCACGAATTGCGGAAAGCATTGTCCGGGCAACGCAGGGGTCGAGCATCGCAGCCGGAGACAAAGTCGTGGCCGTGCTGACTGACTTTCCCACGCAAAGCGAACCTGCCAGCGGCCTTGAACGTGGAGCCATCGAGCTTTCAGAGCGCGCCTTGCGCGAAAATTTTCTGCTCCCATGGGTTACAGGGATCACCAAAGCCGGAGCTTTAGGAGTCATGGCCGGCTATCCAGAGCTTGAGGACGTGCCTGCGCACGCTTCCGAGAAGTGGACAAACGATGTCCTGCGGCAGGAACTGGGTTTCCGCGGAGTAGTGGTCAGCGAGGGCGGCGGATTCGGAACGCTCCTTTACGAGGATATTGTTCGAACTCAAAAGGAGGCGGGCGCTCTTGCCCTGAAGGCGGGCGTCGATGTGAACATCACGTATGAACCTGCCTATATGGGGCCATTGGTGGAAAACGTGAAGGAGGGACGTGTGCCCATCGCGCTGGTAGATCGCGCCGTACGGAGAGTGTTGGAACTTAAGTTCCGGCTCGGGCTCTTCAAAAATTCGTATACCGATGTGGACCATGCCATCCGTACCGTTCACTCTCAAACAAATCAGGATCTAGCGTTGCGGGCCGGCCGCGAGGGAATTGTGCTGTTAAAGAACGATCGAAAGATACTTCCATTGAAAAAGAACCTGAAGACGATCGCGGTTATAGGTCCGGACGCGGAGAACCTGATGAACGAGCTCGGAGATTATTCGCCGCATGCGATTCCACAGCACGTCGTCAGCATTCTGGAGGGTATCAAGGCAAAAGCGGGTCCCGGAACCAAGGTCGTTGCAGCCAAAGGCTGCGGTGTGCTGGGGAATGACAGAAGCGGATTCGCCGACGCCACCCAAGCCGCGAAGGGTGCGGACGTCGCAATCGTGGTGGTAGGCGAGAATCAAGGCCAAAACGACGTGGATGAGGCGAGGGATCCCCCGACGGACGGCGAAGGTCACGACGTAGCCAGCCTCGACCTCACCGGAGTGCAGGAGGACCTCGTGAGGGCAGTTTACGAAACAGGAACGCCAACAGTTGTCGTGCTCGTAAATGGAAGACCGCTTTCCACTCGTTGGATCGCTGAACACGTGCCGGCGATAGTAGAGGCCTGGCGGCCCGGCGAGCGCGGCGGGGAGGCCGTTGCCGACGTCCTGTTTGGCGATTACAACCCTAGTGGCCGGCTGGCTATTACGATCCCTCGCCATGTGGGCCAGTTGCCGGCTTACTACAACTACAAGCCTGCGAAACGCTACTGGATAAAAGGGGAAAAACGAGGTTATGTAGATATGCCCGCAACGCCTCTTTATCCGTTTGGTTTCGGCTTGAGCTACACGACCTACCAATACAGTGGCCTTCGCATCGATCCGCTCCAGATACATTCAGCCGGCACGGCGCGAGTCAGTGTCGAAGTAAAAAACGCCGGTGATCAGTCAGGGACGGAAACGGTGCAACTTTATGTACACCGGACAACAGGTCCGGTTGCAACACCTGTAAAGCAGCTACGCGGGTTCGAGCGCGTGGATCTGAATCCGGGCGAGACAAAGAATGTCACGCTGACGCTGACACCCGAAGACTTGCAACTGCTCGACCGCGACATGCATTGGCGGGTGACACCGGGAGACGTTGAAATCATGGTAGGGTCTTCCTCGGACGATCTGCCGCTCCAAGGAGTGTTGAAGGTCGTACCGTAAACATTGTGTGCCCTTGTTGGAGTTATATTGAATCTCGACCATGAATTCTTTGAAGGTACTGTGCTTCTTCGTGGGATTCCAAGTTACTTGCTATGCAGCCTCGATAGAGTTCAACCGCGATGTTCGTCCTATTCTTTCCGATAAATGCTATCTCTGCCATGGCACGGACGCCAAGGCCAAACATATTCCGTTTCGCCTGGACCGGGAAGGGGAGGCCAAGGCCCTACTGCCGGATGGCAAGCGTCCAATCGTTGAAGGGCATCCCGAACAAAGCGAAGTAATTCAACGTATTACCGCAGGAAAGCCCGCAATGCGGATGCCGCCGGTCTACACCGGCATGAAGCTTTCCGACAAGGAGATCGAAACAATCCGGAGCTGGATTGCCCAAGGTGGCAAATGGGAGAAACACTGGGCTTTTCTGCCGCCTAAACGTTATCCAATCCCGAGCGTGAAGGAATCAGCATGGATTCGGAATCCAATCGATGCCTTTGTGTTGAGCCGCCTGGAAGAGCAGAATCTGCATCCGTCGCCCGAGGCCAGCCGCGAGACGCTCATACGACGAGTAACATTAGACCTCACGGGTCTTCCTCCCACTCCCACGGAAGTCGATGCTTTTCTGAATGATAAATCCAGTCACGCTTACGAAAAAGTCGTGGACCGCCTGCTTGCCTCGCCCCGCTACGGCGAGCGGATGGCTTTTGTCTGGCTGGATGCTGCCCGCTACGCAGATACAAATGGCTACCAGTATGACGGCGGCAGGCAGATGTGGCGGTGGCGCGATTTCGTCATCAATGCCTTCAATCGCAACGAGCCCTTTAACCAATTTGCGCTCGAGCAGATTGCGGGCGATATGCTGCCTAACGCAACGCTAGATCAGAAAGTCGCCACCGGATTCAATCGCAACCATCGAATCAACACCGAGGACGGCATCATTCCCGAAGAGTATGCCGTCGAATACGTCGTCGATCGGGTGGCTACCACGTCAACCGTGTTTCTTGGGCTCACGCTCGGCTGCGCGCGTTGTCATAACCATAAATTTGACCCTTTCACTCAGAAGGAGTTTTACCAGCTCTATTCTTATTTCGATCAAGTGCCCGAAATAGGTCGCGGAATCAAGTACGGAAACTCCCCACCCGTCATTCCCGCCCCTACCGTGGAACAACAAAAGGCTCTCGACGAGCTCGATCAGCAGATGGATGTTATCGAAAAGATGCTGCGCCGCAACGATCGAGCTATCGAGCGCGCGCAGCTCAGATGGGAGCGGAGCTTATCCGGGAATCGCGATCAGTGGTGGGCGCCCACCCGGGATTCGCTCGCCTCCTTCACTTTCGATGGCAAGGAAAGCGTGACTGGGGAGCGAAGCAACGTACCATCTGTTGACGGCCGTTGTGGCCGCGCCGGGTCGTTTGACGGCAAGAGTTTCCTTGATACCGGCATCCAGACAAAGCTCGATATCGATGATCCTTTCACGTTGAGCGCCTGGATCTATTCCCGCGACGTACCGGATGGCAGCGTCGTGAGCGAAATGTTGGACAACTCGACGGGCAAGGGCTTTGGCCTCCACGTGAACCACGGCAAAGTGCATGTGAATCTGACGAGTGTCTGGGTAGACGATGCAATTCGGGTCGAATCGGAAGAGACGCTTGCCGCCGGCCGTTGGTACCACCTTACAGCGACTTACGATGGCTCGAAAGTAGCGGATCATGTCCGCCTTTACATCGATGGCCGGCCAGCCAAGACCAAGGTGTTGATGGATACGCTGTACCGGCCTTATCGCAATGCGGGCAGCCAGTTCAATGTGCCGATCCGCATCGGCGCGGGGTGGGGTCCGGAGCGCCGTTTCCATGGCCTGATTAGTGGCGTGCACCTGTATTCCGACGTGCTTTCAACCGATGAAATCGCCGCGTTGGCCGATGCCGATTCATTGTCCGCGATGGCGGCCAAGGCACCAACTTCACGAACCGCCACAGAACGCAATATCCTCCGATGGTCGTTCCTGGAAAGTGCGGCGCCTTCGCAATATCGCGATATTTGGGCGAAACGCAATGCGCTGTCGGAGCAAAAGGAGAAGCTTGAGCGCACGTTCCCGACGGTGATGGTCATGCAGGATGTGCCTCAACGGCGCGACACCCACATATTGACTCGGGGCGCATACGACAAGCCCGGCGAGCTGGTCCAGCCAGGTGTTCCGGCCGTGCTGCCTCCGCTCCCGGCCGGCGCTCCCAATAATCGCCTGGGGTTCGCGGAATGGGTGATTGATCCATCCAATCCCCTGCTTAGCCGCGTAACTCTCAACCGCTTTTGGCAGATGTATTTTGGAACCGGAATCGTTAAGAGCGTGGAGGATTTCGGCAGCCAGGGCGAGTGGCCTTCAAATCCCGAGCTGCTGGACTGGCTGGCGACCGAATTCATCGCGAAGGGTTGGGACGTGAAGGCCATGCAGAAGCTAATCGTGACCAGCGCAACATACCGCCAGTCCTCGCAAGCTTCACCCGATGCCATGCAACACGATCCGGGCAACCGTCTCCTGGCGCGAGGCCCTCGGGTTCGACTCCCTGCCGAAATGATCCGCGATCAGGCGCTCGCCATGGCGGGCCTGCTGGTCGAAAAGATCGGAGGGCCTTCGGTCAAGCCGTATCAGCCGCCCGGTCTTTGGAAAGAGATCGGCATGCAGAATACGGATTACGACCAAGGGCACGGTGCGGATCTCTATCGCCGGAGCCTCTATACGTATTGGAAGCGAACCGCCGCTCCTCCGGCGATGATCAACTTCGACGCTTCGATGCGCGAAGATTGCGTTGTGCGTGCCACGGCGACAGACACGCCTCTCCAGGCACTCAATCTGATGGACGATGAGCAGTTTCTGGAAGCCGCACGTTTTGTTGGCCAGCGCATGTTAAAGGAGGGTGGAACAACGGCAGATTCCCGCTTGCGCTATGGATTTCGTCTTGCGGTTGCTCGCTACCCCACAGAAGTGGAATTGGCAGTTCTCCGGAGCGATTTGCAATTCCATCTGAATTACTTTTCCGACGAAAAGAAGGCCGAGCAGTACCTACATCAAGGCGAGTCACCTGCGGATTCGAACCTGAATCCGCGCGATCTGGCGGCGTACGCTTCTACTGCCAGTCTACTTATGAATCTCGACGAGACAATTACCAAGGAGTAAGGGATTTTATGCTGGATCCCATAACAGAACATAACCTGAGATTGACGCGCCGGCACTTCTTCGGCCGCAGCGCTACCGGTATTGGTATCGCCGCCCTGTCTTCTCTTCTTACGAGCGATATGAACGCTGAAGAATCCAGCGCAATCCCTGGCTTTCCGAATTTCCCGCCAACGGCTAAGCGAGTAATCTATTTGTTCCAACATGGCGCGCCTTCGCAGCTCGACTTATTCGACTACAAGCCTGGCCTGCAAAGACAGCGCGGCTCCGACCTGCCCGAATCCATCCGTATGGGCCAACGCCTTACGGGTATGACCGCGTTTCAGGCTAAGTTTCCTACTGCACCAAGCATTTTTAAGTTCTCGCAAACCGGCAAAACGGGCACCTGGCTGAGTGAACTGCTACCACATACCGCAAAAGTAGTCGATGACCTTGCCATCGTTAAGTCGGTTCACACTGAACAGATCAACCACGATCCCGCTGTTACCTTCTGCCAGACGGGATTTCAACTCGCGGGCCGGCCCAGCATCGGCTCGTGGATTGCTTACGGGCTGGGAAGTGAAAATAAAGATCTTCCTGCGTTCATCGTGATGGTGTCACAGGGAGTCGGAGGTACACAAGCGCTGGCAGACCGCATGTGGAATAGCGGCTTCCTTTCCACTAAGTACGCAGGCGTCAAGTTCCGCGCCGGGCACGACCCGGTGCTCTTCCTCTCCAACCCGAGCGGCTACGATACCGCTGCCCGGCGCCAATTCCTGAATGATCTGGATAAGTTGAATGAGCTGAATCAGGTCAAGTTTCAGGATCCGGAGATTTCGGCGCGCATCGAGCAGTACGAGATGGCGTATCGCATGCAAGCCTCAGTACCGGAATTGACGGATCTCTCAAAGGAGCCGGAGTCGATTTTCGAAATGTATGGGACTGACGCGCGAAAGCCCGGCAGTTATGCGGCCAATTGCATCCTGGCCCGCCGCCTCGCCGAACGCGGTGTCCGCTTCATTCAGCTCTTCCATCGTGGCTGGGATCAGCACAATAATCTGCCCAAGGAAATCAGCGGTCAATGCCAGGAAACCGATCAGCCCACCGCTGCGTTGATTCAAGACCTGAAACAGCGCGGCTTATTAAAAGACACTCTTGTCATCTGGGGTGGCGAATTCGGCCGAACGGTCTATTCGCAAGGCACGTTGACCGAAAGCAATTATGGGCGTGACCATCACCCTCGCTGCTTTACGGTTTGGATGGCAGGCGGAGGAATCAAAGCCGGTCAAACCTATGGCGAGACCGACGATTACAGCTATAACGTCGTAAAGGATCCCGTCGACATCCACGACCTCCATGCCACCATTCTGCGGTGTCTGGGGGTAGACCATACGAAGCTGACCTATAAGTATCAGGGGAGGCGCTTCCGCCTGACCGACGTAAGTGGTCACATTGTTCATCAGCTTTTGCAGGCGTAATAGCAAGTTAAGTAAAGAATACCTGTGTCAGCTCAGCGAGCGACGCGAAATTCACGTATTGCTTCAGAGCGAAATTTGACTCCGAATCCCGGCCGCTCTGGTACGGCAGCCAATCCATCATGAATTTCAAAAGGCGTCTCCAGCAGTTCATCGAGCCAGTCGAACGATTCAATCGCAACCACGTTTGGCTGAGCGGCCGCTAAATGCACATCGTATTCACGGTAGAAGTGAGGCGCTACACGCAGCATGTGGGCCTCGGCCAGGGCCGCAACGGAACGCCATCCGGTGACACCCCCTGCCCGCAACAGATCCGGCTGAACAATCGATATACAACGAGCTTTAGCGATGCGGTAAAAGGGATTTACTCCAAACTCCCGTTCGCCGGCTGCCAAAGGAATGTCTGTCGCCGCTGCAAGGCGCCCATAACTATCCAAATCATCTTTCGGAAAGGGCTCTTCCAGCCAATCCAAACTGCAATCTTCCACGCGGCGCACCAGGCGAAGCGCGCGCTCCAGCGTAAGGCCCTGATTAGCGTCCACCATTAGCTTTCGATCGGGACCGATTATGCGGCGCACTTCACGAATGCGCTCAACATCCCGCTCTTCTTTCGGGCTGCCGATTTTGATCTTCACACCCGCAAACCCGCGATCGATATAACCGCGCACTTCGGTTGCAAGTTCCTCATCGGAATAGGAGATCCAACCTCCGCTGCCGTAGACGGGAACAGCAGCATGTTGACGCCCGAAGAGCACGGCCGCTGGTATGCCGAGACGCCGGGCCAGGAGGTCCCACAGAGCGACGTCGATGGCTGATGTTCCCCACATGGCCAGGCCTTCCTTGCCGATGTATTCCGTTACGCGCAGGTTCTGCTCGTAAATAGCGCGTATATCATCGGCGGAGCGGCCCACAGCGTAGCGTTTTAGCTCGCAATCAACGATTCCCTTCAGCAGCGAAGGAGCGTAATCGAACGAAAGCATGTACGAATGCCCGAAGCGATCCCCTGCCCGTACGTCAACGACAATGATGTCCATGAAGCTGAGCACGTGTGTCGCATCGGCGATCGGCGGCGAAATGGGAACTCGCAACCACTCGGTTTGAATATCGTCGATTTTCATGGAACTTTGCCTTTCGGAACCTGGACCGGCGCCGTTACAACTCCCGTAACATGCAACTGGCAGGTAGAATCACTTTCTGATGACCAAATGTCGGCGGATAATTCTCACACTGACCGTATCCATCACGCCAGCTCTGGCGCAAACCGAGCCGCAGTATCTGGAGGGAATTCTAAAAGACGAAAGCCTCTCGCCGGACGTCGCTCTGTTCCAGCTTAGACAATTCATTCTGAATCGAGTTGGCAAGTTGCCGGCTCCAGGCAGTGCAACGGAATGGACATCGGAATCAAGTCGTATTCGCAGCCAGCTTGTAAAGGACGTTGTTTTCCACGGGTGGCCAAAGGACTGGGTCGATGCACCGCCCAAATTCGAAGACCTGGGCACTATGCCGGGTGACGGCTATCAAATTCGAAAGCTGCGTTACGAGATCGTGCCCGGGTTCCAATCGACCGCGATCCTGTACGAGCCCTTGAACTTGCACGGCAAAGTATCGGCGATTCTGAACGTCAATGGGCATGTAGGACCGCCAGGCAAGTCCATCGAGTATAAGCAGAAGCGCTGCATTACGTTCGCGCGAAACGGAATTCTCGCGTTAAATCTGGAATGGCTTTCCTTTGGCGAGCTTGGCGATCCGTTCAACCAGCATTGGTATGGCGCACATCTGGATCTCGTGGGAATGAACGAACTCGGCCTGTTCTATCTGGCCATGCGCAAAGGGCTCGATTATCTTTACGATTATCCGAACACGGATCGTTCGCGTTTGGGCATGACCGGACTATCGGGCGGTGGTTGGCAGACGATCATTCTGAGCTCATTGGATGAGCGGATAAAAGTTTCCGTCCCGGTCGCCGGATTCTCTTCCATCGTGCCAAGAGTGGAAGCGAAAGACTTCGGCGATATCGGTGACATTGAACAATCGGCAACCGACCTCTTCGAGGGCCGCGACTATACCTGGCTCACCGCTATGATGGCGCCGCGCCCAACACTGCTGATCTATAACGCGGAGGATGACTGCTGTTTTCGAGCGCCTATGGTCAAGGCCGGAGTATTCGATGCGATTCGACCCTTCTTCGCGCTCTACGGCAAACAGAACGACCTTGCCTGGCACGAGAATCGCGACCCCGGTACTCACAATTACTTGATTGATAACCGGAGGGCAGCCTACGATTTCTTCAGCCGTCAATTCAAGCTCCCTCCGATCAAGGAAGACCCTGGAATTGGTACTCAGATGAAGACCTACGACGAGCTGGTTGTCGGCCTCCCGAAAGGCAACCTCACCATCGTCGCTTTAGCCCGAAAACTCGCAGATGAAGTAAAGCGGCAGCCGCTTTCATCGGACGCTTCGGCTCACGATGCCGAGCGAGCCAAGCTCAAACAGATTGTACGCTACCAACCCGCAAAGATAGATCGCCTCTGGACGGTCGGCATCACGAAACACCATGGAGTCGAGACGCGAGCCCACCTGTTTGCGATGACGGATGGCCTGACCACAGATGCCGTATGGCTGAAGCCGATTGATTCAACAGAAAGCGTATCCGCCACAATCATCCTCGACGACCAAGGGCGCGCCGCTACAGCAGAGCCGGTCACAGACCGCATAAACCGCGGAGAGCAGGTCCTCGCCGCCGACCTGCCGTTTTACGGCCAAGCGTGGAAGAACGAGTCCACGTGGCTTCTGGAGCAGTTGATAGACACGACGGGTGGCCGGCCGCTGGGAATTGAGGTAGGCCATCTAATCGAACTCGCGCACTGGTTAAAGCGCCAAGGCGCACCCAGAGTGCGACTGGAGACCAATGGCAAGCGAACCCAGGTAGTGGCGCTCATTGCAGCCGCGCTGGAGCCGTCCCTCTTTTCCGAGGTCGAGGCCCGAGGAGGCATGCCCAGCCTGCGCTATTTGGTGGACAAGCCTGTGCCGTTCCAAGATGCTGCTGAGCTCTTCTGTCTCGATCTCTACAAGTTCACCGACCTCGACCGCCTTGCTACGCTATCGGGTCCGTCGGTTGTGAAGGTCGTAAAGAAAGAGGCTGGCGAATAGTGCTAATGAGCTTCGATACCGGCAAGGTTGATTGATACGCGACACGAAAGTATTGCCTCTGGCCTTGAAGGTTACATGCCTATTTCGGCAAACTCGCGGCAGGGTTCCGGTCAAAAAAGCCGTTCGGTACAAGCTGAAATCCAGCTTTATGAACGGACATCACGGGGAACTCTTCGGGACGGGGAATATGGGTAATCCCCATCGTGTACCAAATCACGATGTCTCTGTTTTCTAAAGAGCGGGCCGCGTTTACCCAGCGAGCCAGCCCATCCTCGCCCCGGCTCTGATTCGCGTAAAACCCGGCCGCGTAAAGCTGCTGAGGATCATAGGGAGTTGCCCAGAAGTGTGCATCGATGAAGTTAGCGCGCCTCCGCACCCAAGACTCGGGGGCCGCATAGGGCAGTGAGTTCTCGCCGGGCAAGAGCGTGTAACCGGCTGGGTAACCCAACGAATTTTTAATCGCAGGATTGAAAACCGTCCAACGCCGGCTGGCCGCCAGATCCAATTGACGTACCGCCTGCCGCTCGTTCTGAAACATCGTTTCTGTCATCGTGAAAGCGTTCAAAAATGGATTCGACGGACCGGCAGGAAGAGCCGTCGTGTTCATCTCGAGGACACTGTTGTTCGTGCCGTCCACGTCCAAATCGAGACGAAAGTTAAAGAAATGCTGATGATGGACAGCGACCAGGTTCTCCGACACTAAATGGCCATATTTCAGGTCAGGGCTCGGCTGACTGTGAACGGACTCGGACACATTCTTCGACTTCACAGCTTTCGTGTCCATATAGCCGGTCAGCCCCACCTCCATTTCGAGAATTCCATCCTGATGGAATATCCAATTGAAGGCGTAATCGTAGTTGCCAACGGTCGCGATCCAGGAGAGCACGAGTTCGCGAGCGCGCCGCGACTCGTTGCGATTGTGGCCTTGGTCGTAATGCTTCCAGCCTAATCCGCCATCACGTTCGTAAAGCGCAATTGCACGGGGAATGGTAAAGTAATCTCCCTGTTCACTGGCAAGAGTGGCATCGAAAGTGGCGGCATTCTCCGGATAATCGGTCTGAGACTCCAAAGGCGAAGCGTAGCGGCCCATACTGTCTTCACCCGCATCGAAGGCGTTTTTAAAAAACCAGCCTGCGCTTGGATCGCCATACGGCACCACCATTTCCGAGCATGTTCCTCTGTAAAGCACGGGCCGTACCTTTCCGCCATCCTCATAGCCAACCGTATAAAGGATCAGTCCCTCTCGTCCGTTGAGTGCGAAACGGAATCGCCATGACTGCCACCGCACTTCTTGACCGCGGATCTCGAAGGTCTGGCCCTGCGGCTGTGCGATGCGAAGCGGCTTCGGCGCATCACGTAACGCACTCGGGAGCGATTCGGGTCCGGCGCCCACGGGCGGGATCGGTATGATTTCGCCATCGTGAAACCGGATCACCTTTTCCGTGTTCAGGTCTACCTCTGCATCTACGTTCTCGATTGGACGGCTCGCCGTACTCTTTGCGTCGTGATAGCCGAAAACGGCGCGGCGAAACCGCATGTCGCGCTCTTCAGGATCGCCGTAGTACCCGCCCGGCCAATCACCGATTCCGACATTCTCTAAATCAGTAATGCCCCGGCGGTGCATGGCCTGGGCAAATCTGGGGTCGGCGCGAACCGCCCGCTGCAGGATCTCCGCATCCTCCAGCAAAAACGATGGCTGCACTCCCGCGATTTGCTTCCACGAGATGAGAGCGTTCCGAGCGAGATCAACAACTGCCTCGAACGTCTGGTTGCGGCTGCGTTCATAGATAACAACAAAGGACTCCCGCCGAAAGGGCGAGCCCTCCTTATACTGCAAAACTTCGTCTTTGGGAGGCTCATGCAGCGTGATGAGGGAGAAGCGGCTGTTACGGTCTGCCTTTCCGGCGGCCCGCAAGATCTCCACCGTTTGAAGGATTTCTTCTTTACTGAGAGGATCCAATGGATGCGCAAACGTCGTTCCCTGGCCTAAGCACGGGAGTGCCAGGACAAAGATTGCTGCAGCGAATCCGATAATTTGTGTCGAAGATCTGATCACTTCAGCTTGACCTCCTGATGTTGGTATCCTTGCAGGCGTACTGAACCTACCATGAAGGCTTTCATCGAAGACTCGCGGACTCCCATTACTGCAGTTTGCCTGCTGGCAGCCCTCTTCTGCTCCTCAAGCCCAGTGCTCTCCGCGGACAACTTACACCTTGAAAAGTTAGAAGGCAAGAATATCCTACTCTTTACGCCGCACCCTGACGACGATACATTTTGCTGCGCCGGAACGCTGGCCCTGCTCGCGCAAAACAATAACAACATCAAGATCGTGATTTATACAAACGATGACAAGGGTTCGTATGACCCCGGCATGACGAGTGAGAGACTCGCAGGCATCCGGATGAAGGAGGAAGAGGCGGCCTGCCGCGTTCTCGGCATCGCCCCGGAAAATATCATGTGGCTTCAATTCCACGACGGCATGCTTGAATACGCGAGCCCGCGCGATTTAGTGGAAGAAGTCACCGGCATTATCCGTAAATTGCGGCCCGAGGTCGTGATGTCAATCGATCCCGGGTCGGATTATGTCCGCTGGCATAAAACTGATCACAGGATGGCGGCAAACAACACGATCGACGCTGTACGCGCGGCGGAATGGCATCTTTATTTTCCGAATCAGCTTCTGCACGATCATTTGCAGCCATGGCAGGTACCCTACGAGGTCTATTACTATGTCACGCCGCAAGATGCGAACTATTGGGTGAACATAGACAGCGTGATCGATAAGAAGCTCGAGGCGGCAACAGCTCATGTGAGCCAATGGGAGCCGTCCATCCACAGCTACCGCCCCGATTGGGACCCGGCAACGCTTAGCAAGCTCAAGAGCGAACTACGGGGCCAGGTGACTAAGAAAGACGGGCATTTCGTGGAGGCCTTTCGGGTCGCCAAGGGCTTCAACAACGAGTAACCGAGGTGTGCGAGGTGGCGCGACCACTCTTGGCCGCCGGGCGCCCTCTGGGCACTGCCGGCACCTCCCGATTTCGTTTGGTAATTTTGCCTTCCGCGATTTTTTTCTTTCCCCGATCACCGCTCAGCAAAATAGCCGATCTCCCCCGGAATCAGTTGCCTGCGCCTTGATAACGCCGTCTGCCCAACGCGCCGCTTCGCATACTCGTAGCGACTTTCAATCATGAACGGCTCCGCCCTCCCGCCATTGCCTCCCACAGAACCTGCTCCGGAACGGCCGCCCGATGGCCGCACTGGCCCGTGCACGCCTCAAGGGAAAGCGCGCTCCAGCGAAAATGCCATTACGCACGGCTGCCGCTCCGAAAAACTGATTCTGCGCCATGAAGATCCCGCCGAATTCGAAGCTCTGCGTGCTGCCTGGTTTCGGCACTATCAGCCGGAGACGGAGATCGCGAGCGCGCTGCTGGAGGAAACCGTGCG
>DATBHS010000038.1:0-5337 GCA_036557345.1 Bryobacteraceae bacterium
GCACGCTCTCAGCGTGCCGTGCCGAACTTCAGTTCGGCATTTCATGAGCTTTAGCCGCCTATAATTAGAGGATGTTACAGCCTACCGAAAAAATCTGGCATAACGGCCGGTTCATAGCGTGGAACGATGCGCAGATTCACGTTCTTTCGCACGTGGTGAGCTATGGCAGCTCGGTTTTCGAGGGCATCCGGTGCTATGAGACCAAGCGAGGGCCCGCGATCTTCCGCGCTCAGGACCACGCAAGACGGCTGCTGGATTCAGCCAAAATCTACCGCATGGACATTCCATACTCGATTGAGCAGCTTGCGGCTGCCATGGCGGATGTCGTTCGCGAAAACGGGTTGAGAGCCTGCTACATCCGGCCGATCGCCCTGCGCGGCTATGGCGATGTCGGTGTGCTTCCGCAGAACAATCCCGTCGAGACATATATCGCTTGCTATCCGTGGGGCCGTTACTTGGGAGAGGAGGGTTTGAACGATGGCGTGGACGTATGCGTCTCGTCCTGGACACGCATTGCGCCGAACACGCTGCCGGCACTTTCCAAAGCCGGAGCGAACTACATGAACTCGCAGTTGATTCGCATGGAAGCGCATATCAATGGGTACACCGAAGGAATCGCTCTCGACGAAGCGGGATATGTAAGCGAGGGATCGGGCGAGAATCTGTTCGTCGTGCGAGACGGCAAAGTACTCACGCCTCCGCTCGGCGCATCGGTACTGCCGGGCATCACGCGCGACACCGTTATCAAAGTTGCCGGCCAGCTGGGAATACAAGTGGTGGAGACGATCATCCCACGCGAGTTGCTGTACATCGCCGACGAGGTTTTCTTTACCGGAACGGCTGCTGAAGTCACCCCAATTCGATCGGTCGACCGGATTCCGGTAGGCCAGGGCCATCGTGGACCCGTTACAGAACAGGTTCAGAAGCGCTTCTTCTCGATTGTGAAGGGCGACGAAAAAGATGAGTTCGGTTGGTTGACTCCCATCAGCGGGATTCGCGAACCGGAACCGGTGGGTGCCTAAGCTGTCGCATCGTGTGTGCTGACGCACGGGGCAGAAACCGCTCAGAACCGGTCAGTGGAGTGACGGCCGAACAGATTTCTGCCCCGCGTGTTGGGCGTACCCGAGACGGCAGCCCAATGCCCAGATATCATCCTGGCGCGACCACCAGACCCGCAGCCACCTCCCCCGAGATTACCTGCCGACCTGGCACTCGCGCCGGATCTATAAGAGTTGTACCGCACGGCAAGACCGATCGCTAGTAAATGGTGTACGGCGTGGCTGGTTTTCAACACTTTTTATCTCTTGATTTCGCGCGACGTTGTGCGGAATACCCTGTGCGTAAAGTGTGAAAAAAACAAGGATGGGCAAATATGTCAGTTAACCAGGGAAGCGGTGCGGGCCGGAACAGCGTTGTCGGTCAAATCGCCGGAACCCACTCCGTAGTGCGGGTGGAATACGGAAACGTGATCGACGGAGTCGATGAGCTGATTCACCCGCCGGACACGGGAGAGCATCTGACCTCCGGTTTTGTCGATCTGCAGGTGAACGGGTTCGCAGGCGTGGACTACAACGATCCTGCTGCGCCTTCAGAAGCGATCGCAAAATCCGTTCGCGCGATGTTCGCGACCGGAGTCACACGGTTTCTTCCAACGCTCATTACGGGATCCGAAGAACGAATCGTAGGAGCGCTCCGTAACCTGACAAGCGCGAAACAGGAGTTTGCTCGCAACCGGTCGCCGGAAGCGGAAGCCATTGCGGGCTTCCACGTGGAGGGGCCGCATATCTCGCCGGAAAATGGTCCCAGGGGTGCTCATCCCCTCGAGCACATACGGCCGCCGGACGTTGACGAATTTCAGCGTTGGCAGGAAGCGGCGGAGGGAGGCATCCGCCTCGTCACAGTTTCGCCGGAATGGGAACAAACGCCCTCTTACGTGAGAGCGCTGGTACGCAGCGGAGTAGTGGCAAGCATCGGCCATACGAAAGCCACATCCGCGCAGATCCATGCAGTCGTCGCGGAGGGGGCGACGATGTCCACTCACCTCGGTAACGCGGCCCATCCCACCTTGCCCAAAACCCACAACTATATTTGGGACCAATTGGCGGACGACCGCTTGACGGCTAGCTTCATTGTGGACGGCATTCATATTCCGGGGCCGTTCTTTCGAGCGGCGCTGCGAGCCAAGGGCATCGAACGAACGGTGCTCGTGACCGATGCGGTCATGCCCGCGATGTGCGCGCCCGGACCGTACAGGCTGGGCCAGGTGGATGTCGAGTTGCGAGAAGACGGAAGCGTAGTGTTGCGCGGGGAAAACCGCCTGGCGGGCTCCGCGCTCCGGATGGACCGCGCGATTGGAAATGCGGTCCGGCTCGGCGGAATCTCTATTCACGAAGTGCTGGCCATGGCTACCGTAAACCCTGCCAGGGCGGGACGCATAGCGGGGCGGCAGCGAGGTCTCGCCGCTGGCGAAAAGGCGGACTTCGTACGCTTCGCCTGGGATGGCACCGCCTGTTCGCTGCGGGTAAAAGAAACCATTGTGGCCGGTGTATCGGTCTACCACGCGTAAGCTAAAAAAGAGCAGCACAATTCTTTCAGCAAATTGGAGAACGATATGGCATTTACATTACCTCCCCTTCCTTACCCAGCGGACGCTCTAGAGCCTCACATCGATCAGAAAACGATGGAGATTCACCACGACAAGCATCACGGCGCGTACGTTACTAATCTGAACAAGGCACTTGAATCCGCGCCCGATCTGCAAAAGAAATCGGTTGAAGAGTTACTTGCCAACAACCTCGCGGCCGTGCCCGAGTCGATTCGAACGGCCGTCCGCAATAACGGCGGCGGGCACGCGAATCACTCCTTGTTCTGGAATCTGTTATCGGCTCGCGGTGGAGGCGCCCCGAAGGGTGCGATAGAGAGCGTGATCAGCTCGAACTTCGGCAGCTTTGACGGGTTCAAAGAAAAGTTCAACGCCGCTGCCGCAGGCCGCTTCGGCTCCGGCTGGGCTTGGCTGGTCAAAGACGCCGCCGGCAAATTCGAAATTATCTCGACCGCCAACCAGGACAGCCCGCTTATGGAAGGAAAGAAGCCGATCCTGGGCCTCGACGTGTGGGAGCACGCCTACTACTTGAAATATCAAAACCGGCGGCCGGAATATATCGCCGCCTGGTGGAACATCGTCAACTGGGACGAAGTAAACAGGCAGCTCGAATTGGGTGCAAAGGCGGGAGCGTAACGAGCTCCGACGGTTCACTCAACGCTCAGGCCCAATTCGCGAAAGCGGAGACGGGTGCTATCCAGCGAGATGTGGTGAACGGCGGTGAAGCCGAGTTCTGCAGCGACGTTTACGAACATTTCGCGATCGTCAACGTAGATCGCCTCCGCCGGATCGGCTTGGGCAAGATTCAACGCCAGGCGCCAGATTTCATGGTCCGGCTTGCGCAGATGGACACAGTGTGAGATGACCATGAAATCGGCAAGCTGGCGCAGCCCGAATTTGGCGACGCGGTGTTCGGTGATGCCCTGCCCTTCGTTACTGATCAAGCCCATCTTTAATCGGTTTGTTTGCTTCACCTTCTTAAAAAAGGCGATGTTGTCGGGCCACGCGGTTGATTGATTGAATATATATTCGCGAAGATCGCCGATCGTGAACGGCCGCGGGGTTGAGAAAAAGACGCAGCGAAGATAGTCGTCGAGGGGTAGGAAGCCTCGCTCATAACTGTCGAACATCAGTTGATGCCGCGCCTCGATCTCTTTGAAATCGAGGCCGAAATGTGCGCAGAGCCGGCGCCGCAATGGCGCGTCCCATCCATTCGTACCCAGCACGCCTCCGATGTCGGTGTACAAAACGGTGAAGTTTGGGCTGGGCATCAGCTCTCAGGGTCCCACATCAATCAGCGTTTAAATATCGTGGTGTTGGGGTGGTAGTTGCGCCAATCGAACCAGTAATCGTAAAGGGCTGGAACGGTTTTAAGGCACTTGCCTTGTAGATCACCGGATACCGCGCAGCCATCGAAGCTCCACGTGCTGCCGGTAGCTGCATCCATGAACAGTGGCGCTCCGATTTGCGCCGTGGGATGCTCCGTAAGCGAAAAATAGTCGAATTCATGAGCGGCGCCTGGAAGCCTCCCTTCAAAAACGCGGACCGACTTTTGATCCGGGCCCAGGACAACCACAACGGGAGTGCCGTTCAACCGGTCTTGAATGAGTTTTGCCGCATGGATTCGCTTGACCGGGTATGCCCGGCTCACTCCAAACGCATTCACGCCGAGGACGAGATCGCGCGAGTGCAGGCCGGTATTGGGAAAATCGAGAACCGTTTTCACCTTCGCCATGTGAACGTCCCAGTCTTTCGTTTCGTAATCCTGCGCGTATTTCACCACGGGCTTCAGTACTGTCTTGGTGACTGCCTGAGTGCGCCAGAGAGCAAAGGATAGCTCGTCACTCGGAACGAACTCGAGTTGAGAGCCGGCCAGGGGGCCTGAGACCGCGCGTCCGCTGATCTGTTGCCAGAACGTGCCGGTCTGATCGTCTCGCATGAGGAAGTTTTGGTTGTTGATTCCGGCCAGATGAAAAGTGAGTATCAGCCCTCCGGCCGTCCGCTTCCACACCAGACCGGTGTGGCACAGCGTTCAATAGGTGGCGACAATAGGCTCGCCAGCGAATGTGTCGTTGACGACATGGTGGTACGCCATCTCGCGGATTGGGTAGGCGCGCGCGGCACCATTCGCGCGAACCGCAATGACCATATCGTCCGGGTCGACTTTGGCGCGATCTGCAGCTTCGAATTGCGGCTGGCCCGCGGGATGAAACATGAGCTCGTAGACGTTTATGCGAGAGAGATAACAGCTCGCGACGGCGATGAGAACTGCGGCCACGGCAACCCCGCGTGCAAGTTTGCCGGGTATTCCCCGCCAGGCGACCACGGTCACAATAAGACACAACACGGCGCTGATCGCAGAAAGCCAGGGCCGTATCTGGATGATGGCAAGCGCCGCGGCCAACTCTGTTGCGCCTTGATGCCGAAACGGGCGGATCACGTACATCGGATACGCGAAACACATCGCGGCAACGAGCGCCAAGAGGACAACCGCTAGCAGGATAAAGCGAGCTTTGGCTTTCGCCATGAGTCCACGGTAACAAAAATGGGTGTTTTAGAATCAAGATTGTCCACCCAGGCGGGGCTCTTAGCTCAGTTGGTTAGAGCGCGTGCTTCACACGCACGAGGTCACAGGTTCGAGTCCTGTAGAGCCCACCATATTCAATAATTTAGCGCGATAGCCCTTTTTCGTAACATTTCGTAACAAGCGGATGCCGTGTTTTTGTCCTCGGCTC
>DATBHS010000039.1:0-11319 GCA_036557345.1 Bryobacteraceae bacterium
CCGACATGCTGGCGGCGGACGCGGCGCTTGGAATGTCGCTAGCGCTATTGGACCGAAGTACGGAGGCGGTGCCGCATCTGCAACGAGCACTCACATTGGACAACGACGGCAGCCTGCACTACAATTTGGCGCGCGCCTACCGCGCCGCAGGAAATGCCGACGGTGCGCGGCAAGCGATGGAGGGCTATCAACAGATCAAGGCTCGAAACCAGCAGGTAGACAGCGAGTTGGCGAAGGAAGCCGAGATCACCGCACCGGCAAAGTAATCACTGCCCATACTCGCGTTCGATGAGCCGCTCCAGGTACGCTTTCGAAGAGCGAATGTCGGCTTCCTGCTGCAGGCCGGAGATCTCGCGTTCAATTGTGATCGGACCCGAGTAGGATACCTGGCGCAAACGCCGCATCAACTCAGGAAAATTCACGCGGCCCTTCCCGATAGGCACCTCTTTGCCCAGCTTCCTCGGATCAGTAGGATATAGGCCATCCTTGGCGTGCAAGCCGCGGACACGTGTGCCGATTACGTCCAGGGCTCCGACCGGTTCTCCCTTTCCGTATAGGATCAGGTTGGCTGTGTCGAGATTTACATAAACATTATCGAGGCCCGTGTCTTGGATGGCGCGCAGCATCGTGATCGGCGTTTCCTGGCCCGTCTCCATGAGAAAGATCTGGCCGTTCTGCTTGCAATGACGGGCCACGTCTTTAATGGCGGAAACGGCTTGCGGGTAGAGCGGGTCGCTTGGATCTTCAGGGATAAAGCCACAATGCGTGTGTACGGCACCGATCTCGCACCGTTTGGCGAGGTCCGACGCGCGCTTCAATGCGTCGATTCGCGCGGCGCGCGTGGAGGGCGGCACGAGGCCAATCGTCTTCGGACCTTCGTAGAAGTCCCATACCATGCGGCCCGAGCCGAGCGTCATGACAGCCGTGGCATCCACTTCGTATTTTGATAGCGCCTCCTTCAAAGGCGCGGCAAGGCTGGAAGGCGCCATACCGACATGGAGCTGGCAGGTCGGAAACCCGAGGGCATGCACTTTGGCAATGGCTTGGTCCGGATTCTGTTCGGCAACACCAATCACCACGCCCAGCCGCGGCCGGGCAGCGATTGTCTTACTTTGAAGCGAAAGCGCCAGGGGCGCTGCCGCGCTCGCTTTTAAGAATGCTCGTCTTTCGCGAAACATCACTCTAAGTTTTTGGCTGCAGCCGAAGCCGCGAAGATTCGATCACGCGCAGGGCACCGCGTTCTCCGGTTACGATGAGTGCTGCTACGCCGGGCCGCCGCTCGATGAATGCGAGTCCCTTCTCGACGCCGAGCACGCTAACGGCGGTGGACATACCGTCGCTATCGATTCCATGCCGGGCGATAACGGTCACCGTTATGGGGCGCGTAAGCCCCTTCGCGGTTTTGGGATCAATGATATGCGAGTAGCGCGCACCGTTCGCATCGAGATGCTGTTCGGTCGCGCCGGAGGTGGAGACCGCTCCATTTGCGAGCCGGAGAACCCGGGTAAATGGCATTTCGGCGCTATCGAACGAATCAATGCCGATCTTCCACCCGGTTTCGCCGGGCGGCGCATCGCTGAACGCCAGGTCTCCGCTCGCTGCGATGAGCGCGCTGCGGATTCCGAGGTTCGAAAGAACAGCTAAGGCCTCATCCGCTGCATATCCTTTCGCGATTCCGCCCACGTCAAGCTGCATATTTTCCTGATCGAGCTTGACTGTATGTTGTGCCGGATCAATGTGCAACTTACGAAAGCCGCACCGGGCGTGCGCTTCCTGGATTGCCTCGCTGTCAGACAAGCGATTTGCTTTGCGCGCCGCTCGCCAAAGGTGGGTCACAGGGCCAAGCG
Organism: Bryobacteraceae bacterium; assembly: GCA_036557345.1. GTDB lineage: Bacteria > Acidobacteriota > Terriglobia > Bryobacterales > Bryobacteraceae > Bog-105. The sequence continues at coordinate 1,848 of DATBHS010000039.1, forward strand.
TGATATCGAATGCGCCGCCGGACTCTTCAGACAGCTTCTGGGATGCGCTAATAACACGAAGGAGATCGTCACTAACCGCTACGGGACGATGAACCCCGTTCCGGCACAAACGGTTCAGTTCACTATCGGGTTTGTAGTCGGACAAAATGTCGTCAAGCGCTGCGATCCGGTCGAAGGCCGCGCGAAACGCACGTTGTGCCTGCTGCTGATCCGCCGCGTATAACTTGATGCGGAACAGAGTGCCCATATGCGGTTCGACGGCTTCATAAGGCTGAAGGATTGGGGCCACAGTCGCGAGTGCGACGGCCGCGGCCAGCAAGCTATTGCTCATCCTGTTCCACGCCGTTGTTCCAGTATCGATACATCTCCTCGGCAGTGGGCACTTTTTCCGAACGAACCACGCGGAAGCCAAGCCATTGCGCATCGGTCTCGTACCAGATGCTCTTCGGAAGCTGCGGATCCTGCTGCTTCCAGGACGGATCTGACGCGACGCGTGAAGCGCAAGTGAGCAGCGGCGCAGGATCATTCCAAGAGCCGCCGCGAACCGCGATCGGATACGGCTTAGTTGGTTTCACCCACGGATCTGTCTGATCTCCACCCTTGTACGGTTCGTATTGGTCGAGCGTCCATTCCATTGCGTTACCCAGCATGTCGAACAGGCCCCAGGCATTCGGCTTCTTGGTTGCTACCTTTTGATATTTGCCGCCGCTGTTTGTCTTGAACCAGGCATAGTCGCCGAGCTGCGAGGCATCGCCTCCGAAGTAATAGGGAGTCGTCGAACCCGCGCGGCACGCATATTCCCATTCCGCTTCGGTAGGCAGCCGGTAAAATTCGCCTGTTTTGGCGCTGAGCCATTCTGCGTACTTGTTGGCCGCATGTTGCGTCATGCTGATGGCCGGAAATCCGTTGATACCCATGCCGAAGCTCATTTCGACGTAGGGACGCGTTGGCCGGCTCACCGCATCGACCAGCTCGTCTTTATGCGTGATTTCTCCGGCCTGGTTCGCGAACATGAAAAGGCGGTACTCATCCCAGGCCACTTCGCGCACCTGCATCCAGAACGCAGATACGGTTACTTTGTGGGCCGGTTGTTCATCCTTCTTCTCTTGCGACCCCATGGTGTATTCGCCGGCCGGAATCGCGACCATGTCGTACGAGACAGTCGTGTTCGGGATGGTGACTTTGTAGGCTTTCGTGCCGGACGGGTTGCCCTTGTTGGCCAGGATGCGGTCGCGAATATGCTGCACTTCCCGGAGCTCGATTGAATTGAAGGCAGGCTGCTTGCTCTGCTGCCCTGAAAGAGAAACTGCGGCGGCAAGGAGGGCTGCTACAAAGTTGAGTACAGGCCGACGAGGTCGCCGGCCGCGGGCGAAAGCGCCCGCCCCACTCGTCTGCATACTCACACCAGCTTGGTAATGCCGGGCTGAGCGCGCGGAGCGACAGCAAGACTCCCGTTCCAATCGACGTGTTCCGGGAACAGTTTTTCCTGCGAATTCAGCGCCTGGTCCCACGTGACTTCCTGGCCCGTATACGCTGCCATGCGTCCCATCATGGCGAGCAGCGTACTCGTGGCCATACGCTTTCCGTCGTTTACCGGCTCGTGTTTGCGGATCGAGGCAAACAGCACATCATGCTCGCGCTGATACATGTCGTACTTCTGTCCGTTCCAGGTCCAATTCGTCTTCCCTTCTATACGCGGAACCGGAGATCGGCCGATGGTACAGGTGCCGTCAACGCCAAGTACATAGTCCGCAGTCTCGTTGTAGCAACCTTCAATCTGGCGATTCGCCAGAAAGGCACGGACGCCGTTCGGGTAGATGAAGTTCACTTCGAAATGGTCGTAGATGTTTCCGCCTTCGGACGCGATATCGCGGCCTCCCACACCTACGCAGCTCACCGGCGGATTGTCGCCCATGGCCCAGGCGATCTTGTCGGCGCTGTGTACGGCCTGTTCGACGATGCTGTCACCGCACAGCCACACAAAGTTGTACCAGTTCCGGATCTGCCACTCGGTATCGCTCATGCCTGACGGCCGTGTGTTTTCGGGCGGCATGGGTTTTACCGGACTCGTGTAGTAAGTGGCGTAATAAGCGACGATGCGGCCGATCGCTCCGTCCGAGATCTGCTTGAACGTATCGATAATCATGTCGTTATATCGCCAGCAGAAACCCGCGACCAGAGAAAGCTTTCTGGTTTTTGCTTCCTCCGACGTCTGCAGAACGGACCGAACACCCGGGGCATCGGTTGAGATCGGTTTTTCGCAAAATACGTGCTTGTTTGCGTTGACGCATGCTGCCAGGTGCATGGGCCTGAAGCCAGGGGGCGTAGCCAAAAGGACCACATCGACGCCCGAATCGATCAATCTTTGGTATGCATCGAGACCCAGAAACTGGCGCGATTTCTCGACCTTTAGCCGCTCTGCGATTTTGCTAATTTTCCCCAAGGTCGCAAGCGAGTCATCGACCTGAGATTGAGCAATGTCCGCCATGGCAGTCAGTTCGGCGTAATCATCGGCGTGCAATGCCTGGTTTGCAGCTCCGGTACCGCGACCTCCACAGCCAACCAAGCCCACTTTGATTGCATTTGTGACGGTCTGGGCGGAGATGATCGCCGGAAATCCGACAGCCATCGCACCTCCAATCGCCCCTGTCGCGGTCTTAAGAAATTCACGGCGATCGGAGAGCGCCTTTTGCTTATCCATTACTTGCTTTCAATCCCTTTCGAAGATTTGCTTCTTTCGCTATATGCAACGATACTGGAGCATAATCACAAAAGCGGAGCAAACTAACATCTTATGACTCGCCGAACTTTCGTTGAAGCCGGAGTCACCTTGGCCGCCTTCCGTTCAACCGGGGGACGCCTTCCCATTCATCGCGCTGTCGAGTACAGCATGCTGCCGGAAAAGTTGAGCATTCCGGATCGTTTCAAGACGGCGCGCGACGCGGGATTCGAGCGAGTAGAATGCCCGACCACGCCGGATCAAAAGCAAGCGCAGGCCATGAAGGATGCGGCGGAAAAGGCCGGCATCAAGATCCATTCGGTGATGAATATGGATCATTGGAAATATCCGCTCTCTTCGCCCGATCCGGCAGTAGTCGAGAAGACTCTCGATGGCGCGCGCACCTCTCTGCGAAATGCACACTTATGGGGAGCAGATACGGTTCTGATCGTTCCGGCAGTAGTCGATGCCAACACTTCATACCGGGATGCTTACACCAGATCGCAGGCGAGCATTCGTAAGCTGATTCCGCTTGCCGAAGAGCTGAAGGTGATTATTGCGGTCGAGGAGGTCTGGAACAAATTTCTGCTGAGCCCTATCGAGTTCGCAAAGTATGTTGACGAATTCAAGACTCCCTGGGTACGCGCTTACTTCGACGTGGGGAATGTAAAGTTGTACGGTTATCCGGAGGACTGGATTCGCACACTAGGGAACCGTATTGTAAAGCTGCACATCAAAGACTTTTCTTTTCGTCATGAGCGGGGTACCGAGAGGTCGGTGGCCGAATGGGTACCGCTGTTGGAAGGCGATATCGACTGGAAGGCTATCTATGACGCCCTAGGAGAAATCGGCTTCCACGGTACGGCAACAGTAGAGCTTCTAGGTGGTGACGAGGCATATCTGCGCGAAGTATTTAAGCGGCTGACGATGATCCTGAGCGGCACAGCCAGTTCGCGGTCGTAGCAGTGTCTGATTGTCTCGAACGTTAGAGCGTGCCTGCTCCGCGGGCTAGAGGCTTCTCTGAACTGGCGAAATCGGCCCGCTCTTCACCTGCCGAGGCGATATCCTCGGCGCCGGTTTCGCGCAGAACTTCTTTTGCTTTGGAGACCCAGTCGCTGTTATCGCAATGGACGGAGAGAAGGATTCCGCCTGCCTTGATTCGACCTTCGTAGCGTTTCGCCTCATATTCAGGAATTCCCATCCCGACAAGCGCTCCAATAATGCCGCCCACGACGCCGCCCGATCCGATGCCGGTCAGTGCCGCAATCACCGGACCCGCCGCAATGAGCGGTCCGACTCCGGGAACCGTGAGAATACCTACTCCAATTAATGCTCCAATTGCCCCGCCGATGATGCCACCGGCAACTACTCCCGTTGTCGTACCTTCGGGCGCTTTGGTGTGCTTTTCGTGAGCGAAATCCTTTGTTCCCAGGTTGTCCTGTAGCAAAACCGAGATATCTTCTTTACGGAAGCCGGCAGCGATCAGCCGGTCTACGCCCTCCTCTGCCATCTCGCGGCTGGCATAAAGACCGAAGGCTGCTGTATTTCTCCCGGCCATAAGCGCTCCCTGGGGAAGGTTCCGTCGCTAGTAAGACGACGATGTTTCGCCAGCGTTTCCGTAAACGTGACGCGAAATACGGGCTAAGCCGTGACGCCGCACCAGCGGCTGACGAACACCAGCAGGGTTTTTGCAGCATCCACGAGGGAATCAATCTCAACATATTCATCCGCTGCATGCGTGTTTCCGCCGCGTGGGCCCCATAGGACCGCGGGAATTCCGAACGCCTGGTGGAAGACGTACATATCGCATGGGGCTTCGAAGCCTACGACCGGCGGCGAGTTGCCGGTTGCGTCCGCAGCGCTGGCCGCTAGTTCTCTCACCAAGGACTCCGATTTCGGAATGGCTGAGCCGGGCAACCAGCGGATAGGGAACTCCAATTCCGGTCTCTTCGGAAACAAATGCGGCGCGGACGCGACGACCGAATCCAACCACGACAAAAACTCGCGCTCTACATCCTTCTGCTCTTCTCCCGGCATGGTCTGCCAGTACATCTCGATGCGGCATTGCTCCGGAACGGTGACCGGCTCGCTTGTGCCCCAGGGCGCGGTGACGATTTTCGTGATTGCGACCGGGACGGGATTGACATGTTCTGCATACAGTTCGTGAACCACCGCTTTTGCGCGTCGCGCAGCTGCGAACTCTTTCACTTTGGCGAGGAACAACGTCAGTTGGTCGACGACTCCCGCCGGGAACGCCCGTTCCGTGATTACTCCGCCGGGCGCTTCGAGCAATATGTGAACGATTCTGCCGCCTCTTTGGGCTGGGCACACGCGTAACAACGATGGCTCCGGGATGATAGCAGCGTCCGCATTGAATCCCTTCAACCTGCCTGCAAGCGTGCCATTGACGCCGCCGAATTCTTCGTCCACTACCGTTTCGAAGAGGAGGTCTCCGGCAAGCGAGAGATTCATGTGAGCCAGGGCTTCGATAACGAAGAGGTTGATGGCGATGCCACCTTTCATGTCATTCGAGCCGCGGCCGAACAAGCGGTTCCCGTCGATTTCTCCGCCGAACGGATCATGCGTCCAGGGCTGGGTCCCTTTCGGCACGGTGTCGATGTGCCCGGACAAGAGCAGGGAACGGCCACCGCCGGTTCCGGGTTTGCGTGCGCCTACATTGGGTCTTCCCGTGTATTTCCGGCCGCCATAAAAGAGGGGATGAGCGTGAATACCCGGGGCATGGTCCAGCTCGTACATCAGCGGTTCCCAACCCTGATTGCGCAAGAAAGCGGCGACATAGGATTGGCAGGCGGCCTCGGCGCCTACAGGCGGCGTGTTCTGAGACGGTATCCGCACGAGGTCGCGGACAATCTGCACGAGGCGGTCCTGGTGCTTATCGACATAGGTTGTGAGTTGCGCTTCCCGTGTAATTGGATTCATTAGAACTCAGAAGGTAGGATCGGGCATGCCCAATCCCTACAAAACACTCAATCGTAGGTAGTGGCGAGGCATCCCTCGCCTTCCCGAACTAGTATGAGCTTCCGGAAGCAAGAGACGTGTCGTCCTGCCAGTCGAATTCAAGATTCATCTCGCCCAGCTCGTGAGCCTTTGCGTAACGGTTTCTGACTTCGAGAACCTGCTTGAACCAATCTCCAAACGGCAGCAAAAATTCGCGCTGGATCAGGTAATTCAGTCCGAGCGTTCTATCAACCCGGTAGTCCTGCACACTATTCAGCACAAGAAGATACCGGCGGCCATTCGCCTCCGGAACGCGTGGATACCAGCTCTTGTACCAGGTTGATGTGGCGTCCTGCAACGCGCGGTTGCGCTGCCCTCTGATGAGAAAAGCGATTTGTAGTGCCTGATCGAGAGCCGAGACCGCACCTGGATAGTTCAGCCTGGCGGCAGCAGTTTCGGCGCCTTGCAGCGACGAGCTTATGGCGCGCAGGTTCTGGAGCATGTCAAGGTTCTGGCGATAAAGCCGGGCGATCGACAGAAATACCTCGAGATTGTATGAATGCAACTGAACTGCTGTGAGGTTCCGGTTCAGCAAGCCGACCAATTCATCGTTATCAGCCAGTGAATTCTGGGAGAGCTGCAGGCGTCTTTCGTTTGCCTTTGTCCAGTCATAATCGAGACGGAGATAATCGCCTTTCGGGATCGGCGGTAGCGAGATCACTTGATCTTTGGGAGCAATGGGACGAATAGCATCCGAATTGCCGAACAGGACCGGACGGATCGAGGAAGGTCCCCGGTCCCAACTACTTTCCCAGAATTGAGCCTGCGTGCTCATCAATTGATACAGCCTGTCGATGTTTTCTGCGCCGCGCCCGTAGAATAGGCGATAGAAGCTGCTTTTGGCTTCCGTTGGATCCGGCGAACCAGGATGCCACATCCACGCAGACGCGGACGCAAACCCTAGCCAAAACGTTTCCGGGTGCAAGCCTTCGTCTCCCCAGGCGCAGACATCCACACCGATCAGGTCTGCCACTTTGCGAGCGCCCCAGAACGAGATTTCGTTGAACAACTGCGAGATGCGATCCTGTGCCGGACGAAAGTGAGCCTCATCGGCCTGGCTGGTGCCCGTGTCCTTCACTTGTTCACTTTCAGGGAGCAGGTAGTAATTCGGAAACAGCGGTTCACTTGCCTGGGAGTAGGTGTAAATCATCTGTCGAATGCCGTGCTCGCGAAAGGCGCGATCGAATTCCGGGCCATAGACTTCGCCGTTTATCAAGTAAGATGGCAAGGCCGGGATATCGGCGGGTTTGAGCGGGTACTCTCCCCAAAACATTACCGTTCGCCCGCGCGCATGGAGATAGCCGGCAGTTTTCGAAACGAAGTCGGCGAGCACCTTCCCCACGCTACCTAATCTCTTAGCTTCATCAACCTCATTACACTGAGAATTGTTGGCTAGTCCCACATAGTAAGGTTCGTCCGTGGATAAAACAAAGTAGTTCACCCCCTTATTTGCATCCAGCAATTCCTGATACATGCCCTCAAAAAGCTTGTACGAGTCAGGGTTTGTCGTGCAGAGCTCGTAGTTGCTTTCGGGAAACGCACGTAGTTTCTCGAATTCGGGATGTTTCAAAATCCAGGCGATGTGGGCCGGCCCATCCACCCAAGGAATTAGTTGAACGTGATGCCGGAGGCCATAGTCCGTGAGTTGCTGCAGTTGCTGCGGGGTTAAGGCGTACGGCTCCACCACTGCCGGAGCGCTGGAATACTGAAAATGAGCGTTCAGCTTGAGGAGGACGCCGTTGAGCTTGTAAAATGCTGCCTGTCGCAGGACATCTTGCAACACCTCCGGACGGTCAAGGTGAGCCTTGTCATCCCAATACATGAAACGGTTCTGCAGATCGGGCCAATCGGTGATTTCTCCGGCAGGAAGCCAGTTCGCGCCATTAGAAGACTTCACTAATTGCACCAAGGTCTCGGCTCCATAGAACAGGCCGGGAGTGGCATTCGCCAGAATGGTAATGGATTCCGGAGAAAGCTCGAGCTTGTATGCCTCGTCTGCGAGCTTTTCCTTGTCGCGATCTGTTGCCGAGCCGATTGCGACCGAACCGGGGCGGATTGCCAAGTGAACCGCCTTCGAAATCGCAGCCGGCTTTAAGGCCATCTGAAGACGTATCCCATGCCGGGAGGCGAGCTCATCCCGCAGGATTTCAACGGCAGTCAGATCCTGCTGAACTCCGCTCTGCAGCACCAGCCGCCAGCCATCTCCGAACGCAAAGTCGTTGCCACTCAGCTGTACGCTCTGGGGTTCGGGAATAACGGTATAACCGCGGGCAAATAGAGGCGAGGAGCCCGCCGCATTAGAAGTGGCTACCCAGCAGAGCAGGAAGGCTATGTAACTAAATTGGCTAATTGTCCGAGTCATCAGGTGTACGCGCAGCGGTTACGGCCGTGGAAGTATCGTTCCAATCGAGGCGATAGTTACGAGAAGGAAGCTTATGCGCACTTGCATATTCATTTCTCGCTGCAATAACTTTGTCCGCCCAATCCCCGAGCGGATAAAGTAGTTCACGATATACGAGGTAAGTCATATCAACCGTGCGGACCGGCTGATGATCTTTCACATCGTCAACTCTGTCGAGATATTTCCGGCCATTTGCTTCAGCGACACGCGGGAACCAGCTCTCGTACCAAGTATCCGTTGCCGCTTGAAGGACGCGGTTGCGCTGCTCCCGGATATTTTCTGCGATATTGATCGCGCGATCCAAGGATGCGACCGCCTTTTCGGCTTCGCCTCTTCCGGCATTTGCCTCGGCTGTCTTCAGCGCATCCGAAATGCGGCCCAGGTCCTGGAGCATGATCAGGTTCTGCCGGTAAAGTGCGGTGATGGAAAGGTACACCCTCAAGTTGTAGCGATTGAACTGAATGTGATCGAGATTCGCGTGGAGTAAATCGACTAACTGATCGTTTTGAGCTAGGAATGTGCCGGCAAGCTCCAGCCGCTTCCGGTTTTCAAGGCCCCAGTCATGGCCCAGACGAAGGAGCGCGGGCGCGGGTACCGGAAGGAGCGGAAGATATTGGTCGTGGGCAGGCCTGGGGGGATTGAAAATACCATAGGAGTTGCCGAGAATCGGAGATCGCGCGGCAGACGGCCCGGTTTCCCAACTGTCTTCCCAAGACTGCGCCTGTACGCTCATCAACTGGTAGAGTCTACCCATGTCGATTGTGCCCGGACCATAGAAGAGCCGATAAAAGCTGCTCTGCGCCTCGGTCGGGCTCGATGTCGCTCGATTCCAGGCCACGGCCGGTCCCGTTGCGTAACCGAGCCACATGGTTTCCGTATGCAGTCCCGGGTCGGCCCAGCCAGCCACAAACTGTCCAATCACGTCTGCCTGATCGGCTTTCGCAAAATCCGGACGCGTCGAGGAAAGATTGTCGAGCGAGGTGAAGGCGGTGTGTTCCCACATCTCCTGCACGCGGCCCTGGCTGTGTCGTGCCGGATGAAGTCTCTCCGACGAAGGGAGAACGTAGTACTGCGGGAAAAGTTGCTCCTCTCCGACTGTCGAGGTGTAGACCATCTGCTTGATACCGTGCGCGCGAAAGACCGGGTCGAACCGCGGCCCGTACATCTCTCCATTGATCAGGTAATTGGGGAGCGAGGCGATGTCGTCGGGTTTGAGCGGGTACTCGCCCCAGAAGATTACGGCTCGTCCGTGATCGTGCAAATAGCCGGCCGTCTTAGTCACGAACTCTGCCAGCACCTTGCCGACACTGCCCAATTGCTTGGCGCGCTCCGCC
>DATBHS010000040.1:0-40289 GCA_036557345.1 Bryobacteraceae bacterium
CTCACGCAAGCTCGAAAGGAAAATGCAGATGACATGCAGGTTCTTCTGGCGCTTGGGACCTCGCTTGCGCGGGTGGGCCGGATGGAGGAGGCGCAAAGCGTCTTTGCCGATCTCCTGCGCCGTCATCCGAACTCTCCGGAACTGCACTTGCTTTGGGGACAGGCGTATGCAAGTGTAGCGCGGCCTGCGGAAGCGGAGCAGGAATTCAGAGAAGCTCTGCGCTTGAATCCGAAGCTGGCGGATGCGCATTACAACCTGGGACTGCTGCTGTTGAAACGGCAACGCCTGAACGAGGCGGCGGCGGAATTCCGCGCTGAGCTTGAAATTAATCCGGAAAACATCACGGACCGTTACGACCTGGCAGTCACACTTGTGCACGCCGACAAGGTTCCGGAAGCCATGACGGAGCTCGAGCGAATTCTGAGAGCACAGCCTGAGAATGCGGATGCGAATTATGAATACGGGAAAGCAAAATTGAACGCTGGCGATGTGCAATCTGCCATCGTGCATCTCGAGCGGGCCGTTCGCGGCCATCCCGACAAGGCTTACGTGCATTATCAGCTCGCGCGTGCTTATCTGAAGGGCAAACGGCCGCAGGATGCGGACCGCGAATTCGCAAAAGTCAAGACTCTGCGCGGAATTCCGGAATGAGCAGGCGCCCACGCTTCCCCTATACGCTGTAGCAACGATCTTTAGCAACTATATATCACGAATTACGAGGCGGTTGCTTGAAACACAGCCATTGGCTCACCTTGCCCCTCAATGACGTACCGAATCGCTGCTGACACGTTCTCGCTATTCCATAGCCATCGAGTGCTACCGTGTCGTGTCCACCGCTTCCGGGCAACTTCGTCAATTTTGAGTTGATTCAAACGGTGGCTCGCATGGCACTTAAACCGGTTCACGATTTCCTCCGGCCTGGTCTCCGCGGTTATAACGGCATGGACGTGAGTCGTGCGGACGTGAGCGGCCAGCAAACTCGAATCGCGCCGTGAACAGAATCTCTAACAGCGATCTCAGCACGATCGTCCGTCGAAAGCCATCAAGTCTATAGGCAGGTTGTTCCATGAGCTGTCGGACATACGAAGCACGTTTAAAATCGGTTTCCAGCATGCGGCTTCCGACTAGATTGTGAGTTCGGTCAACGGATCCGGATTGTTCACCATGCAGATGGCATCCGTAGCAAGTAAACGTAATGAGGTAAGTCAAGGCTCGTTGGGAAAGTGTCATCCGCTCCCGTTGGTCGCGGCTCAGAAAAACCTTGCGTTACCGAGCCGCGACCAACGGGAGCGGATAAGCCCGAGTCGACGCCAATGATACGATCGCAGTTCGACGAACCATGGCAAACAAGGGAAAAGTAAAAGTCGGAATCATCGGCTCGCGATTTGAAGGCGACATACATTGCGCCTCGTTTCAGCTCATGCCCGAAGAAGCGGAGGTTGTCGCGATTGCCTCGCCTACCCCCGGCAACGCCGAGAAACTGGCCGGCAAGTACGGCATCCCGCGCGCGTTCCTCGATTACAAGCAGATGCTGAAAGAGCCCGATATCGAAATGGTGACCATCACTGCGCCGAACTATCTGCACGCGCAAATGACCATTGATATCGCGAACGCAGGAAAGCATGTGGTCTGCGAGAAGCCGCTTTGCATGACGCTGGCCGAAGCCGACGAGATGATCGACACTTGCAAGCGCAAGGGCGTGCTGCTGGCCTATGCCGAAGAACTTTTCTTCACGCCAAAATACGTAAAGGCCAAAGAAATGGCGGACCAGGGCGGTTTCGGTAAGGTTTACCTGGTGAAACAGAGCGAGAAGCACTTCGGACCGCACAGCGACTGGTTCTGGGATGTTGAACGCTCGGGAGGCGGCGCGCTGATGGACCTGGGCTGTCACGGAATTGCCTTCTGTTATTGGTTTCTCGGCCGTCCCACTATCAAGTCCGTTTACGCGCACCTTGGAACCTATGTGCACAGCGCCAAAACGAAGGGCGATGACGACGGCGTTTGCATCATTGAATTCGATAACAACGCCGTCGGCATGGTGGAGGTGAGCTGGGCGAAGCGCGGGGGCATGTCCGATCGCAGTGAAATCTATGGCGAGGGGGGAGTGACCTACGCCGATCTGCACATGGGCAATGCGCTTCCCACTTACAGCGAATATGGATTCGGATACGCGGTCGAAAAAGCGCCATCAACGCAAGGCTGGAGCTATCCCGTATTTGAAGAGCATTGGAACTACGGCATGCCGCAGGAGATGCGTCACTTCGCGCGCTGCGTGCGCGGGAAGGAAACTCTGCAGGCCGGTGGAGAAGACGGACGTGTTGTGATGCAGGTGCTCTACGCAGCGTATGCCTCTGCCGGAACAGGCCAAAAAACTCAGATGCCGTATAAGCCAACTGCGAAAACACCCATCGGTGAATGGCTGGGAAGACACAGGAAGTAAAGCCTGCACCTGGGATGACCAACTCGGTTCTCTGTGTCGATATCGGCGGCACATCCAGTAAGGCCGGCATCCTGGATCCGGCGGGGCAACTGCATTGGATCGAATCGATTCCCACTTCTCCAAATGCTCTTTCGTTCGCGAACCGGCTGTGCGAGCTGATCGATCGCACACTCGCAAATGGCGCTGCAGGTGGCCATGTTATTGCCGGTATCGGCGTCGCAGTGGCCGGCTTCATCAGCTTCGAGCGGGACCGGTTGGTCTACAACCCGAATCTGAGCTGGCTCGAAGAGTTTCCCATTAAAGATCGTCTTTCGCAACGATTCGATTTCCCAATCGAGCTCGAAGTGGATTCAAATGCCGCAACGATGGCTGAATACCGCTTCGGCTCAGGCGCGAACTCGAAACGGTTCCTGTGCATCACCTCGGGCACAGGTTTGGGAGTGGGAATGGCCCTCAACGGCGCGCCGCTGCGTTTCGCATATGGCTGCCTGGGCGATATCGGACATGTTGTTGTGCAGCCGGATGGTCCACTGTGTTCTTGCGGCGGGCATGGTTGTGCCGAGATTATGGTCTCAGCGCCCGCCTTAGCGGAGCGATACAAGACAAGAGCAGGTCTGGAACAGGATCTCAACCTGAGAGATGTAATCGAAGCCGCGCATGCGCGCGACCCGCTCGCGCTAGCGATTCTGGAGGAAGCTGGCGCGTCGTTGGGAATCGCCATCGCGTCCATGGCAAACATCCTTTTCCCCGATCACATTGCGATTGCGGGTGGATTGTCCGCGGCCGGTGACTTCGTGTTGGATCCGGCCGAGCGCGTTTTTCGCGAGTCTGCGAGTATACTGGCTCGTTCGAACGTCTCCTTTACCAAAGCGACTCTCGGCACAATGGCGACGTTGATTGGAGCCGCCTGGCCGTTTTGGGAAGATCGTAAACAGAATGGCGAATCAGGCACCGGATAGACGCGCTGTTTTGGAGATGCTTGCGCTGGCCGGACTGGCGAGCCAGTTTCGGGGCTTCAGTCGCTGGGCCTATGCTGAGGAGGTCCACAACCACTCAACGAGTGCTCCTCTTACGCCTCGGCTTGCGGCATATCAACCGCAATTCTTCACGCCACAAGAATACGCCGCTCTCGATCAATTGACAGAAATAATCATTCCGCGAGATGAGACTCCCGGTGCTCGGGATGCTGGAGTGAGCGAATTCATCGACTTCATGGCGGCCAACGATCCGGAAATTCAGCAGCCGCTGCGAAGCGGCTTGCGCTCACTGGATTTGCAGAATTTCATGGCAGCAACCTCGGACCGGCAGGAAGAATTACTCGGCAACATTTCGCGCGACCCGCAAGGCACGGCGTTTTTTAAGCTGCTCAGGCGCTACACCGTTATGGGCTATTACACAACTCGTATTGGACTCGAACAACTGGATTTCCCCGGGCTCAAGGCGTATTCGAAGTCGCCAGGCTGCCCGCACAAAGATGACCCCGAGCACAAGCACCTGCCGCCCTCGAGGATCTGAATGCCGAAGACCATCTATGACGTGATCGTTATCGGTACCGGGGCGGGCGGCGGCATGGCGATTCATACGTTGTGCAAAGCCGGCGCGAAAGTTTGTGCATTGAACGGCAGCCGCCGGCTGGATCCTCACAAGGATTTCCGTAATCACCGCATGTCATACGACATGAAGTTCCGTGGTTTCGGCGATCCGAAAAAGGCGAAGCAGCGCATCGGCTACATGGACAACGAGTACACGGAAGGCATCTGGGAGCACGACATCGCGTACACGACCGCGCCGGGCACCGAGTGGACCTGGCGCCGTTGCTTTGCGGTAGGAGGCAAAACCAACTTCTGGGGGCGATCGTCTGCGCGCTTTGGTGATATCGATTTCCTTGCCGCAGGCCGCGACGGAAACGACGTAGATTGGCCGATCACGTACGAAGAAATGGCTCCGTACTACAGCCGGGTGGAACGGATGATCGGAGTCGCGAGTACCGTCCAGAACCGTCCCAGCAACCCGGACGGGGACTATCTTCCGCCGATGAACTTTCGCTGCATGGATCGGATCCTCGAAAGCGGTGCGCGCAAGCTTGGGATTCCGTATCTGCCCGACCGCATTGCGCAGCTCACGGTATCGCACGCAGGCCATCCCGGCTGCCATTTCTGTGCCAACTGTACCGACGGTTGTGATACCGGTTCTTTCTTTTCAACTCCCTGGTTCTTTCTTCCGGAAGCCGAGAAGTCAGGCAACCTGGAGATCCGCACCAGTGTCTTGGCGAAGGATGTCATCGCTGATGAGAATGGGCGCGCCGCGGGCGTCGCATACATCGACCGGAAGAGCGGAGAGGAAGTTGAGGTCTACGGCAAGGCTGTGGTGGTGGCTGCGTCGTGTGTTGAATCGGCCCGCATTCTGCTGAATTCGAAGTCGCGGCGATGGCCCGAAGGCATTGCCAACTCGAGCGGACAAGTCGGCCGCAATCTCTGCGATCACCTGTACGGCACAACGGCCCGTGGATACCTGCCGCAGCTTCGCGGACAACCGAGCTTTCCTGACAATGTCTCCGCCAGCACCATTGCCTGGATGCCACGCTGGCAGAATCTGGAAAATCCTCATCAGGAAAAATTCATTCGCGGCTACTCGGTATACCCCGACGGCGGTTGCCGCGAATTCCCCTGGTACTTCGATGAGATCGAGGGGTTCGGCCGCGAATTCAAGCGGGAGATCAAGCGGCGTTATCCCACTCCAGTCAGCTTTTATATCCAGGCGCCGACTTTGCGCAGCGACTCAAACTATGTAGATATCGATCCGGTGGTAAAAGATAAATACGGCATCCCTGCGGCCCGGCTGCACTTCACCTGGGACAAGAACACGCTCCTGATGTGGGAACACGGCAAGGATGCATGTGAAAGGTTGCTGCGCGCAAGCGGCGCTGAATACACGGGACACGGTGATCCTGACATCCCAGGTACCAGCCTGCATGAAACGGGAACCTTGCGCATGGGTAACGACCCCAAGACGTTTGTCACCAATCGTTTCGGGCAAACCCACGACGTTCCGAATCTGTATGTTTGCGATGCGAGCGTGTTTCTGAATTGCACCGATAAGACCACAACCCTCTCTATCCTGGCTTTCTCTCTGAGAACTTCGGAATACCTGATAGAGAATCTAAAGCGAGCGTAGGAGAGAAGATGAATTCACCAATGGGCCGGCGCGAGTTTGTAGGCCTGTCTCTGGCCATGGCCGCCGCACTCCGGGCAGACGAGCCAAAGATCAATTTTCCGACGGCAGCACGCAAGAGGCTCGCGGTATCGACCTATCCGTTCCGCTCTGTCATCGTTTCTCTCCATAGGCGCGAAGGAGCATCCGGCAAGGCGCACATGTCTTTGCAAGATTTCGCGGCCACGATTCCAACCAAATTTGGCGTGCATGGCATCGAGCCATGGAGCCCTCACTTCGTCTCGAACGACTCTGAGTACGTCCACAGCCTGAAGGAATCATTCGACAAAAGCGGACTGCATGTCGTCAATATTCCCGTAGATAGCGGGCGGCCGAAGCTGTGTGGAACCGCTGAAGAAAGAGAAGCGGGCTTGGCCTTTTACCGCAAATGGGTGGACGCGGCGGTCATTCTCCAGTCGCCGGGAATTCGGGTTCATATGCCGCACGCCCCCGCCGACAAGGAAATCGAATGCGCGGTGAGCGCGTTCAAGACATTGGCAGACTATGGCGCATCGAAGAACATCGTCATCAGTATCGAGAACGATGAGGCCGAGACCGAGAAGCCGGAAGCGATCGTGAAGGTGATCACGGGTGTCAACAGCCCCTTCCTGCGCTCTTTACCCGACTTCTGCAATTCGATGGCGATTCACGACGATCAGAGCTACAACGAACAAGCCATGCGCGCGCTGTTTCCCCTCGCCTACAACATCAGTCATGTGAAAGATTCCGAGGGCGGCGAAGGCGGCAAGATGTTTCACGTGAACGTCGATAAGATCTTCGCCATTGCAAAGCAGGCCGGCTACCGCGGTTACTTTTCGATCGAGTGGGAAGGCGCGGGAAATGATCCCTACGCCGGAACGCAAGCTCTGCTTGAAGCAAGCCTGCGAAATCTATCTTGACCTTCTACGCCGCAAAAATGCCGAAAGACGTCGACACCTCGGCGAGACGTACCGATTTTCTTATATCATCCGTCAAGATAATGCTATGGTGCGGTATTCCTGCCTTGCCGCCGTGCTCCTGCTCGCACCCATTCCCGGTTCGAGCCAAACCGAAACGCAAATTATCAAACCCGCGCCGTCGGCCGGATTTCTGAAGCGCCTTACAATCGAATCATTCGGCTATCCGAGTTCTCCCGTTTTAGCCGGTTACGAGTTTTCGCCCACAAACACTTCGGCTTTTTACAACCTTCATCAACTGAATTGCCCTCTCTGCATAATCGGCCCACCAGTCACTCGAACACGCGCTGTTCTGCCGCCTTTCGGGGCAACGGCGTCCTACAACTTGTGGAACGATCGGTTCATTCTTTTCGCTAGCTTCGGCGGAATCGATGGCGTGCCAACCGCCAACACCCCTCGTTTGAACCAGATGCTCATGCGAGCCACATCATTCAATGACGATTGGTTTGCTACGTCCGACATCGGTGCGCGCGTCAGCATCGATCCAGAAAAAAATGTCTCGCTGAGTATTACTCACAGCTACGTGAACGATTTTGGACCAGGGAAAGCCCGCTGGTCTAACACGGTCGGCGGCATAGATATCAGCTCTGGTTTGTTTCAGGAAATTGCTCACGGGATCCGAAAGGCCGGGAAACATTCGACACCCTCCGATCAGGACCAATGATGCCGGGACACAGGCGCTGCCTGCGAAATCTATCTTGATCCCGGCGCGCGATTATCAGCCCCGCTTACCATGAGAAATAAACGTGCATCGTCTTTTCAGCTCTGTGTTCGCGTTATTTCTCCTGGCCCGGCCCTATGCCGCTCAGAGCTTCTTCCCACTCAAAGACGTCCGTCCCGGCATGCACGGCGTGGGCCGGACCGTTTTCCACGGGCAGCAGATCGAAGAGTTCCAGGTCGAAATCCTCGGCGTTCTCGAGAACCTCGGCCCAAAGCAGGCCATTATTCTCGCCCGGCTGAGCGGTGGGCCGCTCGCAGAAACAGGCGTATTGCAGGGCATGAGTGGAAGCCCTGTCTACATCGACGGCAAGCTGCTCGGTGCCATCGCGCTCGGCTTCCCATTCTCTAAAGAACCGATCGCCGGTATCCAGCCGATCGAATCCATGCTTGCTGGTGCGACGCCTGTCCCTGGCGCAGGCCGCGCTACAGCCCTTCATGCCCAAGCCACAACGCCGCAGCTTACGTCACCGCTAGGCAAATTGGCCGACATCCTTACTCCTGTCTCGTTCTCCGGGTTCACCCCCGCTACGCTCCCGGCTTTCGCTGCCGATTTCCGGCGTCTTGGTTTTGAGCCACAAGAGGGAGTATCCGGCGGCGCCCCGGGCTCTCAAAGCTATTCCGGAACGGTTACGCCGGGCTCGATGATCAGCGTCAGCCTTCTCAGCGGCGATCTCAATATGAATGCGGATGGAACAGTCACGTATGTAGACGGCAATCGCATCTACGCGTTCGGCCATCGATTTCTCGATGCCGGCTCCGTGGAGTTGCCTTTTGCGCGTTCGGATGTGATAGCCGTCGTTCCCACGCTGACCTCTTCATTCAAGATCTCTGCGCCCCGCGCCTGGGTGGGCACGATCCTGGGCGACCGCAGCACCGCGCTTACCGGCGAAATCGGCCGGCCCGCTCGCACCGTGCCTCTTTCGGTTGCCGTTCATTCCGATCTCACCGGGAGCCACGATTATCGTTTTCAAGTCGTGAACAACCGGGTATTGACGCCTTTGATCACACAAACGGCGTTGTTTTCCGTGATCGATGCAACGGAACGTACGCTCGGGGCCGGCACCTTACGGGTCCAAGGCCGTGTCGAATTCGAAGACGGACTTCCCGATCTCGTGCTTCGCGACGCTTTTGTGAGTGATAGCGCGCTTCCACAGCAAGTGTCGGCTGATGCTGTCGTCGCACTGGGTTTCGTTCTCGGCGGCGACTTTCGCAACTTGCGCCTCAAAAAGATATCGTTCCAACTGGAAGCGTCCGAGAAAAAGCGCCAGCTTCGCATCGCACAGGCCTGGACTTCGGCTCACGAAGTGCGTCCGGGTGATTCGGTCGAAGTTACGACTCTGCTGCAGGGTGAAGATGGAATCGAAGTGACAAAGACAGCTCATTACAAGATTCCGGTCGGGGCACCGGCGGGCGCACTCAACTTTACGGTAAGCGATGCCAACGCGCTGAACATTCCGGAATTTGCCGGCCTGAGCCAGTCGTCGCTCCAAACGCCCGCCGAGCTTATTCGAATGATAAACGGCTTCCGCAACAGCGATGCGCTCTATGTCCGCGCATGGCGGCCCGAGCCGTCCTTTACGATCGCGGGCCCGCTTCCCGGCGGCGAGCTTGGCGATCCGCCCCCTTCGGTCGCCTTGGTCCTGTCAGATCCCTCTTCTTCTGTAACCAGTAATGCAGCGTTGACTTTGACGCGCGGTTCGCAAGTAGCCGAGATCAGAGTGCCGGCCTCCGGATTTGTCGTGACCGGGACGAAAACCGTTCAGGTGGAAGTGAAAGAGTGATCGGGCGAATCGCTTGCGCGCTGTTCGCGCTGATATATCCGGCATTTGCGGCCACCAGCACGTCTTGGGAGGTAACCGGGTTCGGCGATTTTCTGAAGGGCCGCCTGTCGGGTCTTTCGCTGACCGCCGACGGCATTCTTCGCCTCGGCCCCTCGGTGCGCTGGAACGCGCCTCTCAGCCAACCCGCGCTTTGGGCTCTCGCGAGCGCACCCGATGACACCCTATACGCCGCAACAGGTCATCAGGGCAAGGTGTTTCGCATCTCGCGCGACGGTCACTCCAGTGTCGTTTGGAACGCCGGCCAGGCGGAGGTGTTTGCCGTCTGCCTGGATAGCAAAGGTGTGCTGTATGCCGGCTCATCTCCGAATGGCGGAGTGTATCGGATCGAGAACGGTAAAGCGACTGAGATTTGGCATTCTCCAGGCCGGTACATATGGGCCCTCCAACGCAGCGCGGATGGCAGCTTGCTGGTTGCCGCCGGCGAGCCGGGAAAGCTGTACCGGATTGACCCGCGAACCGGTCAGGCAAACGTATACTACGACACCGGCCAATCGAACATCACAGCTCTGGCTGTGGCCGCCAACGGGCACGTGTACGCCGGAACAGATCCGAATGGCCTCCTCTATGACATCTCGGGCCCCGGTCGCGGCACGATCCTGTACGACTCGAGCCTTCCGGAGATTCGCGCCATTGTCATCGATCCCAACGGCACGATTTACGCTGCTGCTATGGGCGGTGCTGTCAGCACACGCACGCCCAGTGCGACACCGGCACCCACAACGTCTTCGAGCCCGGTAGTTGCCAGTTCGCCCACCGTTATTACGGTCACAGCCGCGAAAGAGAATGGCGTGCGAGCGGAGAGCGACGAGGCAAATACAAAGTCGGCAGCCGATCAGACCAAGAGCGGGGCCTCGTCTGCTTCCGCTTCAGCCGCGACCTCCAACACTGCCATTACCGAAGTGAGCGGAGTCGAGAAGTCCGCGATCTATCGCATCACGCCGGACCATGTAATCGAGACGCTCCGCAGTTCCACCGCCGATAACGTCTACGATCTGATTCTGGACGGCGACGGCCTTCTGTTTTCGACCGATGATCATTCCCGTATCTACCGTTTGAATGGCCGCAAAGTGACACTGATTGCCGAACCCGGTGACGGAGAGACGACGCGGCTTCTGAAGAACGGCGCAACTCTTTACGCTGCTCTGAGCAATCCGGCCCGCCTGATCGCATTCGGGGCCGCAGGAACTGGCTCGGGCAACTATGAATCGCAGGTTCACGATTCGACCAGCGTTGCGCGCTGGGGACATCTGCAATGGCGTGGTACGGGTTCAGGTATTTCCTTTCGCACGCGAACCGGGAATACGGCACGGCCCGATGACACCTGGAGCAGCTGGTCAGCGCCGATTAGCGATCCGGCCAACGCTTTGATAGCCAGTCCCGTTGCCCGCTTCGTGCAATGGCGCGCCGAGTGGCCGGAAAGCAGCACCGCGCAGATCATGGGTGTTCAGATTCCGTTTCTGCCTCGCAACACGCCGCCCGTCATTCGCAGCATCACGGTCAGTGCAATTGTGGGTACGAACCCGGCAAAAACCGGATCGACCACCGCGAGCAGCTCCACCGCCTATTCGATCACCGTGACCGACACGGGGGATGCGCCTGCTGCCAGCTCCGCGACTGCCACCCCCCAGACCGTTTCGCGCCTGCAAACCACGCAAACTCAGATCTCCTGGCAGGCTGATGATCCCGACGGCGACAAGCTCGTCTACTCGGTCTACTTCCGTGGCGAAGACGAACAGAACTGGCAGCTCATCCGCAGCCGGATGTTCGAAAACACGCTGCTGCTCGATCCGGATGTCTTTGCCGATGGCCGCTACTACTTCCGCGTCGTCGCTTCGGATGCGCCCGCGAATGCTGCTCAATACGCGCAGCAGGCGGAATTCGTAAGCACACCCGTGCTGATAGACAACACGCCTCCACTGGTCACGCCGGGACCTCCGCAGCGCCATGGTGATGCATTGGATATCGACGTCGATGCGGCCGATAAATCGAGTCCGCTGCGTCTGTGCGAGTATTCGCTCGACGCCGGTTTCTGGCAACCGATCGAAGCGGCAGACGGGGTTACCGATACGCCGCACGAGAGCTTCCATCTGCATCTCGACCACCTGCGGCCGGGTGAACATCTGCTTGTTTTCCGGGTTTACGATACCGCCAACAACGCCGGTTTGGCGCGCGTAACGTTGCGCTGAAGGCCGGCTTCAGGCCGGGAGGCTACGGAAAAATCTGTTTGATCGCAGAGTAGAGCTGGCAATCCCAGCGGTTGAAATGTTCGATAGTGCGCCGCACTGACTCATAATGCCCGCTGGAAGCACTGGGGCCTCTATTAATAAGCGCCAGCGAGCCAGGCTTCCAATGGAAGCGCTGCTGGAGTATGCCGTACGCTGTTTCCGAGTTTTCCTGATGCCCGACAAAAGAAAAGGCAGTTTTGAGATTATGAACGGCCACCTCATAAACGTGCCGGTCGATGTGACCCGGCGGGAACTTCTGTTCAGAGACACCGCTGAAGCAGCGGACCATTAGATTGTCAAGGTCAACGGTTTCTTGCTGCTCCAGTAAGTTGATCAGGTGTCGGGGGGAGTCGTCCTCTTTATTCAGGCGATACCGAAACTCGGAGATAACTCGGGATACTGGGTCTCGAACGATGGTGACATAGGTCGACTGTTGCGGCAGCAGCAAGTGAATTCCGTACTGGAAATGTCCGATGATCAGGCGAAAGTTTGCGCGTTGACATAGCGGCAGCAGCCGCAGATCATCGTACAGAAAGCCGGGCGGATTCGGATACAGATAGGCGATTTCGGACTGCTTGTAATTCTCCAATATGGCTTTGCGAAACGCCGTTCCAGCAGTCTTTGCAATATGCATGAACAGAAGAGCTTCGGAATTCTGCGCCGCCGGAACAGCCGGGATGTCCACGATCAAAGGGGAATGCTCAACCGGCCGCCCGTTGGAAAATCGCGCATCAACGTGCACTCCCTGAGCTTGCGGGCAACATCGGGTTAAGTCGAACCAGAAACCATGGCTTCCGACGTCGGGCCGGTAGGAAACGGCGTTCAGTTCGGCAACCGGACGGTTCTCAACGTAAATTTCGATCTTGGGCGCCACAGAAGGTTGAGCACTGTCCAACGCCCAGCCGTATATCTCGCCCTGGATCTCACCGTCCAGCCTCCCGACCAAAGACGGCTTAGAGGTGCCGGCCGCGCTGCGCGCGGACAGAACGTTTTCAAACAGCAGAAAGAAAAACAGCTTCAGCTTGCTATCGAGTCTCTTTCGAATAGGGAGGCGCATGACCAGGAGGGTCAGGAACGCCGCGAGACCGTAGTAGGCTGCAGCGACCCACGTGGTCCGGTCAAAATCGAGCTGAAAAGCAGGAGGGATAAAGAGGAAGTCACTCAAGAGAATCGCCAGAATCAAAGCAACTATGCCCGGACCGCGCCCGAAAAGCGCCGATACAGACACGGCCGCCATGAAGGCCACGAGGTAAGGAAAATTGATAACGTTTGCGGAAAAGAGGCAGCCGGCTGTGACTCCCAGGACCGCGCAAACGGCTACAGCGTAGGGCAGAGGCCCGGAGTATAGTCGCGGAAGCCTGTCGGTCACCACCAAGAATCTAACACTAGCTAAACGACAGCTAAATATTACATCCTTGTTTGCTGCAACTGTGGAATAGAGATTGGTGCCGGCGGCAGGAGTTGAACCTGCGACCTACGGATTATGAGACCGTCGCTCTAACCACCTGAGCTACACCGGCGACATTCATCAGCGTATCATTGCTTGAAGATCAGGGCTTCACGATCACCGAATAGATACGATCCAGATCATCCTGAGAGTAGTACTCGATCTCCAGCCGGCCGGACGTAGGGGACCTTTTTACCAAACGAACTCGCGTGCCAAGGGCCATGGCCATTTCGTCGAGCGCGGCACGTTCGTTGGGGTCGATTTGCGCAGCTCCTCCTTTCTTTTCTTTAATTTGCGCAGGTTCCGGAGCTGGTTGTGTAACGTGCTTAACTAACGCTTCGGTGTCGCGAACGGAAAGCTGCTTTGCAACGATGTCATTGCAGGCATGAGCTTGCGCTTCGTAATCGCTAATATTCAGCAGGGCGCGGGCGTGACCCATGCTGATGGTTCCGGCGATGAGCGCTTCCTTCACACGGGGGCCGAGCCGGAGCAGACGGAGCAGATTGGTAACGGTCGAGCGGTCCTTACCGGTGCGCTCGGCGATCTGCTCGTGGCTGAGACCGTGCTCATCGGCGAGCCGGTAGAACGCTGTCGCGATCTCGATGGGGTTGAGGTCTTCCCGCTGGATGTTCTCAATGAGCGCGAGCTCGAGGTGTTGGTGCTGGGCGACGTTGCGAACCAGGGCGGGAATTTCCGTTAAACCGGCGATTTGGGCGGCGCGCCACCGGCGCTCTCCGGCGATGATGCGAAATTTACCGAACGAACTCGCGGCGACGGTAATCGGTTGAATGAGGCCATTGGCTCGGATCGACTGGGCCAGTTCCATCAGTTTCTCCTCATCGAAACTGTCGCGTGGCTGCTGTTCGCCTGGCTCGATCCGGTCGAGTGGAATGTTTTGAAACTCTTCATGGGCCGGCGCAGGCTCCGGCGCGGAAACAGAGGGGCGGGTCGGCAGCAGGGCCGAGAGGCCTTTACCAAGCGCTTTGCGCGGATTCCGTTCGTGTGGATTGGGCGCGTTCATCACGTTGGGCATCGGCAGCCAGGATCTCCTTTGCGAGTTGAATGTAAGCTTCCGCGCCACGTGAGCGCGGGTCGTAGGAGAGGATCGGCTTACCGAAGCTCGGGGCTTCAGCAAGCCGCACACTGCGAGGGATCACAGTTTTAAAGACCTCAGGGCCGAAGAATTCGCGAAGATCGGATTCGACCTGGCGAGTGAGATTCGTACGGTCGTCATACATCGTGAGGAGAACACCTTCGACTCTGAGGTCCGGATTGAATGCACTTTTAATCCGGTCAATGGTGTCCATCAACTGCGAGATGCCTTCGAGGGCGAAGAATTCGCACTGGATGGGAACGAGAACCGAGCGGGAGGCCACCAGCGCATTCAGCGTGAGGAGATCTAACGCGGGCGGACAATCGATCAGGATGTAATCGTACTGGCTCTCAATCGGACCGATAGCAGCGCGCAGGCGGCTTTCGCGCTGCTCGGCGTCGACGAGATCGAGGTTTGTGGCGACCAGGTTTTGGTCGGCCGGAACGAGCGCGAGACCCTCAAACGCCGTGCTAGCGATCGCATCGGCCATGGCGGCTTCATGAAGCAGAACGTCGTAAAGGGTCTTCTGGTCAGGTGTCTTGTCCACACCGACACCCGTGGTGGAGTTGCCTTGGGGGTCGGAATCGATCAAGAGGACTCTCAACTCTGAGGCGGCGAGTCCAGCGGCGAGATTGATGGCGGTCGTCGTCTTTCCGACTCCGCCTTTTTGGTTTGCGATGGAGAGTATGCGGGCCAAGAACGAAGGAACATCCTAGCATGTTTCACGTGAAACATTAAGAGCGGAGCTAAAGCTCCGCGCGGGCTGAAGCCCACCCTCCGGCTACTCACGCTTGCGGCGCTTGTATTCGGCAAACATGTCGGCGGCCTCGTTGTCGCGGTGGAGCTTGCGGTACAGGGTTGCCAGCGAATAGCATGCGTCAGGGGAGGTTTTGTCACCGGATATGGCCTGCTTATATTCCTCGATTGCGCCCTCATTCTGCTCTTGTTTCTCGAGCGTACGGCCGAGATAGTAATGAGTCTGGGCCATCTTGGGCTCGTAGCGTAGCGATTCACGCAGCGCGGCTTCGGCTTCCTTGAACTTTTCCATTCGCAGCAACAGGTAGCCGAGATCGTGAGGCGGCCAGGGTGAAGGGTGCGAGTCGCTGCGATTGAGCTCGACAGAATGCTGGAACGTGGCTAGCGCCTGGTCCATTAAGCCCTGCATGTCGAGAGCGTTGCCCAGGCTGTCCTGGATACGAGCGGATTTCGGATCGAGTTCCGCTGCTTTCCGAAGCTTTGTCACGGCTTCCTGATAGCGGCGCTGATCGTAATCGATCCGGCCGAGCCAGTAGGTGTAAATCGCCTTCTCGGGATACTCAGTGGCAAGGCCGGCCAGCAAGGCGCGGGCTTTCTCGTCATCGCCCGACTTCACGAGCGCCATAGCAGACACAAAGCGATCGGATTCCGACGAAGACACAACGGGTCGTGCTTCGACCGTGCGAAGCGCCAGTTCCGCCCGTTTCGAGCGTGCCTCGTCCAGGGTTTTGACCAACTCGGCTTGCGCGGCGGCACGCGGGTCGTGGGTGCGCCGGTAAACCACCAGTAACTGCATGTTTGCTTGAAAGCTGTGCGGATCGAGCTGAACCGCGCGGTCGAGTTCCGTGTGGGCTTGAGTCAAGTCACCCTTTTCCATCCAGATGCGAGCCAATTCGGTGTGCGATTCGGCGAAGTCGGGTAGCAGAGTGATCGATTTGCGGAGGTGCTGAGCGGCACCGTCCAGATCGCCTTCCTGGCGGGCCATGCGTCCCAGAAAATATTCAGCGCCGCCCGCGGTATTCGGATCGTTTTCGACCCGCTGCATCTCTGCTTTGGATTTCGCGTAATCGCCGGAGGAATAATACGCGATGCCGAGCGCGTAGTGGCCCTTGGGATTGTCAGGCTGAGCCGCAACGAATTTCTGAAAGTAGCCAGTCGCCGTGGCCGCATCACGCGTTTGCAGAATGACGTAGCCCATCGCGTAGTTGTACGTGGGACTATTTGGATCGAGCTCCAGGGCCTGATCCAGCGATGCCCTTGCCTGGACCACCAGATCCATTTCCATCGCGACTTCGGCGAACAGAAAATGAATTTGCGGATTATTCGGCTGGAGGTCGCGGGCATGGGCCAGGTAGCCCAATGCACTTTCGTAATCTTTAGCGGCATCGGTTACCCGTGCGAGCTCCACCAGGGGAGCAGGGTTTTTCGGATCGGCCAAGGCAATCTTCTCGAGAAGCGGCCTCAAGGAATCGAGCGCTTCTTTGTCGCCGGGCTTCAACTTCGATACACGCTCCCATGCATCGACTGCGCATGAAAGTGCCGAAGAGTCCCGGTCAATCTGCATCTGGCACGCGCGGGCGAGGTTTTGCCAGGCGGGTGTGAGATCCGGCGCGAGCCGGACGGCTTGCGCAAAGTCCTTTCGCGCATCCGGCAATTCGTGGCGCTGAGCATGGAGCACGCCGCGCAGATTGAGCAAGCTGCCGTCATGGGGGTGCTGCCGCATCGATCGATCAATCATGCGCGAAGCGGTAGCGAGGTCGCCGGATTGAAGCGCATCTTCAATCGGAACCAGATCCTGCGCCAAGTCGCCACTTCGGGCCTGTGTACCACCAGTTAGCGCCAGTACCAGGAGAACGAAGTTATAGAACACTTTTCTCTTGACTAGTGTATTCACCTCGCTATATAAAAACTTTAACTAGTTGCACGTGCGAAGCATAGGGGCTTCCGTTAACAAGTTAAACGTTTACGTGAGCGGTAGAAGGAGAGAAGGATGCTCTGTCGGCTCTTTGGTAGATCTCTGATTGCATTGGTGTTAGTCGCGCCAGCTCTGTTCGGGCAGAGCCAGAACGCGACCTTGGGGGGGCAGGTCACGGATAAAACGGGCGCGGTGATTCCGCAAGCGTCGGTGACGATTTCGGCTGCCGAACGGCAGCTAAACTCGACTATCTCGACAGATACTGAAGGCCGCTACGCCTTCCCCAATCTGGCGCCCGGCTCGTATACGTTGAACATTGAGGCAAAGGGCTTTCGCACGTATGTGCAGCGCGATATTCAACTGCTGGCGAATCAGTCGGCTCGTGTCGACGCCAGTCTGGATGTCGGTGACGCTTCGACAAAAGTCGAGGTGACGGCCGATGCCGCGCTCTTGAACTACGACAATGGCTCGCAGCAGGAGGGCGTTCCCCCGCAAGTGATCAATCAACTTCCTTTGCTTGTAAGTTCCGGCACGCCTCGCAACGCCGTACAGTTTCTGACATTCCTCCCCGGCGTCAATACGGGCACGAGCCCTTCGGCGTTCAATGCTCGTATTAACGGCGGTCTGAAAATGGGCGACGAAGCCATTATGGATGGCGTCAGCATGCAGGAAGGCACGATGTCGCAGAGCGGCATGGTCGCCTTCTTCGACTTTCCAACCACTCCGGACATGGTCAGCGAAGTGCGCGTGCTGACGTCGAGCTATGAGCCGGAATATGGCACTACAACGGGAGGCGAGATCATCGTCACGACCCGAAGCGGAACCGATCAGTTCCACGCCGGCGGCTTTGAGTACTTTCGCAACAAAGTTCTTAACGCCACCTCATTCACCAATGAGAGGCCAGAGGGAGACGCTCGCCCCAAGGACAACGAAAACCAGTTTGGCGGGTTTGTCGGCGGACCGGTCAAATTGCCTTTCCTGCCGGTTGTCTGGGGACCCAAGCACCGGACCTACTTTTTCTTTGATACAGAGTTCCTGCGGAGCAACGGGGGCACCGTAAGGCCCTTGTATTCGATTCCCTCGGTGCAGGAGCGCAGCGGCGATTTCTCCGATTTAGGAACCCCGATCTACGATCCCACGACGCAGACAATCACTAACGGCGTAATCAGCCGCTCACCCTATCCGGGTAATAAAATTCCACTTTCTCAACAAAGTCCGCTTGCGCAACAGTGGATGCAATTTCTTCCCGCACCGACAAGCCCGGGCCCGTTCAATAATTTTTTGGGGCAGCCCGAACCGGATAGCATTCTCTCAAGCACCGACCTCTTCCTCTATAAGTTCGATCATTACTGGGGCGAGAAAGACCACGTGTACGTGACGGTCTGGAGGCAGAAGAACCCGGTGAACGAGGTCTGCGCATTTCCTCCGATGCTCTGTAACAAGAGCCCGGCAAACCCCGAAGACGCGTGGGTTAACCGAATTAACTGGGATCATATCTTCACGCCGACGTTTCTGAGCCACTTCGCCGTCGGCTATGGAAACCGCAACGAAGGCTACGGGTCGGTCAGCGGCCAAGATCCGAACCAGCTTCCAAAAATTCCAAACGCAGTCGCGTATAATGCCTCTCCCTCGGCCGGTTTCAGCGGCAACGGGATTTCGAACTTCTACACGTGGGGCAACACACAAGGTATCGGGGCCCTGAATAAGAGCACCCGGCCCAGCTATATCGCGAACGAATTGCTCACATGGGTACACGGTGCTCATACAATCAAGTTTGGCGGCGAATTCCGGCATCTGCAGGAAGTCTTTCGGAACAATAACAATCAGTCCGGCACGCTCGGTTTTAATGCCAAATCTACCGGGTTGCCGGGTATCGCCAGCGGCGACCCGTACGCCAGCTTTTATATTGGTGCGGTCGATAACGGCAGCCTTAACGCGTACAACGTAGCAAAATACGGCCCCGAGCAACGAGCGTATTCCTTATTCGCCGGCGACACCTGGAAATGGACTCCGAAGCTGACTCTGAACTACGGCCTCCGCTGGGACAGGTTCTCGCCTACCTGGGAGACCGGTGACTTATCCTCATTTTTCAGTTTCCGACCCAATCCCGGGGCGGGAAACTTGCCCGGCAGTCTGGCATTTGCCGGAACGAAGTGGGGGCCACCGAGCTTCGGTTCCCGGTATCCTGAACAGGCCTGGAATGGCGCTTTCGCGCCCCGCGTCGGCTTCGCTTATCAGCTCGACGATAAAACTGTTCTGCGTGCGGGCTACGGTGTTTTTTATACGCAGGCCTTCTACCCAGGGTGGGGCGGCGGCATATCGCTCGATGGGTTTAATCCATCGATCAGTTTCGGCAACTCGCTCAGCGGCTACCAGCCTGCCTTCTACATGGACAAGGGGTTCCCAGCGTATAGTACGGCAGCCGATATCAGCGCGACTGCGGACAACGGTAAGAACGGGCCAACTTATCGACCTGAGCACGCAAACCACCTTTCCTACACGCAGCAATGGAATCTAACGGTAGAGCGCAAGATCGGCAACAGCGCGGTGGCAAGCGTCGCGTATGTGGCGAATAAGGGCACTCATCTGCCTTCAGCGATGCAGCCGCTCAACTTCCTGAATCCATCCCTGCTGACGAGTATGGGTTCTACGCAGTTAAATACTGTCTTCGAACCCGGACAAACGTCGCTCTACGGGGTCAGCGTTCCGTACGCAAACTGGGCTGACACCTTGAATAGCGTTGGCACCTGTTCACCGACAGTAGCCCAGGCAATGGTTCAATACCCGCAGTACTGCGGAGGACTCACCGGTACAAACGAGAATTCAGGCACCTCGATGTACAACTCGTTCCAGGCGAAGATCGAAAAGCAGTTTGCGACGGGCTTTTACCTGGGAGCAAACTATACGTTCGCGCGCCTCGAAACAAATGCCGCTTCCACTACGCAATCCGGCGCCGCGGGTTACGGCGGAATCGGCGCGGTAATCAATCCGATCCAGGGCAGCCGTAATTATACGCTCTCGCCGGACGACATTGCGCATGCCTTTTCGTTGTTGGCCGTTTACGATCTTCCCTTCGGGAATGGCAAACGCTGGTTGAATAGCTCGGGTTGGCTGAGTCATCTCGTCGGCGGATGGACGCTCTCCTCGAGCATCAAACTCACTTCCGGAATGCCATTGTACTTCCGCGATTCGACTGTCTGTGGCGTTCCGTCGCAATTTCAGGCGGCCTGCATCCCGGGCATAAAATCCGATTCGGGGGTCCTAGCGCAATCGTGGGGCAGTATGGACGTGAACAAGCCTGCGTACAACGCATCAGCGTTCGAACCGTCTTCGATGTTTGCCGACGGCAATTATCTGGGTACCGGTCCACGGGTCAGCACCGTCCGCGGTTCGCCGTATCGCGATACCAATATCTCCATTTCCAAGAAGGTCATCGTTAAGGAGCGGCTCACTTTCGAAGTTCGTGCAGAGACCTTCAACATCTTCAATAATCACTACTTCACTTGTGACGGCCAGGCGTTCGGCGATTGCATCCCGTTCAATAATGATCCATCGGATGCAGCTTTCGGAACATGGAACGGTACGGTGACGCAGCCGCGGAACGTGCAACTGGTGGGGAGGATTACGTTCTAGATGGGCCGACGGGGATGTCGGCCTTAAGCCGGTCCGGCGACCGGCTCGCCGGCAAGACTGCCGGCCCTACGAAGGGTGAGATAGACATCGAGGACCGCGACGGCAGCGGGGGTGACACCGGGAATTCGGCCGGCTTGACCTAGCGTCGCGGGTCGGACGCGCACCAGTTTCTGCCGCACTTCGTTCGACAGGCCGGGAATGCGCTCGTAGGTGAAGTCATCCGGAATGCGGCGATTCTCCGAATCTTGCAAATCGCGGACCTGCTTTTCCTGTTGCGCCAGGTAGCCCGCGTATTTTGTTTCTGTCTCAACAGTTGTCAGGACGCCGTGGGCGAGATCGCCAACACGAGCTGCGATCCAGTTTCGGAGTTGTTCGATGCGAGCTTCCGGACGACGTAGCCAAACCATGAGTGTAGGGTTGTCCGTAACAATCACAATGTCGCGAATAGCGCTCGCACGTGTTCCTTCGAGGAGCGCAACGATCTTCGCCTTCTGCTCCTGTTTGCGTGTGAATGCATTCCAGCGCTCGTCGTTCACGAGTCCCACCTGGCGGCCGAGTGGAGTCAGGCGTTCGTCGGCGTTGTCAATGCGCAGATGCAGCCGGAATTCCGCGCGCGAGGTGAACATCCGATATGGCTCGTCCGCGCCTTTACTGACCAGGTCGTCGATCAGAATGCCAACGTAGCCACCGGTACGGCCGACCGTCAGCGGCGGCAAGCCCTTCAGCTTGCAGGCCGCATTCAGACCGGCGATCAGGCCCTGGCAGCCCGCTTCCTCGTACCCGGAGGTGCCATTGATCTGGCCGGCGAGAAAGAGACCTTCGATCGATTTCACTTCAAGGGAATGTTTCAGTTCGCGCGCGTCGATGGCATCGTATTCGATGGCATAGCCGGGACGGATCATTTCCGCATCCTCGAGGCCCGGAATGGAGGCCACCATCACAGTTTGCACATCGATTGGCATGCTGGTGGACATGCCGTTCACGTAAATCTCGTGCGTATCCAGGCCCTCCGGTTCGAGGAAGATCTGGTGACGGCGCTTGTCGGGAAACTTAACGATCTTGTCTTCGATGGAGGGACAATAGCGCGGACCGATACCCTCTATTTGCCCGCTGTAGAGCGGTGACCGGGCAATACTTTCGCTCAGGATGCGATGCGTCTCGTCGGTCGTGTAGGCGAGATGGCAGCAGATCTGTTCGCGATCGATGCGCTCCGTCATAAACGAGAACGGCGTGGGTACCGGATCACCAGGCTGCTCTTCGAAGCGTGACCAATCGATAGTGCGGCCGTCGAGGCGCGGCGGCGTGCCGGTTTTAAGACGAGTCCACTGGAGGCCGAGTGTGCGGAGTTGCCCGCCCAGCGTGTTCGAAGGGGCTTCACCGTTGCGGCCGCAGGCGTATTTCTGCTCGCCCACATGCGCCAAGCCGTTCAGGAACGTTCCTGTTGTGACGACCACCGCTTCGGAGAACAGATCGCGGCCGTCTTTCAACCGGACTCCTGCGATCTTGCGCGGCAACTCGTCAGGCAAGAAAAGCAGTTCGCCGACTTCCGCTTGAATGATCCGCAGGTTCGGTTCCTGCTCGAGCCATTCGCGCATGCGGATGCGGTACTGTTTCTTGTCGCATTGCGCGCGGGGTGACCAGACAGCCGGGCCGCGGCTCGTGTTGAGCAAACGGAACTGAATGCCGACTGCATCGGTGAGCTGACCCATGACGCCGCCGAGCGCGTCGATCTCGCGGACCAAGTGACCCTTCGCGATGCCACCGACGGCCGGATTGCATGACATCTGGGCAATGAGATCGAGATTCATCGCGACCATGGCGGTTTTCAGGCCGAGCCGGGCGCAGGCGCGCGCCGCCTCGCAGCCGGCGTGGCCGCCGCCGATGATGATGACGTCGTACTTCTTGGGCATTCTTCGAGGGAGAGGGTCTATTCGTTATTCTAGTAAGCGCGACCAGGGGGTCGCGCGCGGACGATGGCGTCCGCCCCACATCTTGAAGATTCTGATTGTAGGCGGCGGAGGCCGCGAACATGCGCTAGCGTGGCGTTTGGCGAAGTCGCCACAGGTGCGCGAGATCGTCGCCAGCCCCGGCAATCCCGGCATTACACAGGTTGCAACGTGCGTTCCGGCTCCAGCGGACGTTTCAGGTTATGCCGATATCGCCGAAGCGCGCGGTGTCGATCTGACGATTGTCGGGCCGGAAGCGCCGTTGGTCGCAGGCATCGCGGATCATTTTCACAGGCGACGGCTGAAAATCATCGGCCCCACGCAGGCGGCGGCGCGGCTCGAAGGCTCGAAGATTTTCGCGAAGCAATTCTTTGAACGCGCCGGGATACCCACGGCGCGGTCTGTGCAAGCCAGCTCGTTTGCCGGTGCGTTTAACGCTTTGAAGCAGTTTTCACTGCCCGTTGTGATCAAGGCGGACGGGCTTGCGGCAGGCAAGGGTGTCATCATCGCGCAGAGTCACGAGGAGGCGAAGCTAGCGATCACGCAACTTGGACCTGCGGTGGTGATTGAAGAGTTTTTGGAGGGTGAGGAAGTCAGCTTCATCGGGCTCAGCAATGGCCACCTGATATTTCCGCTTGCGCCCACGCAGGATCACAAGCGAGTCCTCGATGGAGACCAAGGTCCGAATACCGGCGGCATGGGGGCATATTCCGATCCGCGCATTCTGACCTCGGCGCAAAGCGCTGACATTATGGAACGCATCATGCTTCCGGCGATCGCGCGCATGCGGCAGGAAGGAACTCCATACACAGGGTTTCTCTATGCGGGTTTGATGATGACAGCCGATGGACCCAAGGTGCTCGAATTCAATGTGCGGCTGGGTGATCCGGAAACGCAAGCACTGATGCACAGTTTCCGCGGCGATTTCGCAGAAGTGCTTACACTGGCGGCGCACGGTACAGGTCGTGTGTCGGGCCGAGCCTGGGGAAGTTGCTCGGTGTGTGTCGTGTTGGCGGCGGAAGGATATCCGAGCGCGCCGATCACGGGCGATGTGATCACGGGAATTGCCGAGGCGGAAGCGACGGGCGCGACCGTATTCCAGGCCGGGACCAAGCAGAAGTGCGGGCAGCTTTTCACGGGCGGAGGCCGGGTGCTGGGGGTCACGGCAGGCGGCGAAACGCTGCCCTATGCGCTGGAACAAGCCTATACCGCAGTCGAAAAGATTCGCATTCGTGGCATGCACTATCGTAAGGACATCGGGCAAAAGGGCCTGCGCCGCTGGTAGACTCGATAAGGAAGATCAGGGGACGTAGCTCAGATGGATAGAGCAGCCGCCTCCTAAGCGGCAGGCCGGCAGTTCGAATCTGCCCGTCCCTACCAGCAGGCCCCGAACCGTTGTTACTGCGGCGTGTTTATCATTTCAAATCCCGCATCACGAAAGTGGCGGTCAAAGGTAAACACAGCTTGAATCCCCAGGCGGTGCATCACCGCGAACGAGACGCAGTCTGTAAAGCTGATCTCCTTGTCCGAGTATTTCCTCATCCAACGGATCGCCTCTATCTCGTCGCCCCGCGTGGAAGCCAAAACTTCAATACTCTCGGAAGCGTACAGGTCGTCGATCCGGTCCGCCGCATAACGGTAACCGGCTATCCTTCCGAGTAGCGTCGCCAGCTCATCAACCACGTGATTACTCGTCGAAAACGGCCGGGGAAGCGCCCTGAAGACCTTGTGGGCCTGGCGGTGATATTGGTCGCGCTTAATATAGAGGGCCAGAAAAGCGCCTGTATCAACAAAGATCAAAGCTTGCCGTTGTACAGATAGTCATCATGGTGAGCGGCGGCATCCGATGGGCCGCCGTCGTAGATTTCAAGGTTATCCCAAAAACGGTCGCCGGTCTTCTCTCTGCCAGCGCCACGCGGAGGGGCGGATAGCATTTTCTCAACGGCTCTACGCACGAACTCACCAAAGGAAATACCTTGTTCGCGTGCACGGGCGATGGCCCGCTGCTTCAATGAGTTTGGAAGAACGACCGTCGTGCGCTCGATCATAATTATGCTCAGACTCAGCATAACACGCGGAAGGCCCACCCTACTCGTCCGAATTTACCCAGCAGAATCAGTACGCGAGACCTACTACAAGTTGAAACGGCCATTGGCACTGCGCTATCTTGAGTGACAATGTATCGCTCTATGACGGCCTTGTTGTCCGCCGCGGGCCTCTTTCTGGCAAGTGCGGGGATGTCTTTTGCTCAGGAAAGCCACGCGAGTGGGGAGGCGAACCTCATCCTGCCGGATCTCGGACAATCGACGTTCTTTGGCGGCTTGATTGACGGGCGCTCTCTGCTGCTCTACAGTTCGATCTTCGTCGTGATGGGTCTCCTGTTCGGCCTGGTGATCTATCGCCAGCTCAAGAGCTTGCCGGTTCACAAATCGATGCTCGAGATGTCGGAGCTGATCTATGAAACTTGCAAAACCTATCTGATTACACAAGGTAAGTTCCTGGTCATCCTCGAGATTTTCATCGGCGTGATCATCATCTTTTACTTTGGTGTGCTCCAGCACTTTGACGCCTTCCGCGTGTTCATCATTCTCTTGTTCAGCGTGATCGGCATTTGCGGGAGCTCCGGTGTGGCCTGGTTCGGTATCCGGGTGAACACGTTTGCGAATTCGCGAACGGCATTTGCCAGCCTGCGCGGTAAGGCCTTCCCGTGTTACGACATACCGCTCAAGGCAGGGATGAGCATCGGCATGCTGCTGGTCAGCGTGGAGCTTGTCATCATGCTATTCATCCTGCTCTTCGTGCCCTCCGATTACTCGGGGCCGTGTTT
Source organism: Bryobacteraceae bacterium (assembly GCA_036557345.1). Lineage (GTDB taxonomy): Bacteria > Acidobacteriota > Terriglobia > Bryobacterales > Bryobacteraceae > Bog-105. Next base: position 25,010 of record DATBHS010000040.1, read on the forward strand.
TATCGGATTTGCCATCGGCGAATCGCTCGGCGCCGCGGCGCTGCGGGTAGCTGGCGGCATCTTCACGAAGATCGCCGACATCGGCGCGGACTTGATGAAAATCGTTTTTCGCATCAAGGAAGACGATGCCCGCAATCCGGGCGTCATTGCGGATTGCACCGGCGATAACGCCGGCGATTCGGTTGGGCCGAGCGCGGATGGTTTCGAAACGTACGGGGTCACTGGCGTTGCGCTGATTTCGTTCATCGTCCTGGCGGTCAACAGCACGCTGGTGCAAAGCCAGTTGCTGGTCTGGATATTCGCGATGCGCGTAATGATGGTCATCTCATCGGGACTTTCTTATTGGCTGAACGGCGCGATCGCGAAGGCGAAGTACGGCAACGCGGCGAAGATGAATTTCGAAGCGCCGCTAACGAGCCTGGTGTGGCTTACTTCCATCATTTCGATTGTGGCCACCTATATCGTTTCGTACGTCATGATCCCAGATCTCGGCGGCGACCGGACGCTGTGGTGGAAGCTTTCCTCAGTGATCACGTGCGGAACGCTGGCTGGCGCGGTGATTCCAGAGCTCGTAAAGGTATTCACTTCGATGAAAGCCGCTCATGTGAGGGAGATTGTTTCTTCCGCGCGTGAAGGAGGCGCGTCGCTGAACATCCTTTCGGGATTTGTGGCAGGCAACCTGGGCGCGTACTGGCTGGGATTAGCAATTCTGTCGCTGATGGCGATTGGCTATGGCGTGAGCACGCTTGGGCTCGAGAACGTGATGATGGCGCCGGCAGTTTTCGCATTTGGACTGGTTGCTTTCGGGTTCCTGGGCATGGGGCCGGTCACGATTGCAGTGGATTCCTACGGACCTGTGACTGACAATGCCCAGTCCATCTACGAGCTGTCGACGATCGAGCAGATTCCAGGCGTCGAGCACGAACTTAAGAGCGCCTACGGATTCGATGTAGATTTCGAACGCGCCAAGGAGAACCTGGAAGAGAACGACGGGGCGGGCAATACGTTTAAAGCGACGGCAAAGCCGGTGCTGATCGGGACGGCGGTGGTCGGCGCGACGACGATGATCTTTTCGATTGTAGTTGCCTTGACCAACGGCCTGCGGCCCGACCTACTTTCGAACCTGTCCATTCTGCACCCGCCGTTTCTGCTCGGACTGGTTGCGGGCGGCGCAGTGATTTACTGGTTTACCGGCGCATCGACCCAAGCTGTCACAACGGGCGCATATCGCGCGGTCGAGTTCATCAAAGCCAATATCAAGCTGGAAGGCGTCACGAAAGCTTCGGTGACCGACAGCAAGAAGGTGGTGGAGATCTGCACGAGATACGCTCAGCGCGGCATGTTCAACATCTTTCTGATGGTTTTCTTTGTGACGCTCGGATTTGCTTTTGTGGAGCCGTACTTCTTTATCGGCTACCTGATTTCGATTGCGCTTTTCGGCCTTTATCAAGCCATCTTCATGGCCAACGCGGGCGGCGCCTGGGACAACGCGAAGAAGATCGTCGAAACCGAGCTCAAGGAGAAGGGAACGGATCTGCACGCTGCAACCGTGGTGGGAGACACGGTGGGCGATCCGTTCAAAGATACTTCGTCAGTGGCGATGAATCCGATCATCAAGTTCACGACTTTGTTCGGGCTGCTGGCAGTGGAACTGGCGGTTTCGCTATCCAGTGATCAGCCAACGCTTACGCATGTGTTGGCGGGGATATTCCTGGCTGTGTCGATGTACTTCGTGTGGCGTTCGTTCTACCGGATGCGGATCGGAACTGGAGAGGCCGTGGCGGAAGAGCAGGAACCGACACCGGCGGTTTATTCGCGGTAGGATCATCAACGGTTTCGGAGATCTCTCCAATCCACTTCGAACTTCGACGGGTTGCCGCGATCTAACCGGGCACGCAGCTCACGGGCTTGTTTCTCCAGGCTTCGCGCTTCGTCCTTTTTCCGTAGCTTCCGTAGAACTGTCGCGTAATCGGCAAGGATCGTCGCCACGTCTGGATGTGCCGGCCCGAACGATTGCTCTGCAATGGTCAAAGATCCGCGATAAGTAAGCTCAGCCTCCTGATAACGTCGCTGTGCCGCGTAGCAGAGGGCTAAGTTGTGCAGTATTCTGGCGAGAGCGTCATGCTCCCTGCCATGCGCCTTTTCCTGAATCATTATGGCTTGGAGAAGCAGTGGCTCAGCCGCGCTGTATTGATGCTTTGCGTATTCCACCACCGCGAGAGCGTTTATAGCAACCACCATCCGGGGATCCTCCTTTCCTAACGACACCTCATAGGCGTTTAGGACGCGTCGCAATATAACCCCGGCGTCATCGAGGCGGCCTTCGGCATAATATAGGGAGCCGAGGCAGAACGTCGCCTCTGTCACCTGGAGGTGCTGCGGCCCGAGCGCTCGTTGCAAAACCGGGATAGCTTGCATTGCAAGCTGCTGCGCCTTTCCGTACTGTTTTTCGTCGCGATAGAGTTCGGCGAGGCGAAGCCACGTGTTGGCTGTTTTGGGGTGATCGCGTCCGAGTGCCCTTTCGCGAATCGAGGCGGCACGGAGGTAAAGGCTTTCTGCCTCCGGATAGCGCCCCAAAATGTAGTACAAGTAACCGAGTTCAGTGAGAGAGATCGCCTGTGAGGGCTCATCGCTGCGCAGGCTTCGACGGATTGCGATGGCACGCAGATACAGGGATTCGGCCTCGGTATATTTGCCAAGCTCCACCAACATCGCGGCCAGATTGTTCAGGCTGCGGGCCAGCCGGATGCGGTCCGCCGAATGTTCTGCCTCCGCGAGGGCGTTCCGAAACGCGGCCTCAGCTTCGGCATGGCGCCCCTGCTCTTGGAGTTGAAGGCCAGCCGTATTCAGTTCGTCGCAGCGATTCGGCTCGATGGCGGCCGAGGAAGCGGTAATTAGCGCGAGCCCCAGCAAGATCCGGGCAAACCAATTTATAGGAATCATCCAGGCTGAAACAGCCAGATATTGGCTCAACGTGACCTGTGCCTCAATGCACCTGGAGGTGATTTCGCGGTGATCTGGCGGTGAACAGCCCTAGGCCGAAGGTGTTTCTTTCGATTAGGATGGTAGCCAACCTAAATTCGTGTTCGATGCAAGACGGGACAAGACCGAAGATCGTCGGCTTCGGAACTTTTCGGCTGGATCTCACAGCGGGTGAACTGTGCGTGGACGGCCACCGAATCCGGCTTCAGGAACAACCTTTCCAGCTTCTGAAAATGCTGGTCGAGCGCCCGGGCGAAGTGGTGACGCGCGATGAGATCCGCGCTCAGTTATGGCCGGCCGGCACGGTCGTGGAATTTGATCGCAGCATCAACGCGGCCGTCAAGAAACTGCGTATAGCCTTGAAAGATTCGGCCGAGGAGCCGCGCTACGTCGAGACAATGGCACGGCGGGGGTATCGCTTCGTTGCGGCCGTGCAGCGCCTTGACGGCACGCCGGAATTGAGGAGACCGCGACGGCGCCTGGTTTGGCTCACCGCGGCGATCTCAATTGTTTCAATGGGGCTCGTTCTCTGGATTTTAAACACCAGAACGAAAACCGGCGAGACCGAACTCACGCCTGTGCCGCTCACCAGCTATCCCGGAGGAGAATGGCATCCGAGCTTCTCTCCAGATGGGAACGAGGTGGCGTTCGCATGGCGTCGCCCAGAACAGGACCACTCCGATATCTACGTCAAGCTGGTCGGCGCGAGTGAGCCAACGCGTCTTACGAACGGGCCTGCGGACAACTATGGGCCAGCTTGGGCGCCGGATGGACGCTCCATCGCCTTCCTTCGCAAGCTGTCTGACGCGAGGAGCGGAGTGTTTTTGATTTCTCCGATCGGAGGACCGGAACGCAAGCTAGGCGAACTCCACCTGGGAGCTTACGGCTCCGCTGTGGACTGGCATCCTAGCGGCAAATGGCTGATTGTTACAGATAGAAGTTCCGCTGAAGAGTCCCCGGGCTTGTTTTCGCTCGCATTGGAGAATGGGGAAAAGCGAAGGCTAACATCTCCGCCCCCAAACACTTTTGGCGATCAGGAAGGTGTTGTATCCCCTGGAGGCGAAGCTCTCGTTTTTGTCCGAAACTCAAGTGAGAATAGGTGGGACCTCTACCTCGTCGCATTATCGGATGGATTCACACTGAAGGGAGAGCCCAGACTCATCACCCTTGAAAGTACATTCAGCTATACGCCGGCGTGGATGCCGGATGGGCGGACAATCGTTTTTTCCTCCGGTTCGCCACACGCGCCCACTTTATATAGGATGTCGTTCTCGCGGCCGGGATGGCGGGCTGGCAAGCCGCAGCGCCTCGTATTCGCCGGTGTGGGAGCTCGGGATCCGGTCGTGTCTAAACAGGGGCGCCTAGCGTACTCCACTTCTACGATTGATGCGAATATCTGGCGATTGGAATTGAATAATGGATACCAGGCTGTCAAACCACCTGAGAAGGTCATTGCCTCCACACACCTCGACCATACCCCGCAGTATTCTCCGGACGGCAGGCGGATCGCCTTTGCATCCAATCGATCAGGCTCGCATGAGATTTGGATGAGTAACAGTGATGGTTCGGGCATCGTGCAACTGACTTTCTTTCGTGGCTCAGGCTATACAGCGAATCCCCATTGGTCGGCAGATGGCCGGCAGATTTACTTTGGTTCGACTGCGGAAGGTCAATATGCCGCCTATGTCATCAGCTCCGAAGGCGGTCAACCGAAGCGCCTGGGTTCTGAAACTCCGGAGAGTTGGTCCCGCGACGGCAAATGGGTGTACTTCCATCATGGGGGTGAGATTTGGAAGAGGTCTGCTGCCGGAGGAAGTCGGATTCAGATTACCCGAAGAGGCGGCCACCAAGAGCTCGAATCGCCTGACGGGCGGCTTCTCTACTACCTTAAAGAGGATGAGGAATTCACAAGCCTCTGGAAAGTGCCTGTCGAGGGTGGCCAAGAGGTCCAGATTCTGCCTTCAGTGTGTTGTCAGAACTTCGCGGTCGCCGATCAAGGAATCTACTTCGTTCCTGATGGCCGGCCCGAGGGGCATTCTTCGGTTCATTTCTTAAGCTTTGCCACTGGAAAGGTCACGCGCGTTGCCGCGCTTGCAGACTGGGCGGCATACGGCCTTTCCGTTTCGCCCGATGGCCGCTGGTTGCTGTACTCGCAGTACGAGCCGAAGGGCAGCGACTTGTGGATGGTCGAGAATTTCCGATAACTCTCATTTGATCGTTGCATCAGGTGAGACGCTTGGACCGCTACAGCCCCGCCGACCTCGCATTGGGGTACCGGCAATCAGCTATTGACGGTGTTAAACATCTGTTTTAAACTATTGCTTAGATGCCCGGGCGAACAACAAGAGCGCGATGCCAGAAAGCGCCGGCAGATGGCACTCGCACGAAACTGTTAGCGGCAGCGGTCGCCGTATTTGCGGAAAGAGGATTCGACGGGGCCACCACGCGCGAAATTTGCAGCCGGGCCGGGGCTAATGTAGCCTTGGTGAATTATCACTTCGGCGACAAACTTGAGCTTTACCGAGAAGTAATTCGTTATGCCATCGATGCGGCTGCGAAGATGGAGATGCTCAACGCGGCGCTCGAGCAGAATGCCGATCCGAGCGATGCGTTTCGCCAGCTCGTCCATGGAGTGATCGAGCGGCTGAGCGAAACGCGCAACGATTTCGGTTTACATCTGCGGCTGGTTCTGAAGGAGATGACGCAGCCGACGGTCGCATTTTCGGATGTTCTCGATGAGACGCTGCGGCCGCTGTACGACCGTCTGCGTGCATTGATCGGGCGAATTCTAAACCTTCCGATAGATCATGAGACCACCCGGCTATGCACGCACAGCGTCATGGGCCAGGTCTCGCATTATGCGGTCGCACAACCGGTGCTGGCGTATCTCTGGCCGGAGATGAAAATGACCCCAGAGCAAAGACAACGCGTGGCCGAACACATCGCCGACTTTTCGCTCGCTTATCTTCGGAGCTATCGCGCCAAAACCGCGGAGCAGCGACATTCGAGGATCCCGCGGAGGAGCAGATGACGGACGAGAAGACAATCGAAGCGTCGTCGGCGGCTGCGCAGCAAGAGACGCCAATTCCGCATCGACCTAATGGCATGGAAACGCGTCCAAGCCGCCGTCGCCGCATTGTCCCGGTAGCTGCAATTTTGTTGCTGGGAGTGGGAGGCTTCCTGATTTGGCGCTTCTTCTTCGCAACGCCTGAAATTCCCGACAGTATTGTTACGCTCAGCGGGCGAATCGAAGGCGACGATTCAGCCGTCGCGTCAAAGACCACCGGCCGTATTCTCGAAATCCGCGTCCGCGAAGGCGAAACGATCAATGCAGGAGACGTCATCGCAGTGCTCGACGACGAGCAGGTACGCGCTCGCGAGGAGCAGGCCCGTGCCGGCCTGACCGCCGCCGATGCACGTACCGCTTCAGCCCGCGCGCAGATCTCGATTCTCGAGGAACAATTGCGGCAGAGCCAGTTGGAAACTGAACAATCGAAGGTCGATTCGGAAGGGCGGGTAGGCCAGGCCCAGGCGGAGCTTGGCGCGGCCGAAGCCGATCTGGCGCAGAAGGAAGCCGCATACCAGCTTGCCTTGTTCGACAAAGAAGCCTATACGCGGCTGGCGCAAACAGGCGCAGTCTCCGAGCGTCGGGGGAAAGAAGCAGTGGCGACGGCAGATCAACAGGGAGCTTCCGTGGCCGCAGCGAAACGGCGCGTAGAAGCGGCGCGAGGCTCTCTGACGGCTGCGCAAGCCAGCCTGTCGAATCCAGGAATTCGTGAGGCGCAAGTCGCCGGTGTGCGCAGACAAATTGCGCAGCAGAACGCCGAGATCGCGAATGCCGCTGCGAGTTCGCAGCAGGCGCATTTCCAGCTTGCGGAGGCACAGGCGAACCGCCGGGATCTCACCGTACGCGCTCCGTTTACCGGCACCGTTATCACTCGCACAGCCGAGCCGGGCGAGGTGATAAGCGCAGGAACGGCGATTATTACGCTGCTCGATCTGAGCAAAGTGTATCTGCGCGGTTTTGTTCCGGAGGGCCAGGTCGGGAAAGTGAAGCTGGGCCAGCCGGGACATGTTTATCTCGATTCAAATCCGAGCCAGGCGCTCGATGCCTATGTGCTGCGTATCGATCCGCAGGCTACCTTCACGCCCGAAAATACCTATTTTCGCCAGGATCGAGTGAAACAGGTAGTGGGAGTCAAGCTGCGGCTAAAGAATGGAATCGGATACGCGAAGCCAGGCATGCCTGCCGACGGAGAAATTCTCGTTCAGGGCAGCGAATGGCCTGCCCAGACGGCGAAGCGATGACGAGCGCCACTCTCGAGCGAGCAGGCACATTGTTTCAGACGGCGCACCCTCACACCGCTGTGCGGGCGGAGGGGCTTTGGAAGCGATATGGAACTGCCGAGGCAGTGCGAGGCATCAGCCTGAACGTTTCTCCCGGTGAAATCTTCGGCTTGATCGGGCCCGACGGCGCCGGCAAGACGTCGACGTTCCAGATCATAGCGGGTGTCATGGAAGCGAGCGCCGGTACGGTGGAGATTTTCGGAAAGCCCGCGCGTGAAGCGCGATCGCAGACCGGGTACCTGACGCAAACCTTCAGCCTGTATGCAGACTTGAGTGTCCGGGAAAACATTCGCTACACCGGCGATCTGCGTCGAGTGCCATTTCAGAAAAGCGCGGAACGCGGCCTCCGCTATCTCGAAATGTTCGACCTGGATCGCTTTCAGGACAGGCTGGCCGGGCGTCTGAGCGGCGGCATGAAGCAGAAGCTGGCGCTTGTCTGTGCGCTGGTTCCCGAGCCGCGCGTTCTTTTGCTTGACGAACCGACGACGGGAGTCGATCCTGTTTCGCGGCGTGAGTTCTGGGATGCGCTGGCGCATTTAGCTCTCGAAGGGCTGACTATCCTGGTCGCGACACCGTATCTCGACGAAGCCGAGAGATGCCACCGCGTGGCGTTGATACACGAGGGCGTGATTCATCAAACCGGAACTCCCGCGGAGCTGCGCGCGAGCCTGGGGGCGAAGCGGCTCGAGCTGCGGACACAACGGTTAGCGGAAGCCGAGGCGCTGTTGGGCAACGACGCCGGCACGCAGAAGCAAATCGTCGATGTGCAGCGCTTTGGCGACCATCTTGATCTTCTGGTGCGTGATCCGGAAGAAGCGGAGGACATGATCGAAGCGCGGCTCAAATCCGCTCGAATCGAGTCCCCGAAGTTTCGCATCGATGAGCCGACGCTCGAAAACACGTTCGTCGCGCGGCTGCGAAGCCTTGGCAGCGAAACAGGGTCAGAGGTTTTCCCCAGCCGGCATCCGCATACAGACCTGCGGGGGCGAATCGGGATTGGCGCGAGGGCCTTGAGAAAGGAGTTCGGGGCCTTTACGGCGGTGAAGAACGTAAGCGTCGAGATCCGCCACGGCGAAGTGTACGGGCTGCTGGGCGCCAATGGCGCCGGCAAGACCACCACGATCAAAATGTTATGCGGGCTGCTTGCCCCGACTTCAGGCGAAATGGAACTGGCCGGTGAGCGCGGCAGCCTGCGGTCCCCGAAGGTGCGGCAGCGCATCGGCTACATGTCGCAGAAGTTTTCGCTATACGATGACATGTCGATTCAAGAGAACCTCGACTTCTTCGCGGGTGTTTATGGCGTGCCGGAAGACGAACGGGAAGAGAAGCGGCGCTGGACGCTTTCGTTTTCAGGATTGGAAGGCAAGGAATCTCAAATCACGGGCAGTCTTCCCGGCGGATGGAAACAGCGGGTCGCGTTGGGCGCGGCCATCATGCACGAACCGAGTGTATTGTTTCTGGACGAACCGACCTCCGGGGTAGATCCGCTGGCGCGCCGCGCATTTTGGAGAGTGATCAACCGGCTGGCCGATCTGGGTTCGGCCATCCTCGTGACCACGCATTATCTCGAAGAAGCGGAGCAGTGCAACCGGCTTGGCTTCATGGTAGCGGGCGAGCTGGTGGCAGAAGGCACTCCAAGCGAAATCAAGAGCAGACAAACAGGCCATCTGATCGAGTTCATTGTCGATCAGCCCCAGCGCGCTGCGGATCTGCTGAAAAAAAGTTCGGAACGCTGGCGCGTTTCATTGTTCGGCAGCCGCCTGCATGTGATCATAGACGATGATGCGCAGACCGGTATCCGGCGGACCACGCAGAAGCTCGCGGCTGAAGGTATTCGCGTCTCGACCGCTCGGGAGGAGCGCTTCTCGCTCGAGGACGTATTCATCACCGTGGTTGAAAAGGCGCGGCAACAAGGCAAAGTCGCTGCCGAAGATTGAGTGGCGAGGATGCAGCGAATTTTTGCGCAGACGAAAAAAGAGCTCACGCAGATTTTGCGCGACCGGCTCGCCCTTACCTTGGTGCTGGGGCTTCCGTTGCTCATCCTGCTGTTATTGGGATCGGCTATCTCGCTCACCGTATCCGGGCTGCCAATTGTGGTCCAGGATTTTGATGATTCATCGGCATCGCGGGACCTGATCGACGCGTTTCGCGCCTCGAATTCGCTCTACGTCGCCGAGTGGGCTCCGAATCGGCAGCCGGAAGAATCCTTCAGCGGCAACAAAGCGCGCGCAGCTCTCATTATCCCGGCGCATTTTCAGCGCAGAATGCTTCGGGGCACAAGTGCCCCGGTGCAGTTTCTGGTGGATGGCTCCGATGCGAATACGGCGAGCATCGTGGCGGGCGACGCGAACCGGATCATTCGAGCGTACAATGCCGAACGCGCCGCGAGGCCTGAGCCTGTGAAGGCAGAGATACGGCTCTGGTACAATCCCGGCCTTTCGAGTAACAAGTATTCCGGTCCTGGCGTGTTCGTTCTGGCGATGTCGATGTTTCCGCCGCTGCTTGCCTCACTGGCGATGGCCAAAGAAGGCGAGAAGAAGACGATACTGCAAGTCTACGTATCGAACATTCCTGCGCACGAGTATCTACTTGGCAGAATCCTCGCTTTTACTCTAGTCGGGATCGCTGAGTCAATTCCCCTGGTGATCCTGCTGAGGACCTACTTCGGGTTGAGCTTCGTGGGTGACCCGAGTCCCTTTCTGGTTGCCACGCTGCTCTATGCATTTTGCGTCGCCTCTTTTGGCGTCATGGTAGGCGCGGCGATTCCGAGCCGGGTGGCGGCAATACAGGCGGTGGCTTTGGGCGGATTCCTGCTTGTGTTCCTACTTTCGGGTTTAATCTTTCCGATCGACAATATCCCTGCCCAAATTCGCTGGATCTCGGATTTTGTCTGGGGCAAGTATTACATCTATATCGTCCGCGATGCATTCCTGCAGGGCAGCGGCTGGCCCTCCACGTGGCTGCACAATGCGGTCATCGGTTTTACCGGGCTGGTGTTTTATTTCATTGCCTGGGCGAGGATGCGGCGCATGCAGGTGAGGGCATAGGATGCGGAAACGGATGGGGAGGGTGTTTAACCACCGGGTTGCGTCCCTCGTACAAAAGGAGTTCAATCAGATCCGGCGCGATCGCCGGGTGGCGCTCTCCCTGATTGTCCCGCCCGTTCTACAGCTACTGCTCTTCGGCTTTGTTCTCAATTCGAAGGTGCAAAATTTGCGGCTGGGAGTAGTGGATGACAGCCGCACGCCGCAAAGCCGCGAATTGATTGCGGTTCTGACGCAGAGCCGCAGCTTTCGTCTCAGCGGCTACTATCTTTCTTCGAATCGTCTCAGCGATGCGATTGCCCGCGGAAGAGCGCAGGCCGGCATTGTCATTCCGTACGACTACGCGCGTAATCTGCAGCGCGGGAGGCAAGCCAGCGTGCAATTCATCTTGAACGCAATGGATGCGAACACGGCTACCATTGCGCGGAACTATGCAGAAGGCGTAATCGCGACGTATAGCATGGGTCTTCAGGACTCGGGTTTGCACGCCAATTTTCAGCAGACCGGGGACCGCGCTCCCGGCCGCCGGGGCCGAGTCGACTTGCAGGTATCGTTTCTATACAATCCCGGACTTGTCAATTCCTGGTTTACGGTGACGGGCATCTTTGGATTGCTCTGCATCCTGAACGGTTCACTAGTGGCTGCAGCCACCATGGTCAAAGAACGCGAGGCAGGCACGATTGAGCAACTCCTGATGTCGCCCGCAAGCACCTCGGAAATCATCATCGCCAAGATCATCCCGCTTTTTGTCCTGCTGTGCCTGATGGCGCTGTTTGCCATTGTTCTGATGCGGGTTGTGTTTCAGGTGCCGTTTCACGGCAGCTTTTGGGTGGTGGCGGTCGCAGCGGCTCTGTGTCTACTTTCCGGCATCGGCATTGGGACCTTTATCGCGACGTTTACGAAATCGGCCGAGCAAGCTCAGCTAAGCAGTTTTTTCGTAAATCCGCCGATTGCCAGCCTGTCCGGAGCGTTGACGCCAATGGAGGCGATGCCGCATTGGATGCAGCCGCTGGCGCAGTTCAACCCGATTTATCACTTCGGCGTCATCGCGCGGGCCAGCATGCTGAAGGGAAGCAGCCTGGCAACGCTTTGGCCACACTTTCTCGCTTTGCTGGCGTTTACCTCGGTGCTGGTATCACTCAGCGTCTGGCGCTTCAGGAAGCAGCTTGGGTAACACTATGAAACACAGCGAACTCCTCGCTTACGGGATTGTGGAAAGCTTGTTCAAGGGCGCTATTAAGCCAAGTGCCGGCATGTGCCCAGAGGGCGCCCACGGCACCGCAGCGACGAGCCGCCGCACCACGATGACGGTATCGGCACTGGTGATCTTGATCCTGGGGGTGGCTTGTGCGCAGGCGCAAATTGGACAGCCAGTGGCCCCATCGCAGGCAACAGTTGCCAATCAACTGCCGCTCACGGGCAGAAACACGCTAGCCGGATCGGTGAGTGCAACTCAATCGCCCGTGCCGGGGACGACTACGAGCGTCAACACGCTGAATACGTCCGTGCAGGCTTCCGGCCCATTCACGGGTAGTGTCAACAGCACTGCAAAGATGCCGTTTTCCGGCAGCCTCTCCTTTCGAGAAGCGATCCGGCGCGGTCTTGATTACAACCTGGGGGCAATTGGGTCGGCCAGCGCGCTTCGCCAGGCTTTAGGTCAGGCTCGGGTTGTTCGCAGTTCCCTGCTCCCGAATGTGAACGCAACGCTGAGCGAAACCGAGCAGCAAATCAATCTGGCGATCGCGGGCATCGGGTTACGATCGTTCGGAGGTTTCTCGATCCCCACCGTCGTCGGCCCTTTCAATTACTTCGATCTGCGCGGCCGGCTGAACCAAACAATTGTTGACATCGCGGCATGGAAGAACTACGGCTCAGCGAAAGAAGTCGCTCGGGCCAGCCGGTTCACTCTTCAGGATGCGCGCGGGCTGGTAGTTCTTTCGGTTGGCGGCGCCTATCTGCAGACGATCGCGGCGAAGGCCAGAGTGGACTCGGCCCGGGCGCAACTCGATACCGCGAAGGCGCTCTTCGATCAGACCGCTCAACAGCGCGGCGTTGGCCTGGTCGCACAAACAGATGTCAACCGCAGCCGCGTCCAGATGCTGACTCAACAGGAGCGGCTCACTACTTTGCAGAATGAGCTCTCGAAGCAGAAGATCAATCTCGCGCGAATGACGGGATTGCCGGCCAGCGATGAATTCGAGATCAGTGACGACGTTCCGTTTTCACCGGCTGCGCCGGTCCGCCTGAATGACGCGCTACAGGAGGCGTACGCTCAGCGTGAGGATCTGAAAGCTGCTGAAGCGCAGGTACGGGCAGCGACTCTTACAAAGGCCGCCGCACGGGCTGAGCGCCTGCCATCTCTCTCGTTGAGCGCCGATTACGGCGCGAACGGACTGACGCCGGGCCAGTCCCATGGAGTGTTCAACGTCACCGGAACGCTGACTGTTCCTATCTGGCGGGGCGGGCGGACCGAAGGCGATATCGAGCAGGCGGATGCAGCCCTTACACAAAGGATGGCCGAGGTGGAGGATCTTCGCGGGAAAATCGAGGGCGACGTTCGCAGCGCGTATCTCGACTTACAGGCTGCGGCCAACCAGGTTCATGTTGCCAGCGAGAACCTGAAAGTCACAAAAGAGACCCTGGACCTGACGCAGCAACGTTTTCAGGCAGGTGTCTCCGACAATCTCGAAGTTGTGCAGGCGCAAGAGGCGCTGGCGAGCGCGGATCTCGATTACATCAACAGCGTTTTTGCGCATAACGTCGCGAAGCTTGCTCTGGCGCGGGCGACGGGAACGGCCACCGAGAACATTGGCCAGTTTTTGAAGTTGCCGTAGGCGCTCTCACTCCCCGCGCAAGGCCTGCATAGGATCGATGGAAGCGGCGCGCTGCGCCGGAATTGCCGAGGCGGCAAGGGCGAGCAAAAAAATGGCGACGGCAGCCAAAATCAGCACCGCCGGATCGAAAGGACTCACTCCGAATAGGAACGAGCGCAGCAGGCCTGAGACTGCGGCTGCGCCGACGAGCCCAATGACACAGCCTATGAGCGAAAGCTTTGTTCCAGAAGCGAGAACCAGGCGCATAATGCCGGAGCGCTGCGAACCGAGCGCCATACGGATGGCCAAGTCCTGTATGCGCGAGGCGACGGAGAAGGCGATGACGCCGTAAATGCCCAGTATCGCCAGAAGCACTGCGGCGAATGCAAAGCCGGTAATGAGCACTGTGTTGAAGCGGCGCGGAGCTTCGCTATCAGAGACGGCTTGCTCCATGGTTTGCACTTGCGTGAGGGGCAGTTGCGGGTCAATGGAGCGTACGGTCGCGCGAAGAGCATTCTCCATCTGCTGAGGAAGGAGAGCCGAGCGCAAGACAATGTACCCGCCATTGCCGTTGAGGTCGCCCGGGGAGCCGAGGGATCCGATAGACGCCTCCGCTTGTGCTACCGGCTGATAGAACTGCTCCTTCGTTTCGGCGTCGGGAGAGCTCAATTTGACGTCCGCTACTTCGCCAATAATCGTCATCCAAGGAGTTGGCGTTTCCGGCATCCCGATTCGGATTCGCTTACCGGTCGGATCCTGATTATGCCAGAAATGCTCGGCGAGCTTGCGGTTTACAATTACAACCAACTGGGAGCGCGGTGTGTCAGCTTCAGTAAAAGCTCGTCCTCTCAGCAACGGGATTCCCATCGTACGAAAGTAATCGCCCAGGATGACGGCGGGTGTTGCGAGGTTCATTTTCGCGCCCTTAGGCGGAACATAGCCGTCGACCAGAAAAGCCGAGTTACTGTTGTTTCCCGATGCGGGAAGAAAGCTGGTCAGGCCTGCCGCCTGCACGCCCGGAAGCCGCCCGAGCCGAATTAGAAGTTCCTTATTGAAAGAATCTACAGCCGCCTGGGTCGCGTATTGCTTCCGTGGCAAAGAGTAAGCGCCGGTGGTGACATTCGCGGGACGGAATCCAAGATCGACGGAGCGCATCTTTTCAAAGCTGCGCAACAGCAGTCCCGAGGCAGTGAGAAGCAGCAGGGCGATCGCGATTTCGGCAACCACCAAGGTAGAACGAAGCCGCGCATGAACTCCGCCGGCGGAACCACTGCGTCCGCCCTCCTTGAGGGTTTCGTTTACGCTCGTGCGGAGAGCGGCAAAGGCGGGAGCCAACCCGCAAAGCACTCCCGTGCCGACCGCCAGCAGCAGCGCAAACCCCACGACATTCCAGTTCATGGAGATCTCGCCGATACGTGGAAGACTTTCCGGCAGGAGGCTTCTGCCTACAGTCAGCGCCAGCCCGGCCAGCGCCAGTCCGAGCAGGCCGCCGCTTATGCTGATGACGAGGCTCTCTAGAATTGCCTGGCGCAGCAGCGCCGCGGCTCGGGCTCCTATAGCGAGCCGCACAGCAAACTCGCGCTGCCGTTGAATTGCCCGCACGAGCATCAGGCCGGCGAGGTTTGCGCAGGCGATCAGCAAGACCACGCTAACAGCCAGGAACAGGGTTCGCACGAGCGGGCGCGCCTGCTCCACGGTTTCTTCCTGCAGCGGCCGCACAACAGCGCTAATGTGGAGGCTCGTCATGAACGCCGGATAATTGCGCATGATCTCCTGTGCCACTCGTTCGGCATCCGTTTGTGCCTGGGCTGGAGTGACGCCGGGTTTGAGACGTCCTACCATGCCGTAGTTCCAGCTCGCGGCGCCCTGGGTCAGTTCCTGTTGAGTGAAGCTCATGGGAACCCACAGCTCGCAGCGATTCAGGTGACCTGGGTTCAGCGGAAATTCAAAGTTTCGCGGCATGACCCCGATCACGAGGTACGGTTTGCGGTCCAGCAAAATCTTGCTGCCTAATATCTGCGGATTTCCATTGAAGCGGCTCTGCCATGTCGCATAGCTCAAGACGGCGACTTGGCGGCTCTGTTCGTCTTCCTG
>DATBHS010000041.1:0-69449 GCA_036557345.1 Bryobacteraceae bacterium
CCGAGTTCGTTGTACTGTATCCAGAAATCGGTTTCGAGGATTTCGGCTGCGGCCGCGAACCGGAGCAGGGCCGCATCTCCCCTGGTTAACCTGTCGTCTCTATCGTCCCGCCGGTCGTCGTCAGCGAAGGCGGATACGCCGCCTAACGCCCCTACGGTTGCCGCTCCCGTCGCGATCGTGTTCTTCAGAAACGAGCGCCGGTTTGCGGCCTTCTTCAAGCCATTTGTTACATCGCGCACAACTGTTCTCCTTACTATTACAATCGGAATTAAGCTCTCGAATATGCCTGCCCATTCGAAATTATTCCCGTGCAAATGCGGAGTCACCGCGGAACAGTAAATAAGCTGTAAAACCAGCAGAGTAATGCTGCGTTCGAACTAAAAATAAATGTTAAATAAACAAAACATCGTAAGGCGTATCCGCGTATTTACAATTTGTGATCGAATGCGAACCGAGCACTACTTTTGCGAACGTAACGGATCTTATTGAAGACTCGGCTGCGGTGTGGGACGCAAGCCCTGCCGACTTTCCGCACCTCGAGTCCTATATCGTTGACGAGCAGGAGCGGCGCGAGCGTCTGCTCGACTGCCATCTCGACGCAATCGATGTGGAATTGCGCCAGACCTCCCGAACGCGCATGGCCGCGGAGCGCACGATCGCGCGCATCACATCGTTATTCGTGCAGGTCTCGACTTACTCGCTAGAGATCGATAATCCACGTATCCAGAACTTGTTAGAGAGCGGATTCTCGCAGGTTGGCACGGATCTCGCGCGTTCCGCCCGCCGGCTCGACCCCGATGTCAGCATGATAGACATTTTGCAAGCTGCACGGAACGCCTGGACAGCTTGCGGATTGCAAGTCATACTGGGCAGAACTTTGCGGCTTACGCCAGCCATCTTCGCGTACAGCATGCTTTACCCGTACAGCGATAATTGTCTGGATGACCCTGCTATCTCGCGCGAAACGAAGCTGCGTTTCAACGAGCGCTTTCGCCGGCGCCTGCAAGGCGAGCGCTCTCCTGCAAACAATAAGCGCGACGAAATCGTCTGGTATTTGGTAGGCCTGATTGAATCGGAATACCCGCGCGCGAAATATCCGCAGGTTTACGACTCGTTGCTCGCCATCCATACCGCCCAGCAGGAGAGTCTGCGTCAGATGGAGCGCGCAAGAGAGGATTGCGATGTTCTCCGACTTACGCTGGCGAAAGGCGGGACTTCCGTGCTTGCCGACGCGTACCTGGCGGCGGGTCAACTGAAGCCACTGGAAGCCAGGTTCGCGTTCAACTGGGGCGTCGCGCTCCAGTTAGGCGACGATCTTCAGGATCTCTACGCAGACCAGGCCCGTGGGTCTCTGACCCTTTTCACGCAGGCTGCCGAACGCGGTTCGCTTGACGCGATTACAAGCAAGACTTTTCATTTTTCCGGCAAAATAATGGACCAAATGAGCGATCTGGCAAGTGCTTCGGCGGCTATGAAAGACCTGCTGGCCAGAAGCTCACGGATGCTGCTGATCCGTAGCGCCGCAAACGCGCCGGAAGCGTATACAGGTCCATATCTGGCTGCGCTAGAGCAGAACTCGCCATTTCGATTCGACTTTCTGCGCGAGCGCGAGACACGCTTTGCGCGCCGTCGCCGCTCTTACGCCCGGTTATTCGAACAGGTTGTGTCTAGGCTTCCTGAGTGGACGCCGGCCTCTTCCCTCGTTTCCGCGCCACAACTTGCGTCATCCTGACCGATAATCTACTTTGATCCGTTCTCGGCCCCTTATCGCCCTTGCGCTCGTCTTTGCCGCGCAACCGCCGGTTACCGCCCAAGATGTGCCGGCGCAATCGGACACGGCCAAACGAGGCGAGGTACAGTTTTCGAAGTCCTGCGCCTTTTGCCACGGCTCCGATGCGACCGGGACGAGCGAAGGACCCGATCTGCTTCGTTCCACACTCGTCCGCCACGATGAAAGCGGCAATCTGATAGGGCCGGTGATTCGCGACGGCCGGCCCGGTAAAGGCATGCCGCCCATCCGGCTCAATCAAACGCAAATTGCCGATGTAGCCGCTTTCCTCGATTGGCGTCTGGCGGATGCTGGCCGTGCCAGTCCAGCCGAGGCCCACGACCTTTCCTTGGAGCAGTTACTGACCGGGAATGCCGCCGCGGGAAAAGCCTTCTTCAACGGTCCCGGAAACTGTTCTCGATGCCATTCTCCTTCACGAGATCTCGCCGGAATCGCGAAGAAGTATTCGCCCGCCGATCTGCAGGCTCGGTTTCTCTATCCGTCCGATGTACCAAAGACCGCAACCATTACGACACCTGAGGGCAAACAGGTAACTGGCGAACTTGTCTACCAGGATGCTTTCAGCATTGCCGTCAAGGATCACGATGGTTGGTATCATTCCTGGCCTTGCTGGAAAGTAAAGTTTCAGATTCATGATCCCTTGACCGCGCATCTCGACCTGCTGCCCAAGTACAAGCAGGCAGACGTGCACAACCTCTTTGCTTACCTGGAGACGCTGAAGTGAAGTCACTCGCGGTATTCCTCCTGAGCGCAGGGTGTGTTTTCGCACAAGGGCTTGACCCCGCTGCCCTATCCAAGCCGCCCACGACGACTTGGCCGACTTATAACGGCGATTACTCCGGCCGGCGTTTCAGCACGCTCAACCAGATCAACAAGAGCAACGTCGCATCGCTCGCTATGGCATGGGCCTTTCAGACGCATTCCGACGCTTTGAAATCGACTCCCCTCGAAGTGAACGGCGTTTTGTACTTCACGACTCCAGATAATGTCTGGGCCATCGACGCGCGAAACGGCCATCAAGTCTGGCACTACAGCCGCCCATCGCAGGGTGATCACGTCGGGCACCGAGGCGTTGCGATGTACAAAGACAGGATTTACTTCGGCACGCCTGATGCCCACCTGATTTGCCTGAACGGTCGCAATGGAAAGCTCATATGGGACATCGAAATTGCCGACGTGCGGCTCGGCTACTACGTCAGCGTTGCCCCCTTATTGGTGAAAGATCGATTGATCATCGGCACATCGGGCGACCAGACCGATATTCCGCACTACATCGAGGCCATCGATCCCGAGACCGGGAAAGTAATCTGGCGGCGAAGCACGATACCCGACCCCGGCGCGCCGGGATCTGAGACATGGCCCGACAAGGAGGCGCTCACGCACGGCGGCGGTCCTGCGTGGATGACCGGAACGTATGACCCCGATGCCAACCTGATTTATTGGGGTACGGGCAATCCACATCCTGTGCTGGCTGGCGTCGTGCGGCCGGGCAAGAATCTCTACACGTGCTCGATTCTTGCCTTGAACCCGGATAACGGAAAGCTGATTTGGTATTTCCAGCCATCTCCGCACGACACACACGACTGGGATGCGGTTGAAACGCCTGTTCTGTTCGATGCCGAATTCCACGGAAAGCCTCGCAAGCTGCTGGCGCAGGCTAGCCGCAACGGCTATTTCTTTTTGCTCGATCGAATCACCGGTGAGCATCTCCTCACTGCGCCCTTTGTGCCGGTCGATTGGGCCTCCGGGCTTGACACGCGTGGAGAGCCCGTTCCAAATCCTCAAAAGGAGCCCACACCCGATGGCTCGTTGGTGGCCGCTGCCGACGAGGGCGCGACCAATTGGATGGCGCCCAGCTTCGACCCCGAAACAAAACTGTTCTACGTAAACGCCCAGGAAGGTTTCCGGCTGTATTACTTGATGCTCAACGCAAATAAGAAAGCGGTGGGCCATCAGGGAGGCGAATCGAGCGCGCTATGGTCTCGCGCCATGCTCGTTGCCATCGATTATGAAACGGGCCGCATACGCTGGTGCAGAAAAGAGGAAGAAAGCGAGGGGCATCCTGGCATCCTGACCACAGCCGGACGTCTGCTCTTCACCGGCGACGTTTCGGGAAACCTGTTGGCGCTCGATCCCGAAAACGGCGAGATCCTTTGGCATGTAAACGCGGGCGGCACTCTGGGCAGTTCGCCCATGACCTACGAGTTGGACCGGCGTCAATATGTCGTAACGGGTGTAGATGGCGTGCTCTACGCCTGGGCCTTGCCGCAGCAGCCCTGAACTCACCGGATCTTTACGTTCTTGAAATCGCCGGTCTCGTCGAACGAGCCTAGTCCCACGCGCCCCGAACGCAGGCTCAGATCCACCGCATGGAGCGCCGGTACAAACTGGCCATTGACCCTGACCTGAACTTCACCGGTTGTTCCGTCCCATACGAATTGAACGTGATGCCATTGACCGCGCGAGGAGAACGCGGCAGGGCCATCCACCGGGCTGATCCGCACGCGCTCCCCGTCGTAAACATGGAATACGCCATTGTGATGCGCTTCCTTCGTTGCGGTATCGACGGACAGATGGGCATAGTCGAAGTGCGCTGCATCGCGATAAGCGAAGACAATGATGAGCGAGAGGCCAAGCGGGCGCATGTCTGCTTCAACCGTCGCTTTTTCCAGAGGCGGCGTGTCCGCTAACGCGAATTGAATCGGCCGTCTCGGCCCGGGGAGCGGACCTCTGTGCGTGACCAGACGCAAGATTTGAGCGCCGTTCTCCTGCTCGATTTTCCAGTCCGAGGCCTCGGGTACGGTCCAATGATGTCCGAAGACGTCGAGGATGCCGGCCGCTGTGAGAAACCCGGCCGTGGCGAATAGAAGCATAAGCACTCGCATCTTGCCATTCTACGGATAGAGGCTGTTGTTCAAGCTATCCAGGGATTGAGCACCGAGTAACCCAGTGTAGAAAAATCCGATACGTTTCGGGTCACTATCGTCAGCCGGTGAACCTGAGCAGTCGCCGCCAAAAAGCCGTCCACGATGCCCATTGGACGTCCGGCGATGCGGCTGCGAAGGATTAAGTGTCCCCAACTCTCGGCGACCGGAGGATCGACTGAAAGGATGCGTCCCTCAAAGCGAAGCGTCAATTCCTCCCGAAGCCAAACATCCAATCGTTTCCGGCGCTGTCCCGCCGGCATTCGTTCGATGCCGTACCGCAGCTCAGCCAGAGTCACAACACTCAAGAACACGCGATCCTCGTCCACCTCTGCCAGCCAGGTAATCACTCCGGGGTCCGGTCGTGGCCTCACCCACTCAGAAACGACATTCGTGTCGAGCAGAAAGCTCATAGTTCAATTTCGGGAAGCTCTTCCGACGGACGTTCCACTGAAAGGCCCGATTTACGCAACGGGGAGCCGGCAAAGAATTCAGCGAGATTTCCCCTCCGCTTCGTTTTGCGCTCCCATTCCTTGAAAGAAACTAGTACAACAGCGATCTTGCCGTTCCGGGTAATGACCTGGGGGCCGTGAGCCTGTGCCTGATCGATGACTTCGCTCAGCTTTGCCTTAGCCTCGGCTACGGTCCATGGCACCTTTTTCATGCCGTTCTTTCCTTCTCTAACCATTATGACTACAATAGTCATTTCAAGCAATGCCAGTTACATCCATTGACGATTTGGAGTGGCGCCTTTCGGAGCCAAGCGAATCCGATCGCGCCTTTATGCGCGAATTGCGCGGGGATGTGATTATTCTGGGCGCGGGCGGAAAGATGGGGCCCTCGCTGGCCCGGCTTGCAAGGCGCGCAGCAGACGAAGCCGCCGTTCGGAAACGCATCACGGCCGTTTCGCGATTTTCGTCTGAGGCCGCGCGGCGCGACCTGGAAGCCGCCGGCGTAACGGTCATCTCGTGCGATCTCCTGAACCCCGCAGACGTCGCTCAGCTCCCCGCCTGTGAAAACGTCCTGTACCTGGCAGGTCGCAAATTCGGCTCAACCGGTCGGCCTGACCTTACCTGGGCCATGAATGCAATTGCCCCAGCGCTAGCCGCATACCGCTACCGCAATAGCCGGATTGTCGTTTTCTCCACGGGCAATGTGTATGGCCCGACGGATCTCCGTTCCGGCGGGTCGCGCGAGACGGATCCTGTTTCGCCTGTCGGAGAATACGCTCAGTCTTGCCTTGCGCGGGAACGGATCTTTGAATATCACTCAAACGAATACAAGACCGAGTGTGTCATTTTTCGGCTGAACTATTCCGTGGATCTTCGCTACGGTGTTCTGGTCGATGTTGCCCGGAAAGTCTATTCAGGTGAGCCGGTCGATTTAACTGTTCCGGCCTTCAATGCCATCTGGCAGCGCGACGCCAACTCCTACGCGCTCCGTGCGCTTGCCATATGCTCCTCGCCGCCGCGCATCCTGAACGTGACAGGGGCCGAAACGATCAAGATTCGCGAAATAGCAGAGGTTTTTGCGAAACGATTTGGGCGCGAGTGCAAACTCGAAGGCCGCGAGGGAGGTGGTGCGTTGCTAAGTAATCCGTCGCTTTGTCATGGCTTGCTCGGTGCTCCGTCCGTATCGGTTTCCACCCTGCAAAACTGGGTGGCGGACTGGATCCTCGCAGGCGGCGAAAACCTGAACAAGCCCACGCATTTTGAAGTTGTCGACGGGAGCTATTAATGTCGTATCCGAAACTCGATGCACAGGCCGCCGCAATTCTCAACAAGGGCGTCGTTATTCCGGCCCATCCGTTGGCGTTGAACGCGCAGCGCAAACTGGATGAGCTGCGGCTGGTTGCACTCACACGGTATTACTGTGAAGCCGGAGCAGGAGGAATCGCCGCAGGCGTGCACACTACGCAGTTTGCAATTCGCGACCCGCGCATCGGCTTATTTGAACCGGTCCTGCGCCTGGTCGCCTCAACCGTTGCGGATCGTGAGCGCGGCTCGGGTAAGCGGATTTTGAAGATTGCCGGTATATGCGGCCAAACCGCGCAAGCCATTCGCGAAGCGGCGTTTGCGAGGGAAGCGGACTTCGATCTCGGGCTGCTGAGTCTCGCGGCCATGAGCGCCGCCAGCGATGCCGAACTGATCGCCCATTGTCGCTCCGCGGCGCAGGAGATCCCGCTGTTCGGGTTCTATTTACAACCAGCTGTTGGTGGCCGGCCACTGAGCTACGAGTTTTGGCGGGAGTTCTGTCAGATCGAATCCGTTGCTGCCATCAAAGTCGCTCCATTTAATCGCTATCAGACGCTTGATGTAATCCGCGGAGTCGCCGATAGCGGACGAGCGGCCGATATTGCGCTGTATACCGGCAACGATGACAACATCATTCCGGACTTACTGGCCGATGTTCGGTTAAAGAATGGAAGCTTTCATTTTGCGGGAGGACTGCTGGGCCAGTGGGCAGTTTGGACGAAATGCGCCGTGGAACTGCTCGAGACGATTCGGAATTGCCGGTGCCATGAAGGGCACGGAGCGCTCGATATCCTGGAGCGCTCGGCATCGCTCACAGACGCCAACGCCGCTCTCTTCGATGTTCGAAACCAGTTCGCAGGCTCTATTGCCGGGCTGCACGAGATTCTGCGGCGGCAAGGGTTGCTTGCCGGACGCTGGTGCCTTGATCCGAAAGAAAACCTTTCACCGGGACAGTTAGAAGAAATCGACCGCATATGCGCAAGCTACCCGGAACTCCAGGATGACCAATTTGTGCGGGAGAATCTCGATCGCTGGCTACGCTGAAGCGATGAATGTGCCAGCTGGTGAAGATTGATCGAGTAAGCGCATAACCATTTTTATGAGAAGGCGGGCCGGTGTCAAGAAGTTCACTTTGAATGGGCCGGACGTGTTCGCGCACCCACGCATCTAGCTAGCTACCTCGGCGGGTATATAGTGACGTGACATGCCTACGCGGGGCGTCCGCCACTTCTTTGTTTTCTTCCTTCTGATGCTGCCCCGCGGAATTAGCTTTGGTTTCGCCACCATTCTTGTTCCGTTCTCAATCACAAGGGCGGGCTATCCGTGGCGGTTGCCGGTTCTGTCACCGCAATGGCGCTACTGCCGAATGTGACATCAGCAGTGTGGGTCCGCTGATCGATTTCAGCCTCACATTTCGACGTTGGTATCAGATTGGACTGCTGAGCTGCACCGCGTCGCTAGCGGTCATCGGAGCCATGCCGCTTGGGCGCAACACTGTGTGGGCGTTAACGGCTCTTGTGTTTCTGTCGGAACTGGGAGCCAATCTCATTGTTTTCTCGGTAGGGGGAATGATCGCGGTAGTTGTTGACGACCGACAGAAGGGTCGTGCCGCGGGATGGTTCCAAGCCGCATGGCTCGGTGGAGCGGCACTGAGCGGCGGAGGCGGCGTCTGGCTGGCGGCGAACTTCTCTACACCCGTCGCTGGTATTCTTCTATCCGCAATCTCCGGAGCTTGCGCATTAGCCCTCCAATTCCTTCCCGCTGTGTCCGTAGTTGGACGCGACCAATTCCTGAAACAGAGACTTCGGAATTTCGGGCACGAATTGCTCGAACTCCTTAGATCGCCCGAAGGGCTTTACGTAACAATACTCGATTTGTTGCCGATCGGCGTCGGTGCTGTAACCAATCTGTGGGCTGCTATTTGCTCTCGAATGGGAGGCTTCGGCCAATGTCACCGCATTCGCGACAGGTGTCGTGAACGGACTAGCCGCGGCATTCGGATCTCTCGTAAGCGGCTGGATCGCGGATCGTCACGGCCGCTACATTGCATTTTTTGGGTCGGGGCTCATTCAAGCAGGTGTAGCGATCTTACTACTGAAGGCTCCTCGCTCGCCATTCATGTTCGGATTAGGTATCCTGCTTTACGCGACATCACAGGGTGGAAATTACGGTGCGTTCTCCGCGTTAGTCTTTCACGTTGCCGGTAGCCGAGCGGTCGCCACTAAGTACGCGATTCTTACTTCGCTTGGTTATGTGCCAATCTCCTACATGACTACGTTCGACGGGTTCGCGCATGACCGCTGGGGGACGGCCGGCATGCTGCTTTCAGAGGCGAGCTTGGGTGTAGCGTTCACAGCTTTGGCTTTGTTTGCTCTGTGGAGGGTTCGTCGAATCAACCGCGCACCGAGGCTGAGCCATTCCTGACGTGGGTACAGATCCCGTGATGCAGGCATCGTTGATTAGGTTGCGGGCAGATGAGAGGAGGAATGAATGGTTGATGTTGGGACTTCGCTTGACAAATCGAAGTTAAATTCGTTTATGGAGAGGGTAATCGCGGACATCGGTGCGTCCCTGCACGCGACTTTGGTCATCATCGGAGACAAACTTGGCCTCTACAAGGCAATGGAAAACGCGGGGTGGATGACGTCCGCCGAGCTTGCCGCCAAAACCCACACCGCTGAGCGCTACGTACGGGAATGGCTACATGCTAATGCGGCAAGTGGCTACCTCGTATATGACTCGATCTCGCAGCGGTTTGAGTTGCCGCCAGAGCAAGCCTACTTCCTTGTCGCGCAGGACTTGCCTGGGGTGTACTACAACGTCTCGACTTGTATCAAAGACGAACCGAAGATAACACAGGCATTCCGCACAGGCAGAGGCGTTGGCTGGGATCAGCACGATCCGGACATATACATTGGCAATGAACGGTTTTTCCGTCCTGAATTCGAGGAGTCGTTAGTCAACGCGTGGATTCCCGCGCTCGAGGGTATACATGAAAGGCTTCTGCCCGGCGGGATAGTTGCTGACGTTGGCTGCGGTGGCGGTACATCAACGTTGGCCTTAGCAAAGAGGTATCCGGAGTCTAGACCCTACGGTTTTGACTACCACCGGCACGCTATCGAGCGCGCTCGCCGGATCGCAGTAAGCGATGGTTTGTCGGAAAGAGTTACATTCGAGGTTGCTACATCCAACGACTATCCCGACAACGGCGGCTACGATCTGGTAACGTTTTTTGATTGCTTGCACGATATGGGTGACCCGACCGGGGCAGCCAGGCACGTGCTCTCCACTTTGAAGCCAGATGGAACTTGGATGATAGTGGAACCGTTCGCGCACAATGAACCTGAGCAGAATCACAATAACGTTGGCCGCATCTACTATTCCGCCTCAACGATGATCTGTACGCCTGCTTCGCTCGCACAGGAAGGACAGGCCGCTCTCGGCGCACAAGCAGGGCAAGACCGTATTCATCAACTCATCCACGCTGCTGGATTTACTCGTTTTCGGCGAGCCGCCGAGACTACCTTCAACCTGATATTCGAAGTACGACCCTAAGACGCGTGACGGTCTGTAGATCGTGCCGGCATGTGGACGTCCCAGCTAACAGCCCTTGATCCCCGCCGCAGTGTGACAATTCTGTCCGGCTTCACGTTCTCAAAGCGCTCTTTCGCGCCATCCGGCCACACGACCAGCACGGCTTCAATCTCCGGCCGGTCGCCCAGGCCGAAATGCACGCGCACATCGCTGGCGCTGAGATAGCTGGAGTCCGTATGCACGCGCCGCCACAGAGTGTCTTGTCCTTGCCGTAGTACGCCTACGCGCGCGCCAATCGCAAACCCGTTTGTTCGCGGCGATTCCAGCTTTACAATCAGCCAGTGTCCCCGGGCCCTGACCTGGTTGCGCAGAAGACGCACCGGTCCGTTGTTGTTTGTGACGACAATATCGATAGCGCCGTCGTTATCGATATCGCCGAACGCGGCTCCGCGGCTGACTTCGGCGATTTGAAATGCGGGGCCGGCCGTACGCGAAACTTCTCGGAAGCGCTTCCCTCGTCCGTCATTGTGGAACAACTGCTTTCGCTGCGCGTATGGGAACTTGCTGCCCCGCTCCGATTCCAGGATCGTCACTGCCCCGTTGGCAATGAACAGGTCAAGCCAGCCGTCGTTGTCATAGTCGAACCAGCCCGCCCCGAAGCCCGTGTAGCCGAACGTCGGCTGCAAGAGGCCGAAATTGGCGGTAACGTCGTCGAACTGCCCCCGTTCATCGCCCCGAAAAACCGTCGCGCCTTCCCGCGTGAGATTGGTAACCAGGAGAACCTGGCTGCCGTTGTTTTCTACGTCTCCCAGGGCGATTCCCATGCCCGCCTTTGCGAGCCCATCCATGCTGTACGCCAAGCCTGCATCGAGGGCGGCTTCGTGAAAAGTGCCATCGCCCTTGTTTATCCAAAGCCGATTGGCCGCGGTGTCGTTGGCGACGTAGATATCCGGCCGGCCGTTCCCGTTGAAATCCGCGCAGACTACGCCAAGCCCCGGACCGTACGAGCTGCCGACGCCCGATGCCTCCGTCACGTCCTCAAATGTGCCGTCACGTTTATTGCGAAACAGCCGCGACGGGACGGCGTGGTACATCTTCGGCGTGCAATAGTCGGGCTCGCCCGCGGGCGAAAAGCAGCCACGATTGCCCGCGACAGTGAAATCGACGTAGTTGCAGACAAACAGATCCAGCCAACCGTCTCCGTCAAAATCGAACCACGCGGCGCTGGTCGACCAGTGTGGGTCGTCAACGCCGGTTTTTTGCGTCACGTCCGTAAAAGTACCGTTGCCATTGTTGTGGTAGAGAACGTTGTGGCCGAAGTTCGTCACATACAGGTCAAGAAAGCCGTCGTTATCGTAATCGCCGACCGCCACACCCATGCCATAGCCGGTGTGCCCGACGCCCGCCTTTTCCGTCACATCCACAAAGCGCAGCTCGCCTGTTTCAGACAGGAGATTCTTGAACAGGCGGTTCCCCGGTTTCCAACCAGCCGGTGGAGGGAAAAGACGCTTGCCCGTCGAGTCCAGATCCGCACCTTGTACGAGATACACATCGAGGTCGCCATCATTGTCGTAATCGAATAGCGCCACTCCAGCGCCCATGATTTCCGGCATGAAGTGATGACCGGTAACCCCGTTGAAATGATGGAAATGAAGCCCCGTCTGAGTCGCGACGTCCACGAAGAGCGGGGGTTCCCCCGTTGACGAACTCGCAGGCAAGCGGAGGCTGCCGGCCGCGAGCAAACTAAGCAAATCGCGCCGGTTGATGCGGCTCATTGCTCGCCGCTAAAGCTCTTGAGATCGCGCTCGATGCTAGCTAATAACTGTTCCTGCCCGAGCGCGCGAGCCCCATCGCGGGCCTTCTCGAAAAACTGCAAAGCTTCCGGGCGGCGTCCGGCGCGCGCGTATGTTGCCGCCAGTGCGTAAAGATAAGTGGGTGTGCGCTCGCTTTCAGGTTCGAGCGCGTGCGCGAACTGGTAGATCGCTGCGTCATATTTCTGCTGGTTCACCAAAATACGCCCAAGGCGAAACCGGGCCTCGGGATAGTCAGGCCGGGCAGCAATGGCTGCGCCGAACTCGCGCGCCGCATCGTCCAAACGGACTTGCTGTTCACAGATCACGCCTAAATTGTAGTGCGCTTCGGCATAATCAGGATTAGTTTCCAGCGCCCGGCGGAACGCTTTTTCGGATTCGGCAATGTTTCTTTCACTCAATAGCAAGACGCCGAAGTTGTACCAGGCGTCCGCGCGGTTTGGGTCGAGGTAAATTGCCTCATCGAAGTGTTGTTTGGCATTGACGGAATCCCCTATCCGGCCGTAAAGCGAAATGAGATTGACGTGTGCCTGAACGTTAGTCGCATCCGCTGCCAGGGCGGCCTTCTCTTCATTGATTGCATCTTCGAACTTACCGGCTTTCTCAAGTTCTGCAGCCCGTTGCATGTGAACTTGCGGGCCGTGATTCAGTGCCACAATCCGCGCAAACAGCGGGTCATCCAGGAATGGCTCCGTGGTGGGATACGCGGTGTATGCGTTCATCTGCTGCCGCGCCGCGTCCGGCCTTCCGAGGATTCGAAGTTCCTGGGCTGCCGCAAAATGCGCCGCGCCGTAATCCGGAAACAGGCTACACGCTTTCGCGTAAGATTCCGACGCCCCTGCGTGATCGCCTTGTGCCGCTTGAGTGCGACCTAGCCCGTACCACGCCTGCGGATTTTCCGGGTGCTTTGCGAGAATTTGTTTGTACAGAGCGGCAGCATCTGTGTAGCGATTGAGGCGTGTCAGCGCCTGGCTCAACCGCAACTGCGTCGCGAGATTGTCGGGTTTGATAGGGACCGCCGATTGCAACAGCTCACGCGCCGCATCAAGGTCTCCCAATTCCATTCGAGCGGCGCCTGAAAGGTAGAGCCAGTCGAACTTTTGCGGATCGAGCTTGTGTGCGCGCGAATATGCAAGCGTTGCAGCCTCGTACTGCTGATAGGCGTGAAGTGTCATGGCGAGCGCGCCAACGGCTTCGGGATCGTCGGGATGCGCCCGGGCTGTGGCCACAGCTTGCTCGATCTGAGTGCGAACGACGGGCAGGAAGTTACCTGTGTCGACCTTTGGTAGAGAATCCGGGCCAGAGGCGTTAGCGACCTTGATCCTCGAAAAAGCGCACACCAGTAATATGGCGGCGATAAACCTGCACATCACGAAGCTGAAAGCGAAACGCTGACAGCTTATTTTAAAACTGTATACGCAGACCGAGGCGGAATTGCCGCTCGTCGATTCCCTCCCGGGCAAGATCCGTCACTCCTTGGTTCAGAGTCAGGAAAGCGCCCGGGTCGATAACTCGTCCGGTCTTCGGGTCAATCGAATTGGCATCGCCGATTGAATTGTCAGGAATAAATCCACTCGAGACCGTACCGCCGAAATGTGGCGTGTTGGTGAAATTGAAGGCCTCAGCACGGAACTGTATGTGAAAGCGTTCGGTGACGGCGAAATCGCGGAACAGTCCGAAATCCCAGTTGAATGTGCCCGGACCGCGCAGATTATAGAAGCCAGAAGTGCCAAGCGAGCCGGCCAGGCAAGTGCCTGGATTGTTCGGGTCATATGTTTCTGCGAAGGCAAATGGGTCATACCAGTAGCCGGATTTGCTCCCGATTTTCTTTGGAGAGCCGATCGTATTAATCATCGTAGGCGAATTACCTGGCCATGCGGCGTCGCAACTTCCAGTTACGTTGAACGGGAACCCGCTAAAAGCACTGATCACGTTGTTCACTTGCCAGCCGGAGACGATCGCTGTTAGAACGCTCTTGTCTGCGAGCCATCGCTGGCCACGGCCAAAAGGCAGGTCCCACACGCTACTGACCGCGAGATTGTGGGTCAGGTCGAATTCGGTTGGTGCACGGTTCATGCTCAGGTAATACTGCGACTGAATATTGGGAGTGCCGGAGCTGGCATTCACCAGGTTGATCGATTTGCTCCAGGTGTAGCTTACGTTCAACAAGAGGCCCTTCGATAAGCGTCGCTGGAGCGACGTCTGAAGAGAATTATATTGTCCGGTACCTAGCGGCTCAAGGAACGTAGTGGCGGCTGTCCGGCCCCATTTCTGATAGAGCGGTTCGCTGGCCAGATTCGTGAACGGAACCTGGCTGGCGTTGATATCAATGAACCCTAGTTGGCGAACGGAGCGCGTTGCAACATAAGCGGCCTGTCCCGTGAAGCCCAAGCCCAGTTCTTTCTGCAGTGTGAAATTCCAGGACTCGATATAGCCGCGGTCGAGCTTCTTCGGATAGCCCTCGAATCCGATATTGCCAGGGAGGGGAAGAATCCCGTTGCTCGGTATCGTGGGCTCTGGGACGGGAGGGATTCCTTGGGCAAGACTAGTAGCCACGCTGAAACTGTTCGGAGTCTGGATCCCGAACGGCTCCATGACGGGGTAGTTATTGCGCAACAACTCCAGGCCTTCATAGGGGTCGTTGGTCATGCCGAACCCGGCCCGGATCACGAATGTGTCCGTCGGACGCCAGGCTAAGCCCAGACGAGGCGAGAAGCGCGTCTTGCTGATGTCCGCGCCGCAATTGCCGGGCACCTGTCCCTGACCGCAAATCAAAACCGTGTTGGTGTCCGGATCGTAGCGTTCTAGGCCCCGATCGGTGCGCGTCGGGTAGGGAAAATACTCCCATCGCACGCCGTAGTTGAGGGTGAGCTTGGGAGTGATATTCCAGCGGTCACGGATGTAGGCACTGTACAGCATGGAGCGGATCGAATACTCGTCCGGGAACTGCACTGACTTACTCGCCTGGTCCGCTAAACCAAGCAGGAAGGAAGCGTAGCTGTTGGCGCGGTTCGTGGAACTGCTGGTGGTGCACAAGGGAGGATCTACGCAAAGTGCCGTTGTATTTTGCCCAAAATCAAAACCGCCCTGCGATCCGTAAAAGCTCCCACCGCCAATCCATTCCGCCTGTGTCTGATTCAGCCCCTGCCGATAAATATCGCCGCCGAAACGGACGTTGTGTGTACCGTGGACCCAATTGAGGTTCACTACGTATTGATACTGGGGATCGTGCCGGTAGTAGGGCATGAAATTGGTATCGTTGCCGGCAGTGGCGAAGTCATCCCCGGTATTGAACTGAAACTCGGGCCAGCCGCTTTCGAACTTGCGGGTACCATTGGTTCCGGGGATGCCCAAGACGTCGAGGCCGACGTTTTTCCCGAGTCCCTCTTGCTCTGAGATCGTGCCTTGATGCGTGAAGCCGAAATAAGCGTCGAGTACGAAATTCGGAGTGAACGAGTAAGTCCCGCCGAATGTCGAGCTATACGTGTTACCGTGGCCGTTGCCCGGATTGCTGCTGCCACCGATTGGGGTGCCTTGCATAGCCGTGCCGAAAACAGTTGGGGTGAAGTCGGTGTAATGGAGAAAACTGAAGCGCCCGAACACATTCATCCTATCGCTGACGTTCCAGTTCACTTTGGTATCGATCGTATTGCGGTCGAACGTAAAACCACCGGAAGCAAAATAATTGTTACTAGTTCCGGGCAGGTTGGGCTCCGGAAACAGGGCATTCATCTTCTCTGCAATCTGCGCGCTGGGTGTCGCCAGAAGGCTCTTCGGAATGATGTTTCCGGCGAACGGTACGCGCTGAGACGGATCGGCCAGTTTAGTTCCCGATAAGTCCGTGTAGGGATTATAAATTAGGATCCCGCTGTCGAGAAAAGAGGAAAAGTCGCCGGCCTTCATGGCATCGGTCGGTACGGTGATCTTGTTCTGGACATTTCGGTGATCGTATGTGCCTTCGTAGCTGACGAAATAGAACAATTTATCTTTTTTGATCGGGCCGCCGATCGTCCCGCCAAACTGGTTGTAAACGAGCTTTGGCTTGTTCACTTCTCCTGCTGGTACCGACTCCGGCCACGCCTTCAGGTGCTGGTTGCTGTGGTATTCGAAGCCCGAGCCATGGATATCGTTCGTGCCGCTCTTGATTTGCACGCTGATGGCGGCCCCTCCCGCGAGTCCCTGTTCAGCATCGAAGCTGCTGGTCACCACGTTCACTTCCTGAATGGATTCGAGCGCCGGAATGTATGAAACAATGTGCGGCAACTGCACGGTAGTTGAGCTCACACCGTCAATCCGCGTGTTGTTCTGGTCGTCGCTGGTCCCGTTCACATGGAATTCGAGAGAGCGAGAAGGGTTTGTCGGAACGGAATGCGAGTTGAACGGTGGAGCGACGCCGGGCATGGTTCGGAACAGTTGCTGGTAATTGCGGCCGAACGGAACGGGAAGGTTCTGCAGTTCTGTCGAGTTGATTTCTGAACGCGTTTCCGCGCGGTCAGTCTGGAGCGCCGGTGCCTCGCCGGTCACGGTTACGGTCTGCTGAGTATTCCCGACTTCGAGCGCCACGTCCGCGCGTACTACGTTGTTGAGAACGACTCTAATGTCGTGCCTTTCGTAGGACTTGAACCCGGACGCCGACACATTTATGCGATATGTGCCCGACTGCAGATCGACGAACTGGTAACTGCCGCCAGGATCCGTTTTGGTGGTCTTGGCGATTCCGGTGTTTTGGTCGGTGGCAGTGACCGATGCGCCGGGGATGTTGGCGCCCGCTGGATCACTGACAATTCCAACGAGAGATCCATACAACACCTGCGCCGGCGCTGGCACCGAAACGCCTATCGCGACGATTGCCGCCAGCACAAAACCCAAAACACTCAAACGACGACTGACATCCCGAGTGAGCATAAGCGCACCCCCTTGTGCGAATACGGCCGTTTGGCCGGTGCTGCTCATTTAGGTAGAAACCCCGCAACCTAAATTGGGAGGAATCTTATCACAAAACAATCAGACCTGGCGCAAGAGTGTAGCCAGGACCGTCCCGATTTTTCGCGTTAGCGGCCGGATGGCTGAAACAAGGCGAAAACGGCCCCCTGCGGGTCTTTGACGATTGCCATTCGTCCTACGTTCTGAACGTCGCAAGGAGAAAGCAACAAATGGGCATTCATACGCGTGGCTTTCGCAGCGCTGTCGTCGCAATTCGAAACGAGAAAATAAATCAGCCAGTGCGGCGGAACCTTCGCATCGTAGTACCGCGCAGGTGGGATGCCGCCGATGAATTCGTCGCCATTCTTGATGTGTATATATCCCGACGAATCCTTCGGGTCCTTCACGGCTTCCCACCCGAACAACGATTTGTAAAATTCCGCCGCGCGCGCCGGATCCGGAGTGCTGAGATCGGCCCAACAGGCCGTGCCGTCCACTCCCGTGATTCCGGTCCCCTTGTTCTTCTTGGGTTGCCAGACCATGAACACAGCTCCCGTCGGATCGGCTGCTACCGCCATCCGGCCGGCGTCGAAGACGTCGAAGGCGGGTTTCATCAGTTTGCCTCCAGCCGTTTCGATGCGCCCTGCGGCCTCGTCAGCACTTTGCACCGCGACGTACAACGCCCAGTGCGGAGGCACGTTCGGAGCTATCTGCCCACCCAACGGGTATGCTGCGCCAACGTCGCGCCCGTCCAGCTTGAACATGGTGTAAACGCCGTCCGGACCCATCGGGAAATCGTTGAAGGTCCAGCCAAACAAAGAACAGTAAAATTTCTTGGCGCCCTCCTGATCTGTCGTGCCTAATTCAAACCAGCAAAACGATCCGGGCTTGTGACTCTCGATGGCGGGCATGGAGCGAGTATATTGGGTTTGCAAGACTGGGCGCTACCGTTGATCCGATGGTGCTCTACGGCACAACTGAAAATGAAGTTGATTGGTTTTTATTGCCGTTCATTCGTGGCTATTCACCCTAATGCATCAACCACGAACGGAAGCCCGCGTACGCCATGAAACTCGTGCTCACCCCCGAAGATCTCCTGCTGAGCCTTCTCCGGCGCGCCGAATACTTCATAAACGCGCTTCACGCGGGCGAAACTCTCGCGGGTTGCGGCAACGGGAAAGATCGGATCGCGATCGCCTCCTTCAGAAAATAGTGGCCGCGGCGCGATCAGTCCGGCTACATCGTAGTTTTCGGCCCAGTTCAGGATTCCTGGAACGTAGTTGTCGATACAGTGTGAAACGCTCATAATACTGTCGCGGAAGGTATTCAAATATCCGCTCACGAACGCGACTTTGATGCGCTGGTCAAGCGCCGATGAAAACAAGGTGCACGTACCGCCGCCCGATATGCCCATGCAGCCAACTCGTTTCGCATCCAGCTCCGGCCGGGTCTCAATCCAGTCGATTGTCCTCATCACATCCCAGACGCGCCAGCCGATCATCGTTTCGCCGAAGAGCAGTGCAGATCCCGCGGCTGGCTGGCAAGCTGTCGCTGACAGACCTTTCTCTCGAGTGACGAGATCGCGCCGGTAACCGAACGCCATTGGCTCAATGGCCACCGCCGCGAGGCCATGCTCGACAACTTGAATCGCGAAATCGCGCTGGTATCCGGGCTTATCTGTGCGGTCGTTCCCGTGTTCATTGATGCCGACGATGTCGTCAACGCCGCGTCCGTGCCCCGGGATGCAAACCATCGCAGCCAGCGGCCGTTTCGTTCCCGTTGGCGTGAGCAAATATCCGGTCACGGCAACGCCCGGGCGGCTCTCAAATACAAATTTTTCGCGCCGGTAATTCGGGAAATCACGAACGTCATGCGTGGTAGCGCGCAGGCTTGTTTGTTCCGGAAAGCCTCCCAGCAGTTCGGTCAGCTTCGTGCGCAATTGCCGTTGCCATGCTTCCGCCTCCGTTCTGCTCTTAGCGCGAAATGTCAGCCGTAGAGGGACAGTTTCATAACGCTCGCGTGTCCACGCCACCGGATCGAGTTCGCTAGTGGCCATGACTGAGGTCCTGCCTGAATCAGAAGGTACCGCGTTCGCTGCCAGCGCTCCGGCGGCCAGAGCTGTAATACCTAGTTCACGGCGTGTGATGCGGGATGTCATGGTCGCGATTATATTTGCTTGCGGCTAGGGAACTGTAACTTTGTGGCCTTGTACAATGTCCCTTCTCATATGAGCAAAATTACGAGGCGACATTTCTTCTATGGCAGCTTGCTGGCGGGCGCGGTTCCCCTGGGAGGTTTCGGCAGCACTCCTTCCTTGAAAGCGCTCGGTTACAAGTCGCCGAATGAAAGACTGAATATCGCCTCCATCGGCGCTGGAGGCAAGGCGTCCAGCGACATTCGCGGCTGCGCGCAAACGGAGAATATCGTTGCGCTGTGCGATGTGGACGACAAGCGTGCGGAACGGATATACAAAGAGTACGAAAAGCTTCCGAAGTACAAAGATTTTCGTGTCATGCTCGACCGCCAGGAAAAAGGCATTGACGCCGTTATCGTCACCATTCCGGACTTCATGCATGCCACCGCCGCTATTCACGCGATGGAGCGCGGCAAGCATGTCTACGTGCAGAAGCCGCTCGCGCATACCATCTGGGAGTGCCGTGAGCTGGCGAAAGCAGCCGAGAAGTACAAAGTCGCCACGCAGATGGGCAACCAGGGTTACTCGAACGAGGGAACGCGTCAGTGCGCCGAGATGATCTGGGCCGGCGAGATCGGGAACGTCACGGAAGTGCATGCCTGGACCAACCGGCCCGTATGGCCGCAGGGCCTGGCGGATTTACCGCCGGAAGCTGCCGTTCCGCCGGCGCTCGACTGGGACCTATGGCTGGGAATTGCGAAATATCGCCCCTACAGCACGAAGTATTGCCCGTTTGCCTGGCGCGGATTTTATGATTTCGGCTCGGGTGCCCTCGGTGACATGGCCTGTCATATTCTGGGCGCCCCGAACATGGCTCTAAGGCTCGGTGCGCCCACCAGCGTGGAGTGCATCAGCCAAAAGGGAACAAGCCCGTATTATTACCCTTCTGAAGCCGTCATCCGCTTTGATTTTCCTGCTCGTGGTGACATGCCGCCCGTCAAGATCTTCTGGCATGACGCGATGATGAAGCAGCCTGATGTTCAAGGTGTTCCACCCGGCGAGATTTTGGGCGACTTGCCTCGAAATCGCGTCCGCCATCCAGAAGAAGGACTGAAGCCGCAGGAGAGGCAGACGATCGGCGGTGTCTTCACGGATGCCTTTTTTTCACCTGCGCCCGAAACGCCGCCGCCTCCGCCTCGGGCGGAAGCGGCCCCGGGGGATGCCAACGCGAAAATGGAGGCCGAGATCTCACGGCGTATCGCCCAAGGCAGCAATGGCAGCCTCTTTATTGGCGATAAGGGCATGATCACAACTGGGACGTATGGCGAATGGACGCGCCTGATTCCGGTCGAAAAGATGAGAGATTACCGCTTCCCGCCCGAATTTCTGACCCGCTCTCCGGGCCATTACCGCGATTGGATTCGCGCCTGCAAAGGCGGGGAGCCGGCCTGCTCAAACTTCAGTGTTTCCGCTCCGTTCACGGAATGGGTAACGCTCGGTGTCCTGGCTCTCAGATTTCCGGGGAAACTCGAATGGGACAGCGAGAAGCTGCGCGTCACCAACAATTCGGATGCCGACAAGCTACTGAAACCAACGTTCCGGAGTGGGTGGCATCTAAGCTGAGCCGTTTAGATGAATGTCGTCATCTCGCTGCTTCGCGCGGTAAATCTGGGAGCCCATAACAGGATCAAGATGGATGCGCTCTGCGGGCTGTATGAGTCGCTCGATTTGCGAGAGCCAAAAAGCTACGTGCAGAGCGGCAATGTCGTTTTCAAAACTCGCGAGCGGGACGTGGTGCGGCTCGCCAGACGCATCGAAAAAGGCATCGAGGACACCTTCGGCTTTCACACAGATGTCGTTCTGCGCACTGCTGCGGACCTGCGAGACGTGCTTGCAAGAAATCCGTTTCGCGCACGCCCGGAAATTCACCCCGGTAAGTTGCTTGTGCTGTTCCTTGCGGGCGAACCCGGTGAAAAGGCGCGCGAAAACGTGCGGAGGATCAAAACGGATCCCGAGGAACTTTGGATTGACGGCCGCGAAGTCTATATGTATTTCCCGAATGGCATGGGACGTTCGAAATTGCCATGGACACGCCTGGATAAGATGTTAGAAACCGCTGGGACCGCGCGAAATTGGAACAGCGTCACGAAGCTGCTCCAAATGGCAGAGAAGATGGAGCAGTCGTAAAGCGCCATCAACTACTCGGCGCGCAGAGCTTCGACCGGATCAACGGATGCAGCGCGCAGGGCGGGGAACGCGGCGGCAAACAGGGCGACCAGGATTAACAACAGCAGTGTCCCGCCTAGCGTTAGTGGATCGAAAGCCGAGACGCCGAACAGCATGTCTTGTATGAACCGGACCGCGAACACAAGCGCTAATCCGCCAAGCAGCACTCCGAACCCTACCAGGCCGAAAGCCTCCGAAAGAATCATACGTAAGACGCGGCCGCGCTGAGCGCCCAAAGCGATGCGGACGCCGATTTCTCCGGTTCGCTGCACAACACTCGATGAAAGTAAACCATATAGTCCGAGGGCGCTGAGAAACAGTGCGAGCACCGCGAAAACGTTGCTCAAGGTCGTAATGAGTTCCTGACTCCCGAGCGCGGCGTCCATCTGATCTTTCAGTGTGGCGAAGATCACGATGGGCACGGAAGGAGCAATTTCACTGAGAGCTTTGCGATAGCCGGCCACCGCCTCCGCCCTTGTACCCGAGTTCATCAAAAAAACGAGATTTCCGGCGTCGTTCAGTATGTTCGTCGAAACCGGAAAGTAAATGGTGCGCGGCGGCGGTTCGCGAAGGCTCGCGAACTTTGCGTCCTCGGCGATTCCGATTACGCGGCAGGAAACCGGCTCAGGAAATGCCTTCGCGTCGTTGCTGCGAACATAGCGGTCCAGCGCTTCCTGATGCGGAAATAAATAGTTTGCCCCGGATCGATTCAGGACGCAGACGTTCGGCATGCGTTCGCTCTTTTCAAACTCGCGCCCTTCCAGAATATGCGTGTTCATAGTGCGGAAGTATCCGGGGCCGACTGCGTTGTACGCCATATGTGAATCTTCCGGAGGATTCGCACCGCCGGTCACAGCCACAAAATGCGCGGTGGCTTGGAAACCCGTCATAGGCGTCGTCCACGTTACAGCCGCCGAGCGCATCCCCGGCATCTGATCGAGCCGGTCCACCATGCGTTGGTATAAATCGAGCTTTGCGTCTCCCTTTTGAGGCAAGAGATTGAAACGAGCTGTCTGAATGGTCACATGGTTCAGGTCGAAACCGGTGTTCTCGGTGCGAATGCGCACCAGGCTCTGCGACAGCAGCGTCGCGAGCGTAACCAAGAGCAGCGATAATCCCACTTGAAGAGGAACGAAGGCCCGTCCGGCGATCCGCCTGCGGCTCCCCCCTGCGGTTCGTGACGTGAGTAGCGCCCCGGGATCGGCGGAACCTGCTCTCCATGCCGGTAGAGTGCCGAAAAGGAGGGTCGTGCCGACTGCGCACAAGCCGGTTACCCAGAAGACCATGCTGTCGGGTTGAACCGAGATCGGCTGGCCCATCATCGGATTTCTAAAGAACCCCAGCAGCAAGGGAGTCCCGTACCAGGCAGCTACCCCGGCCAGGCCCGCTCCGGCGAGTGCGATGACAAAGCTCTCCATCAGGTACTGCCGGATCAAGCGCCAGCGCGCCGCGCCAATGGCCGTGCGGACGGCAAACTCGCGCTGGCGAGCGTACACCTTCGACATCATGAGCCCGCCGACATTTACGCAACAGAGGAGTAGCACGATGGCCACCAGCCCTTGCATCAGTAAGAGGGGCTGCGAATAGATACGGCCGAAGTAAGTGGGTAAACCGCTCCGAGCGGATTCTATGCGAAACTCGGCTTTCTCAAAGTACGGCAAATGCCGGAACTTGATCGGAATGAACTGCTCGAAGAGCTGCTTCTGATGAAAGGCGATCTCAGTCTGCGCTTCGCCGATCGTGACTCCCGGTCTTAACCGCCCGATCACGGAAACCCCGAAAAAGGATGTCGGCGAATTGATCAGGTCTTGTCCGATAAGAACGTCGAGGAACTGGAATGGAAGGTACAGCTTTATGTCGTCTCCGGGCCAGACGCCGCGAAAATCGGGCAGGGCCACCCCGATAACGGTGACTGGAATCTTGGAGATTGTGATTTGCTTTCCAACGATCTGCGGATCGGCAGCGAAGCGATCGTTCCAGAAACCATAGCTCAGCACGACCGGCCAACCCTCCGAAGATCCGCCGCGAACATCATCGCCAGGAGCAATCAGCCTGCCGAGATCGGGTTTCATTCCGAACATCGGAAATGCGTTTCCGCTTACAAGACCGGCACGGTAAGCCCGCAGAGTGTTCTCATTGTCAAGCATCGTAACTTCTCCCGCCCACCAGACCGAAATGTCGGAGAACGAACGCTGCTCACGGCGAAATTGCGCCAACATATGGTACGGAATAAATTCACCACCACCGCTATTCCGCGAGGCGGCGCTCACCAACCTGATGTAAGCGAGCCGCTGCGGATCCTTGACAGGCAGGCTGCGCAGCAGTAGTCCGTAGAGCAGCGCAAAGATCGCGGTGTTTGCTCCGATCCCTAGGGCTAGCGTCAAAATGGCCGTGATGCAAAAGACGGGACTCTTCCAAATGGCACGCGTGCCGAACAGGAAATCCCGGTACCAACTTTCCAGAAACGTCATGAAGTCCTGGTCGTGCACCCTTTCGATAATCGCCGGTGTCCGCCCAAGGCGCAGGCTGGCGCGACGGCGCGCTTCGGCACTGGGCATGCCCGCCCCGATGTTGTCCTCAGCCTGCATCTCCATATGAACGCGCAATTCCTCTTCGAGATCCGAATCGCTTCGAAAGCGCCCGATCCTTAGCAAGAATTGTGATAGCCAGCGCTTCATCCGCTCTCCTTCTTCTTCCCGCCGTCGACGATTTGGGTCTGGTCTCCAGGAATGACGTCCAGGATCCGGATCGCGCTTAGAGTATGTTTCCAGTGGACTACCAGGAACGGAGAGCCCGCGGCATCTAAGTAAAGATCCTGCCGGAACAGGCACCAGGGTTCATGCGCCTGGGCCGCTCCCGCCTGATCAGGAGAAGAGGCGTCTGGCACGTAGCCGAATGCCTGGACATCGCTGGCCAAGCCTCCCTGCAAGTCCAGGGTCCGCTCGAATGGTGGGCGCTCGTTCACGCGGTTGTCGCGATCGATTGAACGCACACGCTCCCGGAGAACCAGCAAGTTACTCGAATTCGAACGCGATCGAATCCGATACTGGGCTATGGCAATCGAGCCCGAAAAGTTAGGCAGGCAAGCGCGCCCTTTTTCGCCATCCGGTGAAAGACAATACCTGGCATCCGTTCGCCGTTCACGAAACCAGAAGCCCTGGCTCGAATACCGGTCGTAGAACTCGACACTCATTCGAATGTCGCACTCGCGAGTCGCAAAATGATAAACCGTTTCATTCTGCACCCTTACAGAAGCCGCGAACGGAGCGGCGCCGAAAGCAACTCCGCTCGATAGGAAGCATCTTCTGTTGAGCCGTGTCCAGGCGTCCATGTGTGCCTACCAGGCCTGTGCAGTCCCGTTTCCAAAATCTGTCGAAACTTCCGTGCTTTAGAAATGAACGACTTTGCGCCATCGGATGCCTCAGAGAGAGGACCGTCGCTTCGGTGCTGGGACTGAGGCTGTTCGCTTCCGGCACACATAGTGGATGCTCTACCTATAGAATATCTACCATCGCAGCTGGTAGCATAGTGTGGGACCCGATGCCTAAGGTACAAAATCCCAAGCTGGATCTGCTACAGGGAACGCTGGATATGATGGTGATGCGCACGCTGCTGAGCGGGCCGGCAAACGGCTACGAAATCGCCAGGGCCATAGGACGCCTATCTGACGACGTTCTGGCAGTGGATCACGGCTCGCTCTATCCGGCGCTTCACCGGCTCGAAAAGAACAGGCTGATCGGCGGGAAATGGGAGATCTCCTCGACGAACCGCCGGGCGCGTTATTACCGCCTGACGGCGCCCGGGAGAAAGCGGCTCATCCTCGAGCAATCCAAATGGGAACAGATGGCTGCGGCCATTACGCGCGTGATGCGCCCGGCGTGAGGGCCCGATAGCTGGGCGCACTCTGATT
Organism: Bryobacteraceae bacterium; assembly: GCA_036557345.1. Taxonomy (GTDB): domain Bacteria; phylum Acidobacteriota; class Terriglobia; order Bryobacterales; family Bryobacteraceae; genus Bog-105. The sequence continues at coordinate 25,006 of DATBHS010000041.1, forward strand.
GCAGTCCGCCAGCTTTCGGCGCAGGAACCGCCGCTCGGGCTCGGAACATCTGCACTCCAATGCTGATCGGAATGTCGTGGCTGCCTCCGGTTCTCGCCCTAGTTCCAGCAGAAGCTGGCCGCGGAGGGCCAGCAGCAAGTAATATTCCCGTAGTCGCGGCTCTTCCTGCAATGGCTCGATCGCCTCCAGGGCTTTCGCTGGCCCATGCACTTTCGCCAGGGCCACGGCCCGGTTTAAAGCCACTACCGGGGAAGGATCGAACGCTAGTAACTGGTCGTAGAGCTGCAAGATAAGCGGCCAGTCGGTTGCCTTTCCTCGCGCGGATCGCGCATGTGTCGCGGCAATGGCCGCTTCGATGTGGTAGCGCGAAATCTCGTTGCCGGCGATCGACAGATCAAAATGGCCAAACCCCAGCGCCAGGGACGCCTCATCCCACCGGCTCCGGTCCTGATCGTCGAGCAAAACCAGGTCACCCGCCTCATTCACGCGTGCCGGGAGCCTGGCGCCCTGGAGCGCCATAAGCGCAACCAGCGCGTGAACCTTCGGACTGGCGAGTGATGACGAAGCGACCAGCCGTCCCAACCGCAAAGCTTCCCGGCACAAATCGAACCGAATCAGGTCATCGCCCGCAAGCGCCGCGTAGCCTTCATTGAACAGAAAATAAATAACGCTTAGCACCGCATCCAGTCGCCGCTCCATGCCCGGGCCAGTGGGGCGTTCGAGCGTTAAGCCCTGTTTGCGAATCTGCCGCTTGGCGCGCACCAGCCGTTGCGCGATGGTTGCGTCATCCAGGAGGAACGCGCGGGCAATCTCCGGTACGCTGAATCCGCCGACAGTCTTCAGGCTCAATGCCACCTGGGCGTCCGTTGAAATGTCCGGGTGACAGCACATGAAGATCATGGACAATTCATCGTCGCCAAGCTGCTCTGGAACGCCGGGATCATTCGGGTGCTCGCCGGCTGAACGCGATAGTTCGCCAATCAACTCTTCGGTTTTCCCGAAGCTCATTTGGTTCCGCCGCACACGGTCGATCGCTACATTATGCGCGACGCGAAAGAGCCAGGCTTCCGGGTTCGGAGGTGTGCCTTGATGGGGCCAACTCTGCAGGGCGCGCAGCATTGCTTCCTGCACAGCCTCCTCGGCGACATCAAGACCGGAAGGGCCGAGCAGCCGAGTAAAATGCGCGACCATCCGGCCCGATTGACGGCGAAACAGGTGCTCGATGAGAATGCCCGGTTCCGCCGCGGTGCTCATTCGGAGTAGACTTTCCTCAGTTCGATCGTACCCCCGTACTCCAGGTGCGGATGCTCGAGCGCGAGCTTCACTGCGGCGTCATAGTCGGCGGCATCTATTGTGTAGTAGCCTCCGAGGACCTCCTTTGTCTCGCTGTAAGGCCCGTCCGAGACGCTCGACCGCTTGCCGTGCGAGCGTAGCACGCGCCCGGGATCCGGCGCCAGCCGTTTGCTGTCCAGAGTAAATGGTTGCTTTACCCATCCCATGTACTTCTCGAGCGCCTTCTGCATCTCGTCGGGGCTGAGCGTTTTCCATTTCTCCGGGTTGTCATAAAGAAGAAGCATGAATTGAGCCATTGTTTGTGTCTCCTCTGGATCAGTAACGGATGAAGACCTCGAGAATCGACGCGCCTGAAAAGAAAATCGCCGGCTCTGTCTATTTTCGCCGTTGACAGGGACTTCGCCTAGTATTTACAATTACTTCAAGTTGTTTCAGTGCCGGTTGCTTTCCGGCGAAGGGATCTCAAACTCTATGGGGAATGTCTTGAAGTGTTCGATCTGCGCCCTGCGGCGCGTTTTTTCAGCGGTCCCGCTAGTCGTATCAGCGCTGCTGATGACTTCCTTCCCGGTGGCGGGCCAGGAAGTGACGGGCGCGATCAGCGGCGTCATAACTGATTCTTCAGGCGCGGCCATCATTGGCGCGAAAGTTACCGCGAAGGATCTGGATCGCGGCACGGTATCTGCCGTCACGACCAGCGGGGATGGCTTTTACAACTTTCCGCGCTTGCCGGTTGGCCGTTACGAAGTTCGGGTCGAGAGTCCGGGTTTCCAGGCGGCGGTGAGGTCCGACGTCGTATTGCAGCTCAATCAAAACGCCCGGATCGACTTCCAGATGCAGGTCGGAAATGTCAATCAGACAGTGGAAGTCAGCGCCGCCGCGCCAGTGCTACAAACGCAATCCACACAGCTCAGCACTGTGATCGATTCGCGCACCAATACGCAGTTGCCGCTCGCGACGCGCAACTACGTCCAGTTAACCCTGCTTGCGCCCGGCAGTGTCCACCCCAATCCGCAAAACTTCGAGAACGGCCAAACCACCGGAAACGGAGCCCGCCCCTACATCAACGGAAATCGCGAGCAGGCGAATAATTTCATTCTCGACGGCGTCGATAACAACCAGGCCTCAGACAACCTTGTCGGCTATGCCCCTAGTCCCGATGCAATCCAGGAATTTAACCTGATCGAGCAAAACGCATCGGCCGAGTTCGGCAACTTCATGGGCGGTATCGTCAGCACCTCTATCAAGGCGGGCAGTAATGGTTTTCATGGAAACGTCTTTGAGTTTTTTCGCAACGACAAGCTAAACGCGAATCAATGGTCGAACAATTTTGCTGGCCGCGACCCCGTAACCGGAGAGCCCGTCCGGCCGAGACCCCTGCTGCGCTGGAACGAGTTTGGCGCTACGCTGGGTGGCCCTATCAAGAGGGACAAATTGTTCTTTTTCGTGGATTACGAAGGGGAGCGCTTTGATACTCCGTCCAGCGCCGCCGCTTTTACAGTTCTAACTGCGAAAGAGCGGAAAGGCGATTTCTCGGAATTGCTCTCGCAAGGGATCCACATTCAAAATCCGAATCCGAACGGTCCGGCTTTTACCAACAACATGATCCCCACTTATCTGTTGAGTCCTGCGGCTTTAAAGATCGTGAACTCTCAATACTATCCTTTGCCCATCAACGGAAACCTGGTGAATAACCAGGTCAATACGTCCCACAACGCGACGAACGTTGACCAGGGAGACGCCAGAGTCGATTGGAACGTATCGGACAAGGACCGTGTCTTTGGCCGCTATTCGCAAGCGTTCATGAGCATCCCAACGACCAACAGCCAGCCACTTCTCTACAACTCCTTTGCCAATTACCCGATCCACAATGGCGTTCTCGATTGGACGCGCACTGCAGGTCCATCGCTTGTTAACGATGCTCGGATTGGCGTGAACTACGTTGTGATCAACAACGGCGCTGCTACCAATGGCTTGCCGAATCTCAACGAGCAGTTCGGAATCCCGGGCGTTCCCTCGGATATCTTGTCGGGCCAGCAGTTCTCGACGAATAGCTTCATCAGTAACCTCGGGAATAGCGACATCTATCAGCTTTTTGCGGATACAACCATCGAGTACGAAGATACAGTTATCCTTACGAAGGGCGCCCATACGATGCGCGCGGGTTTTCAGGGCTTCCGCCATCGCATTAACACGTTCTATTCCGGAAACAACGGTCTTGCCGGAACGTTCTTTTACAATGGCCAGTACAGCGGGCGCGCGGAGTCGGACTTTCTCCTTGGATTGCCCGACGAGGTTGGCAGCGGAGTGTCGGGAGGCACGTGGGGCCAGCGCGGGAATGTTTTTGGTGGGTATTTTCAGGACGACTGGCGTGCCGGCAGTCACCTGACCTTAAACCTCGGTCTGCGCTATGAAATTCATACGCCCTGGGTGGAGGTGCACGATCGCCAGACCAACTTCGGGCTGATCTCAGGCGCGATCGAACAGCCGGGCCAAAACGGAAACAGCCGGGCACTATATAACACATATAACGGCATCGGAAACTGGCAGCCGCGGATCGGTTTTGCCTGGACTCCGGGTGGGGGTAACACAGTTATTCGCGCTGCCTATACGCTTTCGTCCTATCTTGAAGGAACCGGCACGAACCTTCGACTGACCATTAACCCGCCATTCTCTTCCGAGCATGACGGCCTCTACACGAACCTTCCTTATCCGGGTTCTACGCTGGACCAGGGCTTTACTACGTTGATCGGAACGAATCCCTGTACACAAGAGGGGTTGCTGGCGGCCTCTGCAGCCTGTTTTTCCGGAGCCACGCTTCGGGTTTGGGATCCTAACGTTCAGCCCGCCCTGTCGAACCAGTGGAATTTCACCGTGCAGCGGCAAATCGGTAATTCGACTACCGTTCAACTCGGGTACGTGGGCCAAAGGTCGACGCACCTGATGGTCGCTACTCCGTATCTTCAAAAGCAGCTGTTGCCCGATGGCACAGTCGCGAATAGCCCCTATTTATCGGGCAATCCGGTGCTCCAATCCGAAATCGGCCAGATCTCCGGAACTGCCTCCAATGGCAATCAGAGCTACAACGCATTGCAAGCGGTTTTCCAGCGGCGTCTGGCCCAGGGGCTTTCCTTTCAGGCGAACTACACGTGGTCTAAGTGCATGGAGGACTCGATCGGGTACTACGGCGCGAGCGGCCAATCTGCGCCTACGTCGGCATACTGGCAGAACCTCTACGACAAGAAGTCCCAGTGGGGTCCTTGCTTTTTTGATGCCAGCCAGATCTTCTCGGGCTATGTCACCTATGACCTCCCGTTTGGCCGCAATCGCATGTTCGGTAAGAATATGAACCGGGTTCTCGATGCGTTCGTCGGGGGCTGGGAAGTAAATGCCATCGCTAGTTTCCACGGCGGCTTTCCTTTGACGATCAATTCCACCGATCAATCGGGAACCAAGGCCCGCAGCGCCCGCGCGGACTGCCTGAGCCCTGCGGTCGTCTTCGGCCAGCAGGATGTCGCCGCAACCTTAGGCGGTGGATACCAATGGTTCAGCCCCGCTCCTTACGCGACACCTCAGAAGGGCACGTTCGGCAGCTGCGGCGTCGGCACGGTCCGGGGCCCGGGCCTGCACACGGTCGACCTAAGCGTGGTAAAGCACTTCGCAGTGACAGAGCACCAGAACCTCGAGCTGAGGGGTGAATTCATCAATCTGTCCAACACGCCCATTCTGAATGCCCCGAACCGTTCTATCGGCTCCAATCTCGGTGTCGTGAGCAGCTCGCAGGGCGCACGCAACGTCCAGCTCGGTCTGAAATACAACTTCTAGTTCACAGTCGCAACGGTTTCCCGAATGAGGTTATGCTCATTTGGGAAACCAGTATGAGCGCAAAAGCTGAAGTCTGGCAGGGCACGCTGGCCCTCATGGTCCTGAAAACTTCAACGCCATGGCACGCTAGCACGGGTACGGCATCGCGCGCCGCATCGAGCAAACCAGCAATGATCTGCTGTTCATCAACCATGGCACGCTCTACCCTGTTCTTCTCAGGCTCAAACAGGAAGGCGCCATAACTCGGAATGGGACGTATCGGAGAATAATCGTCGCGCCAAGTTCTACCAGATCACCAAGCGCGGCCAGGAACAACTCACCTCAGACGTGGAGCATTGGACCCAGTCGACCGAAATCGTCTTCCTTGCGCTGAAAGGGGCCAAAGCTTGATCCACAAACTGCATCGCACCTGGAACCGTTTGCTTGGCATTGTTTTCACGACGATAAGCTATCCGTGTTTGTGGGCCCGACCCCAATTGCCTCGCTGACGTACGCTTGAAATGTTTAATGCGGGTCCCCGTTTCCAAATCACGGTGGTGCTATTTTCTGCTGCCGTTCGCGCTCGCAGCGATATTTGCAGTTGTAAGCGCATCCGCGCAATGGAATATCGCGGCAACGGATAGCACGGCTGCTCTGCGCGGTATCCATCACCTGGGAACGGGCGTCATCTGGGCCAGCGGCGAAAATGGCACAGTATTGCGGAGCGAAGATGATGGCTATCTTTGGCAGCACTGTGATGTTCCGCCGGGAGCAGAGAATCTCGATTTTCGCGCTGTTTTTGCTTGGGATGCGAATCACGCGATGGTCATGTCAAGCGGCCAGGGGCGCAATTCGCGCCTCTACGAAACCACGGACGGGTGCGCCACCTGGCGGCTGCTGTTCGAAAATCCTGATCGCGATGGCTTTTGGGATGCCCTGACGTTTCGCCGAAGGGCAGGTTTCATTTTGGGAGATCCCGTGGGCGGCCGTTTCGCGATTTATCGATCGAATGATCTTGGCCACCACTGGCATCGAGATGATAGTTCGGGGCTTGCCGCCGCTCCGGATGGTGAAAGCGTTTTTGCCGCCAGCAACTCGGCTCTAGTGATACGCCCCGATTCGGAATTGGTCTTTGCAACAGGTGGTATTGGAGGAGCGCGTCTTTTTCGATCAGCCAAATTCGGCAACTGGAGTGTTACGAGATTGCCGTTGGCGGGCGGCAAACCAAGCGCGGGTGCTTTTTCGATTGCCTTTCGCGACGATCGTCACGGTATTGCGATTGGCGGCGACTACAAAGAGCCTGCGCGAACCGCTGGTACGGCCGCGTGGACCTCCGATGGCGGCCTGACATGGCATTCGGCCAGCGGCCTGCCTGCGGGGTATCGCTCCTCGGTCGGCTGGGAACAGAGATCCCGTGTATGGATCACTGTCGGACCGAACGGCAGTGACCTTTCTCGAGATGACGGCCATACCTGGAAGCGCTTCGATTGGGCCAGTTGGAATGCACTCAGCCTGCCATGGGTGGCAGGCGCCAACGGACGAATCGCATCTCTCGACTTTGCGGCTGTCAACACGCGCCACCGCTCCGATTGAAATGGTCTGCTATGTAGTATCCTACTGTATAGGATGCTTGAAGTCCGTTCCCTCACAAAATGCTACAGCTCTGTCCCGGCCCTCGATAACGTGAGCTTCACGGTCCGTCCCGGGCAGGTGCTCGGTTACCTCGGGCCCAACGGCTCCGGTAAGAGCACCACGGTCAAGATCATCACGGGACTGCTGGAGCCGACGAGTGGGACCGTTCTGTTCAAAGGAGTCAAGATTGATGACGATCTTGCCGCCTACAAGAGAGTTGTCGGCTACGTTCCGGAAGAAGCGAATCTCTATCCGTTTCTCTCCGGCTTGGAGTATCTCGAGCTGGTCGGACGGCTTCGCGGGTTGCCCGCACGGCTGATTGCGAAACGGGCCGGCGCGCTGCTTGATCTCTTCGCCATGTATCCTCACCGGCATACGGCGATTTCGACGTACTCAAAAGGTATGAGGCAGCGGATTCTGTTGATTTCGGCGCTGTTGCACAACCCGGAGCTAATCATTTTTGATGAGCCCCTTTCGGGACTCGATGTTACATCCGCCTTAGTCTTTCGTCAACTTGTGCTGGCGCTCAGCCGGCAGGCGAAGACCATCGTCTATTGCTCGCATGTTTTGGAAATTGTCGAAAAGGTCTGTTCTCACGTAATCATCCTGCAAAAAGGAAAGCAACTCGCGTTCGGCTCTGTCGATGAACTGAAAAAGTTTCAATCTATGCCGTCGCTGGAAGCGGCCTTTTCGCACCTGGTGCAGCAGACCGACGCCGGGGAATCCGCGAATGCAATCGTAGATGCCGTGGTGAATGCATGAACCGGACTGCTACAGTCTCCGTCTCTCCCTCTCCCGGCCCCTTCTGGACTTTGGTCTTCCACTTCGCAAGGCGCCTCTTCGCGCCGGAGAACGAACAGGAAAACCGAGGAATGGGGCTCGGCCTGGGGACCGTGCTGGCAATACTTGCGTCACCGGGGGCCTTTGCCTCGATCTTTCTCATGGACAAGTACTCGACGCTACTGCAGTGGCTTCGGCATCAACGCTTCGATCCCTATAAGGCCTCGGCGGCCGACGAATATTTTTTTATCGTTCTGTCGATGACGATCATCGGCCTGGTCATGGTGTTGCGCTGGAATCGACTATTTCCGGACCGGAGAGATTTCGAAAATCTCGCACCGCTGCCGATCCCCATTCGCAACATCTTTCTCGCAAATTTCGCGGCGTTAGCCGGGCTCGCGGTCCTCTTTGCTCTCGATGTGAATGCCGCGTCCTCTTTCCTGTTTCCACTGTTCGTGGCATTAAGTATCGACACGTTCGCCGCTTTCTTTCATGTAGCGATCTGCCATGCCGTGACAGTACTTGCCGCAAGTCTTTTTAGCTTTTTCGGTGTCTTTGCCCTGGTTGGAACGCTGATGCTGATTCTTCCCAAGAGGCTGTTCCGTCCTGTTTCCGTTGCTGCGCGCATGTTTCTCGTCGTAGCGCTGCTGACCGAATTCCTATCCAACCTCTTTCTGCAGTTGTTCGCTGGGCGGCTGCCCAGCCAGTCTGCCGGTTATATCGAGCGGTTGCCGTCTTTTTGGTTTCTTGGTTTGTACGAGAACATGCTTGGCACCGCAAAACCCGCAATGGCTTTGCTTGGAATACGCGCCTTGGAGGCGCTTGCCGCATTGATTGCCGTTGCTGTTGTTACCTATACACTGTGTTATCGGAGATACTTCCTGCGCCTCCCGGAATTGCAGGAAACGCTTGGAGGAAGCCGTCACGTGTTCCGGCTGCCCGAAGGCATAGCGAAACTGTTATTCCGCTCGCCTTTCGACCACGCTTGCTGCAGCTTCATCGTTAAGGTTCTGATGCGAAGCGAGCAACACGTTATGTTCTTCGGCGGCTATCTTGGTATCGGGCTTGTAATGGTGGCCCAAACCGCTTTCGATAGTGCCAACCAGGCAACACCGGGATCGCTTCCGAATTCCAGCCTTTTGGCTATTCCGCTCATGATCGCGTTCTTCATCGTAAGCGGGCTGCGGTTCGTTTTCGACATACCGGCCGCTTTGGATGCGAATTGGGTGTTTCGCCTTGCGGTTGTTCCTCCGGCTCCCGACCCTCGCGTCCTGGCTCGCAGGCTGATGCTTTGGGCCGTACTGCCTTGGCAGCTATTTGTGCTCACACCGCTAATGGAACTTCGTTTCGGATGGCCCCTCGCGATCGGCCACACGGCAGCGGTAGTTGCTTTCACCGTTTTCTCAATCGACGTGCTGCTTCTCCGGTTCAGAAAGATCCCGTTCACTTGCAGCGTCCAGCCTGAGCTCAAGCAACTGCTTGCCCGGATCCTGGCATCGGTGTTTGCGGTTCTTATCATGGTGCCGATGCTTGCCGCACTTGAGCGCTGGATGCTCTTCGAGCCCTGGAGATTTGCCGGGTTGGCTGTTGCCCTGGCCCTCGCCTGGCATCTGCTTCGCCGGTATAGGCGCGACATGCTACCCGCCGACCGGGCGCTGACGTTTGAAGATCGCCCGAAACCACAATTTGAATTACTAAGATTGGCGTAGAATACTATATAGGCTTATGCGCGACTCTGTCAGACTTTCACATACTGCCGCTCTGATACTCCAAACCGTCGATCAGGGCTGCCGTTATGGATTCGACATTATGGACGCAACGGGGCTGCCAAGTGGAACCGTATACCCGGCTCTGCGCAGGATGGAGGTGGAGGGTCTTATCTCCTCGCAATGGGAATCCGAGAAAAAAGCAACGGCCGAACAGCGCCCCGCCCGTAAGTACTATCGGATCACGCGCGCTGGCTCCGAAGTACTCGAGCAATCGCAAAGGCGGTATCCTTTGCTCGGGAGATTACTTGCTCTGAAATCCCGCCGATGAGGCTATCGTATGACTCCGGAGCCCAAACGCCCGTTTTCGCTTCGCTGCTGCGCGGCGATGATTTCGCTCGTCGCGCGCTTAGTGCCCGAGGCACAGCGGCGGGATTGGGAGCGTGAGTGGCAAGCCGAAATCTGGCATCGCTGGCAATTCCTACTGCATGCCGGTGAGTGGAGCGGACGCGAAGCTCTCCACCTTGTCCGGAACTGCCTCGGAGCCTTACCGGATGCCGCCTGGCATCTCACGTCCCAAGAAACCCTTCAGAACCGTGTTCGTGAACGGCTGCGCTCGCCATGGACATGCGTGGCTGGGCTCGGCGTCCTGCTGCTCGTCCTGGCGTTTGCCACCTCTTGGTTTCCAGCCACGCGAAGTCTCTTTGCTTTCCAAAGGGGTGTCGGTTCCGGGCGATTGCTTTTCATCTGGTTGCATCCGAGTGCAGGCGGCGGCGATGAAGGCCTGCCCTCGGATCTTCCGCCTGCGTGGCGCTGGCGCAGCCAACTTCTGAGGAGCGTGAGCGGATTTGCCGCCGGTCATCGCACCGTTCAGCCCGGCAACTCGAAACCGGGCAGAATGCTGGTAGTCGCGGCCGAAAAGAATCTCTTTCAGACTCTCGAGGTCCACCCGGCCATCGGATCTCTGCCGCAGCAGATTGGCGTTGTCCTGACTGATGCCGCCTGGCGATCGTTGTTCCAACGCGACCCGAAAGCAATAGGCGCTCGCGTCCGAATCGGAGGCGAATCGTATCGTGTAGCGGCTGTGTTGCCTGCGAGCTTTCGATTCCTGACGCGTGAGCCGGCCGCCTATCTGTTGGAACCCTTCATCCCTGCTTACCCTCCGACTCGCCTTATGGTCATTGCGCGAGTGAAGCCCGGCGTATCCGTGGAGCGGCTGGATCGGGAACTGACAAAGATCGCGGAAAGCGCTACATATTACTTTTTCCGGTCTGAATTCCGATACGCATCCTTAAATTCCACGATCTGGACACCGCTCTCCGTATTCGGCATCGCTGCGCTGTTGAGCGCACTATTTGTAACTGCAGTTTCGAGGGTCCGCATCCGGCGGCTGCGTTTTGCCTTTCGATCCGGAAGCAGGCGCACGAGTTTCAGGCGGGCGGGCTTTTTTGCCGCCAAGGCTGGTTTGGCTCTTGCTCTGGTGTTCTTAGCCGGGTTGGAATGGACCCGCACGGAATCCGCCATTGTGTTCGCTTCGTGGGATCCCGCCAACGGTCCGTTTCTGGTTTGGCTATATATACTCGGCTCCATGGGGGTCTTCTTCTGGTCGTTAGCGGACCAGCGTGCCCGCTGCCGGGTTTGCCTCCGCCTCTTGTGCTTCCCGGTCCGGATTGGCTGTCCGGGATGCCTGCTGCTCGATTGGTCCGGCACAGAGCTGCTCTGCACGGAGGGACACGGCGTTCTTCACGTACCGCATCTGGCGCCTAGTTGGGATGAGGAATCCGACCGTTGGATTGCGCTGGACGATTCCTGGCAGGAACTCTTCGTCCACACCAGATGACCGGCCGAGTGGGACAGGCATTCAGCCTGTCGGACCTCTTAGTGATCCCCTTCTGATGCAATCGTCGGGAACGTGCTCGACATGTGATCGTGCCAAGTGAGGTTATCTTCATCAACCAGGGCCCAAACCAACCCGATTCCGGCCGCGAGCAAACTGATTACACTGCCAAAGGTCCGCTGATAGCGGCGCTCCCGCGAAGGCGGGTTCCCATCGAAATCGACAAGGCACAGGCCGGCTCTTTGCATACCGATCGTGTCTCGGCCGGCAGCGGTCCAAATCACCTTGTACACCGCCGGCACTGTTGCGAGAGAGGCCAACAGAAACAGCGCGGCATGTTTGCCCGGGAGCAGAGTGCCGCCCTGATACAGATAGAGCGAGAGGGCGGCCAGACACCCACATGCTATCAGCAAGCCATCAATCAGCGCCGCTCGCACGCGCAGCGCAGGGGGCGCAACCGGAGCATCACAGATGATATGGGATTGCGGCTGGCTCGGAATTTCGTTCTCGCCAAAGAACTCCAGCCGGCGCTGCTCGCTCGAGGGCACCCGCTTCGCTCGCGCGCGCCGTATTTCCACTTTGCTGTTTTTGATGGGTGCCGGACGCGCGATTTCGGCCGCCCGGGCCCGAATGGACTCGCGCTCGGCAGCCGTCGTGAGGGAGTCAAACGGGATCACACGTGGAGCTGCCGGAGCAGATGAAAAGAGAGTTTGCTGACCCCCTTCGGCAACAGGAGGCGCTTGCTGTTGCGATTCGAGCGGCTGTCCTTCGGCTGCGAAATCGTAGGCCGCAGCCGTTGCGGTAGCTGCTACGGGATAGGTCTGCGCGGAAATTCGCGAGGGCGTAGCTCGAACGCGCCGGCCGCAACGCCGGCACCGGTGGTCATCGTCTAAGATCCAAGTCTGGCAATGCTGACAAGTCATATAGGTCGACGTGTCTCCCGCAGCTTATGGCCGCTCAAATGCTTGCGGCCGCTCGCGCGGGCATGCTACGGTTTTCGGTTGAAGCCTTCTTCCTCGCCGCAACCTCCCCTAGTTTCCTTCTATCTCTCCGCTTCTCTATCTACCAAAAAAGGTAACGTTTGTCTAGAACATTTCTTACTTAAGTTGTTGTTTTTCTGCGCGGCTATGCTGTTTTTGCTGATCCGGTCTGCTTCCGCCCAGACCCCCGCCCATCCTGCGAAGGCCAATCTGCCTCCCGAAAATGAGATCTGGATGGAGGGAGTAACCCAGGATTCGAACGAAGAGTGGCGATACCTGAAGGGCGCTGCGAAGGTCCAGACCTCGGAAATGGTGATCTCTGCCGATCAGATCGACTACAACTCCGATACTCACTGGGCTTACGCGCGCGGTCACGTGCACCTGGAGCACTTCGCCACCGGCGACAAGCTTAATGCTGATCACGCGGAATACAACCTGGAAACCGAGGAAGGCCGTTTTTACCAGGTCGATGGCACGGCGCCCGCCAAAATTATCTCGAGCCCCTGGATTCTGAGCACCACGAATCCCTTTTACTTCGAAGCGCAGTGGGCTGAGCGCATCAAAAACCGCTATATTCTGCATCACGGATTCGTGACCGATTGCAAGATGCCAAAGCCCTGGTGGACGTTTGAAGCGCCGTTGTTCGATATCATTCCCGGCGATCGCGCCATCGGCCATCACACCGTTTTCCGGCTCAAGCATGTCCCGATTCTCTATTTGCCGTACTTTTTTCGTCCCCTGGGCAGAAATCCCCGCCAGAGCGGATTTCTCACGCCCAATTTCGGCCACAGCAACATCCGTGGATGGATGTATGGCGGCGGGTACTATTGGGCGATCAACAGAAGCTACGATGTGACCGGGCTTATACAGTATTTCACGATACGTGGACCCGCCGAGACCTTCAATCTTCGCGGCAAGCCTAACGAATACACCGACTTCAACTTCAATTTCTATGCTGTGCAGGACAAAGGTTACCCGGAGCCGAATGGCACTCTGCAAGACCAGGGCGGGCAGGAATTTGAATTGACGGCACGGACGCAGATTTGGGGGTTTAACGGCCGGCTGGATTACAACTACCTAAGCTCGTACCTTTTCCGACAGGCATTTTCCAGTTCCTTCACCAGCGCGATCTCTTCCGAGGTCAGCTCTATCGGCTATCTGCAGAGGCATTTCAAAGACGACATGTATACGGTGAACCTGGTCGCGAGCCGCGACACGCTCTTTGAGAGCGTCACTCAGCTCAACGAGCCGGCCAACGACGTGATTCTTCAGAGAGCGCCTTCGCTAGAGGTTTTCGGACGCGATCAACAGGTTGCTTCCGGTCCTGTGCCCGTCTGGTTCTCATTCTCCTCGACGACAGGCCTGCTAGGCCGTTCGGAGCCGACGTTTCAGACCGGCTGGGACGTGCTCAGAGCCGATATTCAGCCTCGTGTTTCAACCGCCTTCGATTTCAAGGGATTCTCTCTGACTCCTAGCATCACTCTGGGAGCGACCGACTACGGCAAGTCCTACGCGGTAAATTCGGGTTCCAACGTCCAGGTCGCTACTTCCAACCTATTCCGTAAGGATGCCGATTTCGTGCTGGACTTCAGGCCGCCCCCTCTGGAGAAAATTTTTGTTCCCGCCAAGTGGCTTCATCTAGGCGAGAAAGTGAAGCACGTCATTGAGGCAGATGCGACATATGAGTACACTACTGGCATTAACGAATTCCACAAGATCATTCAGTTTGATGCGACCGACGTTCTCTCGAATACCAATCAGCTTACCGTCTCGCTTACAAACCGGCTCTACCGCAAGGACAAAACCGGCGCAGTGAGTGAATTCCTGACGTGGCGACTTGCGCAGGCCCGCTATTTTGACCCCACGTTTGGTGGTGCCGTTCTTCCGGGACAGCGCAATGTCATTCTCGCCAGCGACGAACTTACGCCATTCGCCTTTCTCGACGGTCCGCGCAACTACTCGCCGATCGTCTCTTCGCTCATTTTCAGTCCGTACAGCTTCTTATCGGCCGAGTGGCGGACAAACTATGATCCGCTTGTGAAGAAAATTGTGGGTGACACGTACAGCGTCGGTGTCCGCCACGGACAATTCGGCGCGAGCGTCGGCGATACTTCCATTTCAACAAATCCGTTGCTCGCTCCGCCGGCAAATCAATTAACGTTTGGAGGCAGCTATGGCAGTACGAACCGGAAAGGCTGGAATGCGGCCGTCTTGATGGACTACAACCTGCTAACGAACCAGCGTCTTTACGAATTTGTGCAAGGCTCTTACAACACGAATTGCTGCGGTTTCAGCGTCCAGCTTCGCCGCTTCAACCTGGGCATACGGAATGAGAATCAGTATCTGTTTTCGTTTTCGGTGGCAAACGTGGGTGCCTTCGGCAGCCTGCAAAGGCAGGAACGGATCTTCTAACCTGAACCGCGCGCGGGTGACCCCCGGCCAAGCGGTTTTACGATAAACCGCCAGGCGCGTTATTTGCTGTTCGTCTTTGCTTCGGGCGCGAGAAACGCCTGGTCGAGCAGCATGGCGAAGTCGCGCGTTTTGTGCGTAACGGATTGCTGCAGGGTTTCGAGCTTCCGCTCGGCGGTTCGAAGCCGGTCGGCGAGATGGAGGCAAGCAAGAACGGCCGTTCGCGTGGAGTCGAGATTGCCGGCGCGGCGCGCGATCGACGACATCAGGTTGTCAATCTCTTCAGCAAGCGCTTCCGTGTCGCGCGGATCGCCGGAAGTCGAGACAGCGTACGTCTGGTTGAAAATAGTGACCCGGACGATTTGCTTGGAGGTGTCCGGTGCGTCCATGGAGAGATTCGTCAGCTCGCGCTCAGCAGGTCCAATTGACTGAGCAGCTTCTCGATTCGCGTCTTGACTTGCTTCCGTTCGCCGCGCATCTCATCCACTTGCTGCGATAATTGCCTAACCTTACCTTCGAGCTCGGCATTTTCCTTTTGGAACTCCGAGGAGAGAGCTTGCGCCTGCTCCAGTTCGGATTTGGCCGAAAACGACTGCTCTTCGGCGGTCTTGAGACGTTCTTGCAACTGGTTGTTTTCGTTTCGCAGGGCGTTGATCACTTGCACTGCTCGCGTGATGCGCTCCTCCAGGCTGGCGAGAGAATCGATACCTTCTTCCTGCACTGCGTCCATGCTTGTTTCCGGAACCTCTGCTTACTGTATTTGACTTTGATGAGCCGCTTTGGCCTTCTGAACCAGCGCCGCAAACCCCAGCGAATCGTTGACCGCAATATCGGCGAGAACTTTACGATTCAAGTCAATTCCCGCGCGCTTGAGGCCACTGATGAATCGGCTGTAGGAAATATCTGAAATCCGGCATGCAGCGTTAATACGAACAATCCACAGCGAGCGGAAATTTCGCTTCTTCAACCTGCGACCGATATAGCCGTAGCGAAGCGCCTTCTCAACAGCTTCCTGCGCAGAGCGGTTCAGCTTTGATTTTGTGAGAAAGTAACCCTTAGCGCGGCGAAGCGTTTTGTGGCGATAATCTCGCCGCTTGGTACCTCTTTTTACTCTTGGCACGTTTTTCTCCTTTTTTGAAATGCGCCCGCTAAGCGAACGCTTCGAGAGGCAACAGGCACGTGCTGCGCGCTGCTCCTACTCCTGCTTCATCCAATATTAGCTTCGCTAATACGGAAGCAT
Organism: Bryobacteraceae bacterium; assembly: GCA_036557345.1. GTDB lineage: Bacteria > Acidobacteriota > Terriglobia > Bryobacterales > Bryobacteraceae > Bog-105. Next base: position 40,684 of record DATBHS010000041.1, read on the forward strand.
GCTGCGCAGCTTCGCCTGGTCGGTTTCGTCGGCTATAACGCCCTGACCCAGCTTCCGCTTACGAGCGCGCGGTTTCGAAGTCAATATATGGCGGGCGAACGCGTGGCGCCGCGCAATCTTGCCAGTCCCGGTCTTTTTAAAACGTTTGGACGCACCCTTATGTGTCTTCATCTTGGGCATAATCGTGTCCTGGAAATTCTGTTTGATGGCGGAAACCGCCCGCAGAACCGCACAATCCGTCAGTTGGATCTGCAAGCGGAACTACTCTCGAAAGTATAACATGCGGCTATTATCGGTTCTCTTGATACTCTTCCAGCCATGCCATCTGAATGGCTTCCAGCTTGCCTTCGGTTGAAGCCAGGGGGTCGTCCTTAAAGTTTGGGAGTTCGGTAATCCATTTGTGCAGATCGGTGAAGCGAATGTTCGTCGGATCCAGGTCGGGATGAGCCTCGAACAAGCTCAGCGCGATGTCTTCGGAGTGGTCCCAGGTGAGTCCAGGCATGGCTTCATTGTATGTAGGTGCGCCAACCCGGTACTATTCGATTCTCGTCCCTTTCAAAGCGCCGCGAACCGCCGTGTTCATCATGTCTTCCGCCAGGTTCAGCGTTGCGCCGTTCAGCCTCTCGATTCGTTCGTTAATCGCCTGGTAGTCGCCGCTGTTATAGTTTGTCTGCAAGTCGCGCTTGGCCGCCTCAATCGTCTTTCGGTCCGAATCTGACAGAGCGGCCCAGGCATCGCTCCGAGTAGCTTTTTCTAGCGCAGCCAGGATGTGATCGGCCTCGACCCGCGCCTCACGCACTTGGCGCTCCCGTATGTCTTCCTCTGCCCTGTCAAACGATTCCTGAATCATCGCCTCGACTTGCTCTTCGGTCAGCCCATAAGAGGGCTTGACGTCCACGCTTTGTTCTTTGCCGGTGCGAGCGTCCCTGGCAGTCACGTTCAGAATCCCGTTCGCATCGATCAGGAAGCGCACCTCGATCCGAGCCAAACCGGCGGGCATAGGCTGAATGTCTTTCAAATCGAAGCGGGCCAGGCTCCGGTTGTCTTTCACCAACTCGCGTTCGCCCTGTAAAACGTGAATCAGAACGTTGCACTGTCCGTCAACGGCCGTCGTAAACGTCTCAGTAGCGCTGGCCGGGATCGTAGAATTGCGGTGAATCAGCTTTGAGACAACGCCTCCCATGACTTCGATTCCCAAAGAGAGCGGCGTGACGTCCAGCAGCAGCTTATCTTGCACGTCGCCCCCTAAGATGCCGGCCTGCACCGCCGCGCCGAGTGCGACCACCTCATCCGGATTCAATTCGGTGTGAGGCTTCGTTTTGAACAAGCGCTCTACCGCTGTGCGCACCATCGGAATCCGTGTCGATCCGCCGACCATCACGACTTCATCGATCTGCTCCGGTGTGAGCTGCGCGTCCGCAAGGCACGCATGGCACGGCTCCAGCGTCTTCTCGATAATTGGCGCGATCAGCCGCTCGAAGAGCGGGCGATCGAGGATGCGCATGTAGTGTCTGCCTCCGTACTGGAGGTTGATGCTGGCCTCAGGAGCGAACGACAGCGTCTCCTTGGCGTGAATAACCGCGCGGCGCAGGTGCTGCACGCCTTCGGCATCGGTTTGGAGATTCTCGCCCCGTTCCGTCCCGATGTCCTCGAGGGCAATCCGCAACAGGAGATTGTCGATGTCATCGCCGCCTAGATGCGTATCGCCGCGTGTCGCAAGCACCTCGAAGATACCATCGTGCAGGCGAAGAATCGAGATGTCGAAGGTGCCCCCTCCGAAATCGTAGACTGCGACGATGCCTTCCTTGCGCTTATCGAGACCGTATGCGAGCGCTGCTGCAGTCGGCTCATTGACCAGCCGCAAAACCTCCAGTCCGGCGAGGCGGCCTGCATCTTTTGTAGCTTGGCGCTGCGCGTCGTTAAAGTATGCGGGAACGGTGATCACCGCTTCCGTGACAGCGGCTCCGAGTGCGGCTTCTGCGTTGTCCTTCAGTTGCCGCAAAATGGCGGCCGAGAGTTCCGGCGGCGTAAACGTGCGGTCCCCGAGATCTAATTGAATGATTGACTCGCTATTGGCGGCAATACGAAAAGGAAAGAGCTTCAATTCCTCCTGAACATCGCCAGCTCCTCGCCCCATTAGCCGTTTTACGGAATAGGCAGTTCTCTCCGGCGCGATAAACAACATCTCACGGGCAGGCTCGCCGGCCACGATTTTGCCGCGTTTATCCAGCGAAATCACGCTTGGAACGATCGTATTTCCCTGTGGATCCTCAATGACACGCGGCCCCGTTAAATCCATGACCGCGACCAGGCTGTTGGTCGTGCCCAGGTCAATTCCTACGATTTTGGTTGCGCGGTTTCCACCGAAGTCGATTTGAAAAGTTCCCACGGCTATAGACGGCCTTCCAGGCTCCCGACCGAAGTTCCCGGCGCATTCAACGACTGATCGACATCGCGGATCAGATTGTCTACGTAGCGCCGGCGGTTGAGTACGCCCCGTAGCTCTTCAAGCGCCTGCTTTGCCGTTTCGCTCTGTGCCTCTGCTGCGTCGTATCGCGCGAACAGCGCTTCGATCTCACCGTCGATTGCTTTTTGCAGGCCCATGAAGTGCTTCTTCGCGTTGTCGAGTTGCGGCCGTGCCGATTCGTCGCCGCTCTTGAGCTCTTCCAACATCATGTTCAGCCCGAAGACTTCTTCGAGCAGTTCCGGCGGAACGTCCCGGGAGCGCTGTTCACCGATCGAAAAACCCTCTTCGCTGAGAAGATATTGTGCTCTCTTAATGGGATCCTTCAACGTGCGATAGCCGTCGTTGAGGATTGCGGTCGCCTCCAGCGCCTGTGCCTGTTCCTCTGCGCCTTTGCGGCTGAACCGGTCCGGATGCCATCGGCGATTCAATTCATAAAAGCGCCTTTGCAGTGCGGCCTGATCGACCGTCAGCTTTCGCTCCAGGCCGAGAAAGTCGAAATAATTCATACGGGACCCTGAGTGTGAGCGAGGGGCAAGAAAAAATTGGCTCCGGATCGAGAAATACTTTCGTAAGCCGTTGATCTTAAAACTGAGCCGCCGCCATTCGGGAGCGGTTGAGCCAAATCTTCACAAACCCGTCAGCAAACGCTTCTACGGCTATGCGGAAAACGAACTCCCGCAACCGCAGCTTTTCTTGGCATGCGGGTTGTGAAAAACGAACCCTGACTGCATCAGCGACTCCTGCCAGTCGAGGGTCATCCCATCCAGAAACACCAGGCTCTTCGGATCGATGAACACCTTTACGTCTTCGAATTCGAAGACATGGTCATGCGGCCGTGGCTCCGGTGCAAATTTGAACTGATAGCTTAGACCCGAGCAGCCGCCTCCCACAACTCCCAAACGCAGGCCGCCCGTCACGCCTTCGCGCGCAAAGGCTTCACGTACCTTCTGCACTGCCTTGGGCGTCAGATAGACCTGCTTCGCTGCCGGTTCCTGCGTTAGCTCAACCATATCAGCCCGCGACAAGCGTCTCCTTCGGCGCCGCTGTCTGTTTCTTTTTGTAGTCGCTGATTGCCTCCTTGATGGCATCCTCGGCCAGCACGGAACAATGAATCTTCACAGGGGGGAGGGAAAGCTCATTCACGATATCCGTGTTCTTGATCTCAAGCGCCTGATCAACCGTTTTCCCCTTCAGCCACTCAGTCGCCAGTGACGAACTTGCGATGGCGCTGCCGCAGCCGAACGTCTTAAATTTTGCGTCTTCGATAACGCCTGTGTCCGGATTCACCTTCACCTGCAGCTTCATCACATCGCCGCACTCAGGAGCGCCCACCATCCCTGTCCCGACATCGCGGCTTGTTTTATCGAGAGAACCGACATTGCGCGGATGATTGTAATGATCGAGAACCTTATCAGAATAAGCCATGTATTGTTTCCTCTAGCCGTGGTTATTAATGTGCCGTCCAGGCGACCTTGCTCAGGTCGACACCTTCCTTAGCCATTTCGTAAAGGGGCGATAGCTCTCGCAGCTTTTGCACCACGTCGATGACTTTGTTGCCTACGTAGTCGACTTCCTCTTCTGTATTGAACCGCCCGATCCCAAACCGGATCGAAGAGTGAGCAAGATCGTCTCCGGCGCCCAGCGCCTTCAGAACGTAGCTGGGCTCCAACGTCGCAGACGTGCAGGCGGAGCCGCTCGAGACGGCGATATCGTTAATACCCATCAGCAGGCTTTCACCTTCTACGTAGGCGAAGCTGATGTTGAGATTATGCGGTAGCCGGTGTTCCATCGAGCCGTTGATATAAACCTCATCGAGGTTATCCATCAATTTATTTTTCAGCTTGTCGCGCAAAAAGCCGAGCCGTTTCGATTCTTCCGCCATCTCGCGTTTTGCGATTTCGCATGCCGCGCCAAGCCCCACGACACCGGGTACGTTCAGCGTTCCCGATCTCATTCCGCGCTCATGCCCGCCCCCATCCATTTGCGCCGTGATCTGAACCCGCGGATTGCGCCGCCGCACGTAAAGCGCTCCGACGCCCTTCGGCCCATACAGTTTGTGCGCAGTCAGCGACAGGACATCCACTCCGTCGGCGCTCACATTGACCGGAATTTTGCCAATTGCCTGTACCGCGTCGCTGTGGACCAGCACGCCTTTTTCCTTCGCAATCCGGCCAATCTCTTGGATGGGCTGTACGACGCCAATCTCGTTATTGGCATACATAATCGAAATCAGGATGGTTTTGTCCGTGATCGCATCCCGCAACTGGTCCAGATCGATGAGGCCATCCTGCTTTACCGGCAGATAGGTAACGTGCGCGCCGTCCTTTTCAAGGCGCTTGCACGTGTCAAGGACTGCTTTGTGCTCGGTTACTTGCGTAATGATGTGATTGCCTCGCTCCGCATACATCTCGGCAATCCCCTTCAGGGCCAAGTTATTCGATTCCGTTGCTCCGCTCGTGAATATGATTTCCTTCGGAGTCGCACCGATCAAATCGGCGATCTGCTTGCGAGATTTCTCTACCGCTTCCTCCGCTTCCCACCCGAAGCTATGATTCCGCGAAGCCGCGTTTCCGTAGACTTGCATGAAATAAGGTTTCATCGCTTCAAAGACCCGCGGGTCCGTCTGCGTTGTGGCGTGGTTATCCATGTAAATGGGCAGTTTCATATGTCGGTTCCTTACCGCGCCTTCTCGGCCAAAGACGGCGGTTCGAGCGGTCTTGGTATGCTTTCGAGCGCGATCAGCGTTGCGGAGGCTGCTTCCTTCAGTCCCTCTTCCGAATCCTGCAGCATGTCTTGGATGCTGACGCTGTCCAGAAGTCGCAGAATGCCTTCGTGTATGCGCCTAAGCGGCCGCCTGACAGTACAGCGGCCAACATGGCCGCAATACGAATCCGCGGTGAAGCAATTTGCGAGCACGATGGGTCCATCTATTGCGCGTATCACTTCCAGCGCCGAGATCAATCTGGGTTCACGCGCGAGCCGGTAGCCGCCGTTGGTGCCATATTCGGAAACCAGAAAACCGTTCTTACCGAGCTTCTGCAGCAACTTTGATAAAACAGGCAAGGGGATGCCGCAATCGTCTGCTACCTCTTTCGCGCTAACCGCTCCGCCGGTCTCGCGCTGACGTAAGGCAAAATGCTTGAGAGCAATCAGACTGTAATCTGCCTTCTTTGTAAGTCGAAGCATCCGGGTCTCGGTCAGAATAGGACGAAGAATTGATCTGGGACCAATGCAATCTCATTTCTTTATATCACGGGAGACCGAGGGAAAAACAGGGTTGGTTCGCAAGGCTTGTCCCGAGCGAAATCAGCAGTTTGAAGCGCCTGGCGCTGCTGAAGCGTGCGCAGCCGTCCCTGGTAAAGCGGCGCGGGCATGCTACACTCATACCCGCATCTCGCGTTCCGTAACCACCTGACGTGATTCGGCTTTTCCGCGTTTTCATTCCAGCCAGCGTTGTCGGGCTTCTCATTTCGGAAGTGCTGATTGTGCTTGCATGTTATCTCCTTTCTGTGTGGGTGGTCGGCCTCGATCCCGGCTTCTACTTGATCGGCGAAAACAACTACTGGAAGCTGCTTGTCGTAACGGGGCTGGTTATCGCCGTGATGTATTTCCAGGACCTCTATACCGACCTCCGGATCGTGTCGCGCATTCTGCTGGTTCAGCAGGTCTCGCTCTCCGTCGGCTGCGCGCTGCTGATCATGGCCTTTCTGGGCTATCTCAAACCGGAGTTCCTCCTTGGCAGGTGGTTGATGATTGTCGGCAGCGCGGGAGTCCTGGTGCTGCTCCCGCTCTGGCGAATTTTCTATTGGAACTACGTCGTTGCGGGTCTTCGATCGGAGCGTGTGCTCCTCCTGGGCAATTCCAGCATCCTCGGCGAGGTGATTAACCAGCTAGCAGCAAGGCCGGAGTTCGGCTATTCGGTCCTTGGATACCTTTGCGAAGATGAGCCTTGCGATTTTCCGATCCCCTGCTTGGGCACTGTCGAGGACGTGCGCCGTATTTGCGAGGAGCAGAAGCCAACCAGAATTATTGTCGGGATGGCAGAGCGAAGAAATCGGCTGCCGGTACAGAAACTGCTGGAGATCCGTTTTGGCGGAATACTTATCGAAGATGCTTCGGACACTTACGAGATGGCCCTGCGCCGTGTCTGCAGCCGCAAGATCCAACCCTCGCAGCTGATCTTTTCGTCGATGCTGGGTCCGCGCCCACACGCCATTACGATCCAAAAATTCTATTCCTTTCTTATCGGAGCAATCGGGTTAGTGGTGTTTTCACCGTTGATGCTGCTAACGGCTATTGCTGTGCGGCTCTCATCGCCCGGCCCCATACTTTACCGCCAGCGGCGCGTCGGCATCAACGGTCACGTTTTTAACTTATTCAAGTTCCGATCCATGTACGTGGACGCCGAGGCCCGCACCGGCGCGGTATGGGCCAAGGTCGATGATCCTCGCATTACTCCGCTGGGCCGCTGGCTCCGCAGACTGCGGCTCGACGAACTGCCGCAGTTCTGGAACGTTGTGCGAGGCGATATGGCCATCGTGGGCCCCAGGCCGGAGCGGCCTGAGTTCGTGGACCTGCTCGCCCATCAGATTCCGTACTACCGCCAGCGCCTTGCCGTAAAACCGGGAATCACCGGGTGGGCGCAGATCAACCACAAGTACGGCGACTCCGAACTGGATGCGATGATCAAGCTGGAGTACGACCTCTACTACATCAAGAACATCGCACCGGCACTGGACTTCTACATCATTTTTCACACCATCAAGGTGATGCTGCTTAGCCGGGGCGCGCAATAGACCGGCGGGCTGAAGCCCGCTGCCGGCAAAAGCTGCTCTAAACTCCGGTCATAATGAGCAGTTTGAAGCTTCGGGGCATCATTCTCGCGATTTTGGTTGGCCTTTCTCTTCTGTTCGCAGGGACCGATAAAAAACTGCGGTTCACAGACATTGCCGAAGCCGCTGGTATTCACGCCGCTATGCGCTGCGGAGGGCCCGAGAAGCGTTGGATTCCGGAAGCGAACGGCAGCGGAGCGGCCTGGCTCGACTACGATAACGATGGACTGCTCGACCTGCTGATTGTGAATGGCGGAAGCATGGATCAACTCCGGAAGACGATCGCCGGAGAGAAGCCCGCGCCGGTTCCGGGTAGTGTTTACCTGTTTCACAATTTGGGCGGAGGCCGTTTCGAAGATGTCACCGAGAAGGCAGGGCTGGCGAATCCGTACTGGGGAACCGGCGCGAACGCAGCCGACTACAACAACGATGGCCTCACAGATATTCTGATCACCACCATAGGTGTGGATCTGCTCTACAGAAACAACGGCGATGGGACGTTTACCGAGTTGGGAAGGACAGCCGGGTTACGGCAGGACGCGGCCTGGCACACGGGAAGCGCATTTGGCGACTTCGATGGCGACGGGAATCTTGATCTTTTTGTGACAGGTTACGTCGATATTCGCGCCGTGTCGTTTAATGAACCGGCGCCGGTATGCGATTACTTCGGTCAGCATGTCTTCTGCGGGCCCATCGGGCTGCGCGGCGAGCGAAGTGCGCTCTATCACAACAATGGCGACGGAACCTTCCGTGACATCACAAAGCTCTCCGGCATCGCGAATGCGCCTCCTGCGCACGGCTTCACTCCGGTCACGGGCGACTTTAACGGAGACGGAAAGCTGGATATCTTTGTCGCCAACGATTCCGATCCGAATTACCTGTTCCTGAATCAGGGCGATGGAACCTTCAAGGAAGCGGCGCTTGACCGCGGCGTCGCTTATAACGCGGATGGCCGCACCCAATCGAATATGGGCGTCACAGTCGGAGATTTTGGCCGAAGCGGGCGTCAGGACGTGCTCACAACGACGTTCAACCGGGACTACTTTCCTCTTTTTCGGACCGACAAGTCAGGCATGTACGAAGAAGTCGCCGCGTCCACCGGGCTCGCGACCGCCACCAAGAACTACCTGGGCTGGGCGTGCGGCTTGACGGACTTCGAGAATTCCGGACAGCGGGATTTTTGGACCGCAAACGGCCACGTCTATCCGACTGATAAGGATTACAACGAGCCCATTGCCATCTTTCGGACCCTAGGGAGTAAGACCGAGCAGATTTATTCTTTCCCTCCTGTTCCCACGAATTCCTATCGCGGCGGCTGCGCCGGAGACTTGAACAACGATGGGAAAGTGGACCTGCTGATATTGCCGGTGTCCGGCGCGCCTGTCCTCCTGCGGAATGACACGGTGAATGACAACGCCTGGGTCGGATTCCGGCTTCGGGGAACCCGTAGCAATGGCGATGCGATCGGCGCCACCCTTACCCTCGATGCCTGCGGGACCCAGCAATCGGATTCAGTACGCAGCGGCGGAAGTTATATCTCGCGAAATGATCCCCGAATGCATTTCGGCCTGGGCGCCTGCACCAAGATTGATAAAGTCACAATCCATTGGCCAAAAGGAACAACCCAGCGGCTCGATAATGTTGCAGTGAACCGCTACAACGTCATCGAGGAGCCCGCGCGATTGCCATGAGCCAGCCGCTCGCGTCTGCCTATACGATCCCTGCCGCTTGGTATACGGACGCGAAAGTCCTCGCGTCCGAAAAGGAGAAGATCTTCTGGCATACCTGGCAGCCCGTCGGGCACGCATCCAAAGTGGCTCAACCCGGCTCATACTTGGCGGTTGAAATAGCGGGCGAACCGTGCGCGATTGTGCGCGGCAACGATGGCGTGTTGCGCGCTTTTTCGAATGTCTGCCGGCACAGGGCCTCGACGATTCTGGACAGCGAGGGATGCGCCAAATCGCTGCGGTGCCCCTATCATGGATGGACATACTCACTCGAAGGCGCGCTGCTGGTTGCCCCCGAATTCGAGGGTGTTGAGAACTGGAGCCGGTCCGACGTACATCTGCCGCTCATGCGCGTGGAGGAGTGGGGGCCTTTCGTATTTGTCAATGTTGATTCAAACGCTCTGCCTTTGAGTGAGATGATGGCCGATATCCCAGACCAGGTGGCGACATTGGGCTGCCCTGTTGCGCGGCTTCATTTCTCGTACCGGCGCGATTACCTGATTCGCTGTAACTGGAAGGTCTACATCGACAATTACCTGGAGGGCTATCACCTACCCGCCGCACACCCCTCGCTATTTCGGGAGTTGGATTACAACCAATATCGCGTCGATACGTTCCGGTATTACTCGTCTCAATACGCTCCCATCCGCCCGCCGCGTCCGGGAAGGGATGAGCCGCGCCGCTACGATGCTCGGAATGCAGGCAATCGAGCCTTGTATTTCTGGATCTTCCCGAATTTCATGCTGAACGTATATCCCGACAACCTCAGCAGCAACATCATCCTGCCGATTGGGCACGACCAGACGCTGACGATCTTCGAGTGGTTCACTTATGCGAACGGGAGCGAGCCCGCGGAGATTTCTCCCGAAGCCGTCGCATTCAGCGACGAGATCCAGCAGGAGGATATACGGATTTGCGAAAACGTGCAGAAGGGGTTGGGGTCGCGAACCTATGATCGCAGCCGCTATTCGGTGAAGCGCGAGAACGGCGTTCACCATTTTCACTCCCTGCTTCAGGAATTCTTGAGTTGAGGGAGTGCTGTGCCCGTTTCTGTTCCAGTCTGCGGACGCCTGGCTTCATACCGTCTGAAGATCATCCAGCCGAGCGCCGCAAAAAGCAGGCAGCCTCCGACGACTTTTATTTCGAAGATCGTTACAGAGGCCGCCTCGGGCGGCGGAACCACCGACAGCACGATTGCGATCGCGGTCACGAGAAGGCCCGAAACGGCAGCTATGCGGCTCGCAAAGCAGAAGCCCGAGGCAAAGATATACAAAAACGGAACAAACGTCACGATCACGACCAGATCGACCATAATTTGATACGTGGCGCGCACCGTTTCGCCTAATTGAGCCATGACGAGAAATATGGTTGAAATCGCAGCCTGTACGAGCAGAGCCAAATAGGGCGTATTCCAGCGCGGATGAAGACGCGCAAACGCCGACGGGATGTACCGGTCGAGTCCAATTACGTAAGGCAAGCGCGTGTTGCCGGCGATATAGGTACCGGCTTGCCCGGCGATGGCTACGCCGATCAGTACGGCAAACAGCGCCGCAACAACCGGCATGCCGAAGCTTTTTGCGGCCGCCAGCCCGGCTTGAGCAAGACCTGTCATGGGGCTGATCTCCGTCGGCGGAAGCAAAACGAGCAGGGCGGCGGTACTTGCAACGTAATAAACAGCGCAGGCGGCAGCCCCAATGGCGGCAGCTCGCGGAAGGTCGCGGCGCGGGTTGTGCATCTCGCCGCTGACAATCGGAGCAAGTTCGAGGCCGATGAAAGCGAATGCGATCTGTGACCAGAAATTCAAAGTCCCCAGGCTGGCACGAGGCAGCAATTGAAAGGTTGTGGCCGGGCCGAAACGCATGAGTACGATGAGCGCAAAAATTCCCAGCACTCCAGCGATGAAAAATGTTGCCGCTCCTCCGGCTGTCGAAACCCACTTCGCCACCTTCAATCCGAACGCGTTCGCAAGAAAAAGCGCCCACAAGACGAGCAGTGTCATGGGTAGAGCGTACACGCGCTCTTCGGCGAAACGGACCCCGGTATCGCCGAACGCATACGCAACCATGCTGATACCGGCCAGCAGCAGCGACGGAAAGTAGAGCACATTCGAAATGAAATAGAACCAGGCGCAAAGAAAAGCGTGCCGGTCGCCGAATGCACGCTTCGTCCAGATATACATCCCGCCTTCTTCTGGAAATCGGTCGGAGAGGCGCGCGATGACGATCGCCGAAGGAAGAAAAAAGAATAGCGCGGCGATAACCCAAAGCACGATGGAAACCGGTCCCGCATGCGCTGCCGTCGCTACCCAGCGAAGGCTTGCCACTGCGCAGATATTGAGCCAGACGAGATCGCGGAGGCGTAGCTCGCGCCGCAACTGGGACATGTACCAGCCAGCTTACAATTATGATTTCGGCATGTGCTTGCTGGGCTCTTACATTTGTTTGGGACTGGCTTTGGCGCAAGCACCCGCGCCGCTTACCACGGTTCAATCGCTGGTTGAGGCCGGAAAACTGGCCGAGGCTGAAACTGCTGCGCGGCAGTATCTTCGGTTAAACAAAAATTCAGCGGATGCGCATTATCTGCTCGGCTATGTCTTGTTCAAACAAAACAAGCCAGAACCGTCTCTAGCCGAATACGAAGAGGGCGCGCGGTACCGCTCGCCAGCGGCCATCGAACTGGCCGTGATCGGCTCCGATTACCTCCTCTTGGAGGATTACACGAACGCGGACAAATGGCTGACCCAATCGGTCGAAAAAGATCCGAACAATCCGTTGGCGCTGTATCTTCTCGGGCGAGCGAAATACAACGAAAAGCATTTTGAAGAGGCCATCCGCTTTTTCACGGAGTGCTTGAAACTCGATCCGAAGAATGCGAAAGCAGAAGACAACCTGGGTCTGTCGTACCAGGCATTAGGGCGTAGCGAGGAGGCGCTTGCTGCTTACAGAGCCGCGACCGGGGGCGCCCCCGGGGCCGAGCGGTTATCGGAACCATACCTGCATCTGGGTACGCTTCTCGTCGAGACGAACCGGCCAGACGAAGCCGTGCCGTCTCTCGTTCAAGCGACTCAAATGGCGGCTTCCGATCCGCAACCGCATCGGGAACTCGGGAAGGCCTATCTCGCCTTGAACAAACTCGAACAGGCACAGGGTGAACTCGAGAAAGCGGTTCAACTCGATCCGCAAAACGGCCCTGCACACTTCCTGCTGGCCCAGGTGTATCGAAAGCAGGGATCGCTTGACAAGGCGCGCGTCGAGAGTCAGCGGTACACGGACCTGACTGGCGGGCACTCGTCGCCCGATGATCCTCTTGCAGAGGCCCGATCGCTCGTAAATCTGGGAAAATTCAGCGATGCCGAACTGGTGATTCGTCGTTATCTTCAAGTGCACAAGAATTCGGCCGACGCGCATTACCTGCTTGGCTACATCCTTTTTAAGCAGCAGAAGGCGAAGGAATCGCTCGCCGAATATACGGAAGGCGCAAAATATCGTACTCCCAGCGCGCTTGACCTAGAGGCCGTCGCCGGCGACTACGTCTTATTGCATGATTACTCGGATGCAGACAAGTGGTTTAGTAAGTCAGTCGAATGGAATCCTGGAAATCTGCAAGCCCTGTATTACTTGGGTCGCACGAAATATAACGAGAACCGTTTCGATGAAGCCATCAGTGTCTTTCAGCAATGTCTGAAACTTGATCCGAAGAACGTTAGAGCACAAGATAACTTGGGTCTGTCTTATGAAGGAATGGGCCGGACCGAAGAAGCCATCGCGGCCTACCGCACCGCCATCTCGTGGGAACAGGCTTCGGGCAGAGCCGCGACCGCGAGGGAGCGGAATTCCGGCCCCTACATCGATCTCGGCACGCTTCTGGCGGGTACCGACCGCGCTCGCGAAGCCGTTCCTCTGTTGCTGGAGGCTCTCACGATCGCACCTGAAGACGTGCGGGCTCACCGGGCGCTGGGAAAGGCATACCTGCATCTGAATCAGCTTCAAGACGCCCAAAAAGAGCTGGAGAAAAGCGTGCAGCTCGCCCCGCAACATGCTCCGACGCACTTTGTGCTGGCCCAAGTGTACCGGAAACGCGGCTTACCGGATAAGGCGCAGGCGGAAACCGAACGTTACACTGCCCTGACCGGCACTCATTCCTCAGACCACTAGGTGTTGGTGGCGCGGCCACTTGGGCCGCCGTGCCGGGACTCGTCCCGGCACTTGAGCTTTAGAACCTGATCTCCAGATGTCCTTGACCTTGCCGTGGCTTATTATTCTGACTATTGATCACCAACCCAAAATTCGAGTCGTTCAGGTTTTGGTCAGGTGAACCAAATATCACGCGATTGAGAACATTAAAGTACTCTATCTCGAGTTTTAGCTTGACCCGCTCGCCGAAGGCGAAGTATTTACCCAGAGCTATGTTCTCGTTGAGCTGAAATGGGTTCCGCAACTGTTTCAGGACACGGGGCGCATTCCCGAGCACCCAAGGACCGGGATCGCTGAAATCGGCCTTATTGATCACGGGCAGTCCTTTATACACGTTGTCGTAAGAAAACATCATGTTAGAAGTGGATACCACATTCGCGCGATTACAAGGGGCGCAGCCGTTACCGAGGGGATCTCCGGCGACGTTGACTGAACCCCCCGTTCCGGTAAATAGCGGTGTGCCAGTTGCGTAGGTCAGGATTGGGCTGATCTGCCAGCCACCCAGGATTGCGTTCACCACACCGCCCTTGTTCAAGAATGGCCTGCCTTTTCCAAACGGTAGTTCATAGGTTCCTGCGACGCTGATCATGTGCGTTCGGTCGTTGTTGTCGATCGCCCACTCTGCCTTCTGGTTGTCCTTGTTCAGAGACGCATTGGCGAATGAGGTGAATCCGGAGTTGGTGTTTGCCATCATGCGCGACAGATTGTAGGAAACCAGGAAACTGAGGCCGTTGGTGTAGCGTTTCTCCAACTGAATCTGCATAGCGTGGTAGAGCGAAGAGCCGCTGTTGTCAAAATTGTCGAAAATGCCGGCGAATTGCGGATAGGGCCGGAGCGCCTGGAGCACGTTCGCCGTGGGAAAATCGGTCAGAAATGTCGGATAGGGAAGCGGGATTCCGAGTGCCGGGCCCGCAGTGGCAAAATCATTTCCCAGCTGACTGCCGAACTGGTTCAAATACTGCGGAGCGAGCTGGTTCGGCGGGTTCAATTGGGCGGGTAGGAAGTTGGCGCGGTTGCCGGTGTAGGATGCAGAGAGAAACATCTGGTACGGTAGCTCGCGCTGGATGCCGATGTTCCAGACCAAGTCATAGGGGGCAACGCCGTCGTTAATGGGATCAAAACCATCAATCTGCGTTCCTACGCCTAGCCCGGGACTGAACGGAGTGAGGGATGGAAATGGAAGAACGTTTGTATCCCAGGAGCCAAAACCGGGGGCTGTCGAACCGGTCGAGTTTCGCGTGAAAGAGCCGAGCAAGAGGTTGCCGTAATTCACCGCCACTTTGCTGGTGCCGTACTCGTAGGCCCCGCCATCCAGGAAGTTCATGGAGAACCCACCCTGCAGAACGGTCTTACTGTTGAGCTCGAAAGAGAATCCGGTCCGCGGACTGAAATGGGCCCGGTGCAAATTGGCGCGGGTGATTCCTGCACAGCCGTCGCAGTCGCCAAACTTTGTCGCCGCCCCAAGCACGCCTCCCGCAGCCGGATTTGGAATATGCGAATCAAAGTACACAATATTGTTGTCGACTTCGGTGAAGGGGAACATCAGATCCCAGCGCAGACCCATGTTTACGGTTAGCCGTGGCGTCCACTTGAAATCGTCCTGGATGTACATCGAAAAGTCTTTATTCCGAAGCCTCAACTCCTGCGAGCCGATTCGCCTTGCACTGTCTACCGTGCCGAGCAGATAACTTGCAAACGAATTGCCGGTGTTGCTCAGATCATTGGGATCGGCCGTCTGGTTGTTGCTGAAAACAAAATGGCCGGCACACTGCTGGCATTCGTTGTCATCCTGGTACGTTCTCCGAAATTCTCCACCGATGTTGAACGTGTGTTTGCCATTCACCCATTGCCAGTTGTTTTCGATTACCCAACCGAGCTTGCGGTTAATCGACTCAATCCACGGCGAGCCTAGCTGTGATGGCGAGTTTGATCCAGTAAATTCAAGTTCCGAAATCTGCGGCGCGCCCGGTGCGGGAGGGAAGTCGGGGACCGACGTGCGCTGGCTGATTTGATTGTTTAGCTCACCCAACCAACTTGCGCCAGCCGTCATCACCAAATGCGGATTGACGGTGAGGGCGTAATTGAGTATGAAAACAGTGCCGAGATCTGGTTGAAAAATGTTGCTCGTTAGCGGATTACTGGTGGGAAGGCGGGCATCTGTTTCTGTGCCGTAGGAGGTCCACTTATTGCGCCACTGAGTCCAGTGGATCGATTGTCTGTCATTGATGCTGTGATCGATCGTTAACCCCCAGGGATTTTGGCGCGTGGGAATGACGCCCAATAGCGAAGGCTGGTTATTCACCAGGCCAGGCAATGGAGGATCAGGCATATACTGCAAGAGGCTGGCCGATACCGGACTGAAGCACACCTGCGGAATAATATTGCCTCGAAATGGTTGTCCCGGAGTATTGCCATTGGCGTTACAGCCGCTGTTCATCGGATTCCAAATGGTTGCAACGCCACTGAAGTCACCTGCCTTTTCAGCCACCGTGGGTAGCGATCGGAAATCGGTATTCGTTTGGTCTTGTCGATACCATTCGAAACTCACGTGAAAGAATGTGCGATTTTTCCCGTTGTAGAGTTTGGGAATCCACACTGGTCCGCCCAGGCTGAAACCGTAGTTGTGTTCCTTGTCGATGGGTGTGGTGTCGTTATAGGCACCGCGTGCGTCGAATGCTTCGTTACGTATGAGCTCGAAGGCGTCACCGTGGAACTGGTTTGTTCCAGACGCCGTGTTATAGGTGACAACGCCCTGCGCCAAGCCATATTGCGCGGAGAACGAAGAGCGTAGGACATTGAATTGATTCACTAGTTCAAAAGGTGGGTTCCAGATAGTCTGGAATCCTTGCGTCTCGGATTGCGCCATTGGAATGCCGTTGAACACAACTTCGCTCTCAAAATCGACACCGCCGTTCACGCGATGACTGAATGTGTCTCCACTAACACCCGGAGCAAGGAAGACGAACTGGTCTATTTGACGACCGCGGCCACCTTGGACCTGATTAGGTAACTCCTGCACGACTTTGTTCTCAATCGTCGTGCCCAGCGCTGGTTGCGTCGTGTCGAGAGTAATCGCACTTTCGGTCACATTTACGGTTTGCTCCGTCCGGCCCGGCTCCAGCACGGCGTCTACTGTGGAGACTCTGCCAACTTCGACACCCACTCCGCTATGAACCGAGGTCTGAAAACCGGGGGCTTCGCCTTTTACCGTATAAGTGCCCGGAATCAGATCCGTAAATTGGTAGGTTCCGGCGGAACTTGTCGTAGCGGTCTTCGAGACGTTCGTGGCATCGTTCGTCGCGGTCACCGTCGCATTAGGAACAACCGCTCCAGTCGAGTCCGTGACTGTTCCGGCGATACCCTGAAGGGCCTGCCCACTCGCCAATCCACAGCTCAAGAGAACCAGAAAAACTACGAGCAGAATTCGGAAATCGCGCGCGCAATTCGGGCGGACTAACTTCTTATTCATATTCAGACCCCACACAGTCACTCAAACGATAGTTGTATAACTGTCTGCAACGACAGTTGTACAAAAATCTACTGTGAGGGAGTATAACCGTTTACCTATAGCAAAACAACGGAAAACGTGCGGCTCCCCTGTTTGTACTAGAACTCGCGTTTTGCCGATTCTCTTTACTGCGCTGGTACCGGCTTTGGCCCTTGCTCATCCCTGCGCATCCTGCCATCCGAAAGAAGTCGAGGGCTTCGCAAAGACCGCCATGGCTCACTCCATCAGTCTCGCGGGCTCGCAACCGGAAGGCGTCTTTGAGCATACTTTTTCGGGAACGCGATTCGCGATCGCAAACGACGCCTCGGGCGTGCGCCAGAGCCTCGAGCGTCAGGGCGAATCGGAGACGTTACATGTTCAGTACGCGATCGGTTCCGGCAGCCATGCCTTCGGGTATCTGGCACAGATAGGGAGTTATCTCTTTCAATCGCCCATCTCGTATTACACGAGCCGCCAAGCGTGGGACGTTGCGCCCGGTTACGAACAGAGTCCAAATCCAGACTTCTCAAGACCGGTCACGGTAGAGTGTCTGACGTGTCATTCGGACAAGCCACGCCCAGTGGCTGACACGCTGAATTCATTTGAATCCCCACCATTCGCTGAGCTCGGAATTCAATGCGATCGATGCCATGGATCGGCGGAATCTCATCTGAGAAAACCGGTTCCCGGCTCGATCGTGAATCCCGCGAAGTTACATCCCGCGGCCCGCGACAGCATATGCGAGCAGTGCCATCTGGCGGGCGAGGTGCGCATTCCGAATCCGGGAAGAAGTATCGCCGATTTTCGACCGGGCGAGCGCATCGAAGATGTTTATACCGTGTACGTAGCACCTCACGAGGCTGAGAAATCCATCAAAGTGATCAGCCAGGTGGAGCAACTGGCGCTAAGCGTTTGCGCGCGAAGCAGCGGAGGGAAGCTGTGGTGTGGCACATGCCACAACCCGCATGAAACGCCGGTTCGACCTGCGGAGTATTTTCGCGAGCGCTGCCTGGTCTGTCACGCAAAGACGCTTTCTGTTTCGCATTCCGCTCCGGGCCGCGATTGCGTCGCCTGCCACATGCCGCGCCGGCCGGCCAAAGACGGAGGGCATACCAGCTTTACTGACCATCGCATCACCCGCCTTCCGGAAGCGGAAGGCGAAGCGGTCAGCAATGATCGTCTCGTAGCCTGGCGCGAGCCGGATATCTCCGTGCGCCAGCGAAACCTGGCCCTGGCGCTGGTAACGGCAGGAATGGAGAACCGCAGGCCAAATCAGGTGATCCTTGGCTACCGCATGCTGAACCGGCTCGATAAAGATCTGTCTGGAGATGCCGCCGCCCTCACCGTTCTGGGTAACGTGCTCCTGACAGGTAAGCAGCCCGCTGAGGCCGAACGGCGATTCGAACGAGCCCTGGCGCTGAGGCCGAACTTTGCCCCGTATGAGGTGAACCTTGCGGGTGCGTTGCTGGCGGCCGGTGATGCCGCAAAGGCGATCGGGCATCTGGAACGAGCCGTCGAACTGGATCCGTTACTGCTGCAGGCTGTTCAATTGCTGAGCCAAACCTATCGACAGCAAGGCCAGCCAGTAAAAGCAGACGAGCTCGTGGCGCGCTATCGCACCGCAATGGGAATCAGCACGAAAAGGAAGTAACGATATAACTTCTTCTATATGACGAGACGAACGCTCATGGGCTGCCTGTCTGCGGCAGCGGCATCCTCTATATACAGCGCACAGGGCGCCAGCCGCCCGAAAGAATGGAAGCCGCGGCTTGGTGTTCTTGGCCCCTACACGCCCGCAAACGTCGAGTTCGCAAGGGCACAGGGTTTTACGAACATGATCCTGGATGGCGGGGCGGGGTCGACCTTGAACGCCTCGCGAATCGGCGACGCGGAGGTGGAGCAGATCAAAGGAACGCTGCAGAAAGCCGCCATGCATGTATCGGCCTTTCAGGTGACACAGAACCATATCCACCCGGATCCGCAGAAACGGGAGCGAGAGAACTCTTATTTCGTCAAGGCAATCGACCTGGCGGGTAAACTTGGCGTTCCCTATATTGGTACGGCATCCGGAAAAGACGCATCGCAGCCGTTTCAGCAACAAATCGATGAGATCGTGCGCGTCTACAACCAAAAGTACTTCCCGGCATGCGAACGCAATCATGTGCGCATTTTATGGGAGCCATGGCCCGAAGGACCGAACCTGGCGACGAGTCCAGTCGGCTTCGAAGCTCTATTGAAGGGATTCGATGATTCGCCGCATATCGGCCTGCAGTACGATCCTTCTCACCTGGTGCGCCAATTCATGGATCCGATTCAAACTGCGAGAGACTTCGCTGACAAGATCTATGACGTACATCTAAAGGACACCGAGATTCTGTGGCCGGTGTTGCGAGCAGGCGGGATCAATCCGGTCAACGGCGCTTCCTGGTGGCGCTACCGGATCCCCGGCATGGGTTCTATCAACTGGCGCGAGTTCTTCAGCGTTCTGCAGAACGTAGGATATTCCGGCGCGATGAGCGTGGAGCAGGAGGATCCGTTGTACGGCGCCGATGACAATCCCGGTCCCGACTTCAGCAGCGATTTCAAGATGGGCTTCGTCATGGCCAAGCGCTATCTGATGCAATACGTGCCGGTGGGGTAGAGTAATCGTCCCTTCCAGTACGTGCTGGTACCGTAACGAGATCGAAACTTAGCTCAATTGGGGTAGTATACGTAACAGGTCATTTCATCCTTACTGAAAATCCGGCGGAGTCTCAACTTCCCATTGTGGCGTCAAAACACTCGCGGCTCGAAGAAAATTTGCGGGAGATGGAGCGTACCCGAGAACGCTACTGGCGCTCTCATCCGCAAAGTTCACCTATCAAACTGCGCTGGCGCGCACTGACTGTCAGGCACTGCTTTCACGTCCTACCGGGTGAATCGATTCTAGAAATCGGAGCCGGTGGCGGGCTCTGGACGTCCGAACTCGCCAGGGTGTTCCGGGGTGAGAACGCAATCACGGCTGCGGCCTTCAATTCGGACCTGATCAAAGCTTCCGAATGGAATGGCTTGGAAAATGTTCATCCGGTCTTGGTAGAGACGCTGGATGATCTTCCAGCGGGTGCTTACGACTATGTGATCGGCACCGCAATTCTGTGCCACGATCGCTACCCGGAAACGCTGAAGGCAATCTACCGGCTGTTGAAACCGGGTGGCCAAATTCTCTTCTTTGAAAACAACCTTTGGAACCCTCAGGTTCTTATTAAGACTGTAATTCCACTTGTCGGACGCTGGACAGGAAATGCTCGATGCCAGATCGGCATGAGCAAATACAGGTTTCTTCGTATCGCTTCTCATCAAGGCTTTACGAACGTAGATGTTATTCCGTACGACATTATTCATCCGCTCCTGCCGCGGAGGATCATTCCCACAGTTCAATCGATCGCCTTCGTCTTTGAGCACGCACCGGTAATTAAAGATCTGTGCGGTTCGCTTTACTTGTGGGCCAGGAAACCAGGTGGCTCACAGCAAAGGCCGGCGATCAATCTCGCGCGGCATTCTCAATTTCGAAGGGCAGTCTCTTTCGTTGTGCCTTGTTACAACGAGGAAATGAACGTGGGGCCACTCGTCTCTGCCCTTATCAAGCACTTCGATGACTATATTCATGAAATTTTGATAGTAGACGATAACAGCACCGATAAGACATCGGCAGTAACTCAGGCGATCGCGGAACAAGAGCCGAGAGTGCGACTCATACGCCGAAAACCACCCAATGGCGTGGGCCGGGGGCTTCGAGACGGATACGCGGCGGCAACAGGGGCTTATATCCTGACGATGGATTGCGACTTTGTCCAGATTGTCCCTGAACTGCGTGACTTGTTTGATGCGGTTGCTGAAGGGTATGACGGCGCGATCGGGAGCCGCTTCACGCACGACTCAATCATGGTCAACTACCCTTTCCCGAAGATTCTCGCGAACCGGTTGTTTCACTTGCTTGCTCGGACGGTGCTGCGCCTGCCTTTCCACGACATCTCTAACAATCTGAAGCTCTACCGTGCGGAAGTCCTCAAGAATATTCACATTGATCAGCACCACTTTGCCGCGAATGCCGAGACTGGACTCAAACCTCTGGTTGCGGGATATCGTGTAAAAGAAGTCGCGGTTTCCTGGATCAATCGAACCCTGGAAATGGGTCCGTCCTCATTCCGTATCTTGCGGGTTGGACCGAATTATGTGCTCGCCCTATGGGATGTGCTTCGAAAGACCAAGCGGATGAAGAGTGAACTCCGTGTCAACGAAGCACACGAACTGACGTGAGGGCGTGAATTCACCCTCGAGGTGAGCCATTCATCGATCCAGACAAATATCGGCGGCCCCTGATGCGCCCGGCGGTGGTGTACATTTACGAACATGGCCCAACTACAGCCAACTCCAAAGACATACGACGTCGTAATCGTTGGCTCCGGGGCAGGCGGTGGTGTAGCGGCGCAGGTGCTTGCCAACGCGGGAGCAAAAATCTGCATGCTCGAAGCGGGCGATTGGTTCGACTATCGAAAGCAATCGACCATGTTTGCGTGGCCCTACAACTCACCGCATCGCGGAGCATCTACGAAGCAAAAGCCGTTCGGCTACTTCGACGCCACTCTCAAGGGCGGCTGGCAGGTCGAAGGGGAACCCTACACAAACGCACCCGGGTCTGACTGGCGCTGGTGGCGCGCGCGCATGCTGGGTGGGCGCACGAACCATTACGGCCGTATCTCGCTGCGCATGGGTCCCTATGACTTCAAGCCGTATAGCCGTGATGGCAAGGGATTCGATTGGCCGATAACGTACGATGATCTGGCTCCGTATTACGACAAAGCGGAACAGTTGATCGGCATATTCGGATCGAAAGAGGATTTGGAGAACACTCCGGACGGGAAGTTCCTTCCGCCGCCGGCTCCCCGCGCTTATGAGCGAATCATCCAGCTGGCCAGCAAAAGGCTGAAAATTCCCTGCGTTCCATCGCGCATGGCGATGTTGACGCGGCCCTTAAACGGCCGCCCGGCCTGTCACTACTGCGGCCAGTGTGGCCGTTCCTGCGGAATTAACGCCAACTTCAACTCGCCGGGTGTACACATCTTCCCCGCTATGAAGACCGGCAATCTTGAAGTGCGCGCGGGAGCGATGGCGCGCGAGGTCCTGGTGGGGAGCGATGGGCTGGCGAGCGGCGTGTCTTACGTGGATACGAAAACGCGCCGGGAGATATCGGTTCGCGCCAAAATCGTTGTGCTTGCGGCGAGCTGCTGTGAGACGGCGCGGCTCCTTCTGAATTCCAAGAGCAGCCAGTTCCCGAATGGTTTGGCCAACTCGTCAGGACTGGTCGGCCGCTACCTTATGGATACCGTTGGGTCTGATGTCAGCGGATTTCTGCCGATCCTGCAGGATTTGCCGCCCGCGAATGAAGATGGTATTGGCGGCATGCATATGTACATGCCCTGGTGGCTTTATAAGGAACAGCAGGCTGGGAAGTTGTCCTTTGCGCGTGGCTACCACATTGAGTTTGGCGGTGGCCGCGGGCTGCCGGAACCGGGCATTCTGGGAGGCTCCGAGCGTTACCTGGGAGGCGGCTACGGCCTCGAGTTGAAGCGCAACCTTAGGAGGATTTACGGTTGTGAGATCTCTTTCTCGGGCCGCGGCGAGATGATTCCAAATAACGATAGCTACTGTGAAATCGACCCCAACACCGTCGATCAGTGGGGCATTCCGGTCTTGCGTTTCCATTTCAAATGGAGCCAGGACGAGATCCTGC
Organism: Bryobacteraceae bacterium; assembly: GCA_036557345.1. Classification (GTDB taxonomy): domain Bacteria; phylum Acidobacteriota; class Terriglobia; order Bryobacterales; family Bryobacteraceae; genus Bog-105. Next base: position 63,160 of record DATBHS010000041.1, read on the forward strand.
AGGCCAGGCACATGCAGGAAACGTTTCAGGAGATCATCAAGGCGGCGGGCGGCGAAGTGGTTTCGAGTTCAGGCTCGGAAGACAATTGGGGAATTGCGCCCGGCGGAATGATTATTCATGAAGTTGGAGCTGCCCGGATGGGAGCCGACCCGAAGACGTCCGTATTGAACGCTTATTGTCAGGCATGGGATTGCAAGAACCTGTTCATTACCGACGCGGCACCCTTCGTGAGTAACGCGGATAAGAATCCCACTCTGACCATTTCAGCGCTGGGCTGGCGCACCTCGGAGTACATTGCTGACCAAGTGAAAAAGAATAACGTCAAAGCATAAACCCAGCGATGGTGGCGCACGCTTTAGCATGCTGTCGCAGGCTTCAGCCTGCGATTAGCCACTACGCGCCCCTCCCCATCGTCTTTCGTCCCTCGGCGGAAACCAGCTTGCCGGGCGTCGCGGCGCTTTGTTCGAGGATTCGGGCGACGATTGCAGCGCGGCTGTTTACTCCCATCTTGACCATGATGATGCGCAGATAGGCCTTCACGGTGTTGGGGCTGATGTTCATCTGCTTGGCCAGCTCTTTGCTCGTCAGGCCGGCGGATATTCCTTCGAGCGCTTCCCGCTCCCGGCCGGTAAGGTTGTATTGCGCTGCTACCTCATACACGGCTTCAATTGTCGAAGAGTTTCGCTGCAGCAAAAGCGCCATCACCGGGCTCGGCAGGGATTCGATCCGCGACATCATCACGTAGGCCTGGCACGTATATCTTCTCTTGCCGGCGCGAAAATTACTGATGACGGGTGCAAAGTCCGCCGGCTCCCTGCCTCGAATGCTCGCCAGAATCTCCTCGGGAATCTGAAGCATCAATTCCTGCTCGACGCTCGGCCGTTCCGGATAATTCAATATCACCGCGGCTTCGGAATTGAAGACGATCGGACTAAATGAGGAGTCTACGACAATAAGACCGACTTCCGATGGAACCCAGCGGCGTTGCGGTCGGTTGCCCGGTTCCTGCTGGCGTCCATTTCTCGAAATTCCCACAGAGCACCTCGCACCTTGAGGAAGGTTTCACAGCCATTCAACGTTTGCGACGCTTGTGGCACTGGCATGCCAGGATATCGAATACGCAGAGGAACAGCATCTTCCGCAAGGTTGCGTTGAAGCGTGCTGTCCCTCCTTCGTGCCGGAACTGCAGATTCGCGGATTGACGCCGCGGCTGCGTTTACCGGCGAGCCGTTTCTTTCGGCTGAGCCGCGGCGGTCGCCAGTTCCTGATCCACGGCCTTTCGCAATTCGTCGTAACTGACCGCGCCGGACATCATGCGGCCATTTATGAAGAAAACCGGAGTGCCTTGCAGCCCCAGCTTCTGCGCCTCATCGGCATGGGCCTTCACGGCGGCGGCCTGCGCGCCGGAATCCAGGCACTGATCAAATGCCGCCGTATCGAGGTTCAACTTGCGGGCATCCTGCTTGAGCTCGGTAATCTCGAGCTGTTTGTTCTCGAATAGCTCGTTGTGATATTCCCAATATTTTCCTTGAGCGCCCGCGCAATGAGCGGCCTCCGCGGCCTTCTGGGCATGCCCATGCATCGGTAGCGGCATGTCCTTGTAGGCGAAGGCAACTTTGTCTTTATATTCGGCCTCGAGCTTCGCCACCGACGGAGCCACCTGCTGGCAGTACGGGCATTCGTAATCCGCAAACTCGACGAAAGTAACCGGAGCGTTCGGCGATCCTATCATCGGTGTATGGGCCAGCGCGATCTCAGCCCTGGGCGGCGGTAGCGTAATCAGCACGTTCGCCTGGCTGACAAGCGTTTTGACATAAGCCGCTTTCGCCTTCTCAAACCGGACCTCGCGAATGTGGTCCAAAATCTTTGGCCGCATGGCTTCAAATGATTGCGCAGCATCCAGGCCCTCATAGTAGACGTGAAGGGCTTCTTCACTGGGATCCTTCGGCAGCGTGGTCTTCACGTGCTGCTCCAGGAGTTGATCCACTGTCACGCCTTCCTTCTTGGCTTGCTTGGCCAAAACATAGTCGTTGATGTAATCTTCCAGCACCTTGCGCTCTGCCTGGTAGTAACCGTTGCGAGCCTGGAACAGGTTGTCGGCACGCTTTTGCTCCAGTTCGCCGAGCGTTACTTTCGTCCCGTCGATTTCGGCGACCACGGTATCCCGCTTAGAAAGCGAATCATCGCTACTCGTAGCCGGATAGGCGAGAAGGCAGGCGCTAAGTGAGCACAAACCTACGGTCAAAACTGACCTGATCATTAAATGTTTCCTTTCGAACTCTGGTTATAGACTAATTCAGCCGGGCTAGACAAGTACGCCGGGTACCGAGATAGAACTGTCGGAACCCGGCGCACGGTTAAAGTAAAACTGCCTTGTCGATTACAGCCTTGGCTTTGCCAAGCCACCAACCAGATTCGGGCAACTGCAGAGTCCCTTGCCGCTACCGTTCGTCAGGTTCTGATTGCAGGTGTTAACCAGGAACCCGAATTCGAACGCGCTCAAACCCTTGGGTTCAAAACGGGTCTCGGTGATCGCGGCCTGAGTGGTGTTGGTCGGATGAGCATGCGTCGCCCAAGCTGTCATACCCGGGACCAGATCGCCAGCCGTGATCAGGCCAGCGCTCGAACGGGCGGTGATTATGCCATGGTTATTCGACGTGCTGTTGAAGCAGCCCGCAGGCCCGTCGGGATTCGACGCCAGGAGCTTGATCACGACCGAGTTTGCCCTACCGAACGCGGGGTTCGACAAGAGATTACCCGGCCCGAACGATACCGGGAAGCCATCCAGTTCGTTCGGCGTAACCCGACACGAACAACAGGCTTGCTCCTGCTCGTCCGGCGTGAATACGTAGAGGTTCACGCAAATGTCACGCCCCGATGTGCCGGCGTTGGTGACGTTCACCACGCCATCAGCTCGGTTGAGATTCGATGCGTAGTTGACTTGAAAAACGTCCTCCAGATTGGAACCCACCGGGTTAATAAGAGAAGGCGATTCCTGGCCGAACATTGCTACCGGAAGTGCCAGAGTCGCGAGAGTTGCAAAAAGCTTCAGATGCATAAAATAGTTTAGGGAAGGACCTCCGACAAGGACGGTATCATGCGTAACACCCCTATACAACCCTGCTGAGTGGCCTAGTCAAAAGAATTAGTACCGTAAGATACCTCCGAGGAATAGCCGCTCGCTCCCACCGGAATCTATCACCGAAAGGAATATTCCTTTTCTTTCTACGACATACTGCTGACATCGTACAGGCTAGGCTAGTGCGTAAGCACTCATTTAATTGGCATATATATCTATCGGATAAAAGGGTAAATGAGAGTACCTGAACCAGAATACGTCCGATGTAGTTCACTTGAAGGCTGTTGGCTGGTGATCGAGACTGCGCTCCTGCGATCTTATGCCTTGAAACTGTGTAAGCGAACTTAACTGGCTTCCGCTGGATCATGTGTGGCTAAACGCACTAGGCTTCGCATCAGCACTTTTGCTTCAACGAAAAAGTGACTCGGTATTCCACCAGCTCTGGAGTAGGCCTTTGGGTTTTTTGGGGGAAGCGCACCAACTAACAGAGCACGCGGCGCGGAATCTATCCCGTCAACGCGGCGTTCGGCGTACGCGGTATCCCAGAAACAAGGCCGTCAAAGGGAACAGCACCAACAGGGCGCTTCCCGGCTCAGGAACGGCGTCGGGCGTCACCGAAACATCGTCCAGAGAGAAGTAACTAGTATCGTCCCGGAAAGCAAATAGCAGATCGGTGGAAGTTCCGGTGGCAAGTCGGCTGAATGAGTATTGGGTATAGCCAGTGTCCGGAACTCCCGCTTGGGAGAGGAGCGTCGATCCGCCGAACGAAGCATCGAACGAGTTCAGATAGGGAAATGGCGTTTCCGGCGAATGCGCGAGCCAGAAGGTGACCGTGTAAGACACTCCGGGTACGGTGCTCAATGTCTGGCTTAGTTCAAGGATGCCCCCCACGGAGCCGAAATACGCTTCAAAAGTCCCCGAGTGAGGGTTTAACCCGTCCACGCCGTAGTAGATGCCGGAATTGTCGGGAACATTCGCGCCCGACAGCGTCCAGCTGGCAAAGTCGCCGGTCTCAAAGCCCGAATTCGTTACCAGGTTGCTGGCCTTCGCAATCGGAAGAAAGCCGCAGAGCGCGGCCGCAAAAAGCGCTACGTGCTTATGCATAAGTCTCGTTCCTTTACTCTGTAATTCCGCCGGCACTTGCGGTACCCGTAGCCGCCGGCCAATTCTTCATGAGGTTCCAGGCGTTCACGCTGCCGATGCCAGTAGCGAAATCCCAGCCGGTGTTTGCCCGGTAGGCCGGCTGATACGCCGTCTTGGATGTAGAAAGCACTCCGAAGGAGCCTGGACTCGGTCCCAAAAAGCAGTTGTTCGGTCCGCTGCAGTTCACGGCCGTGTCACCCAGCGTGACATCGTAGAACGTGCAACTGCTGTTTACTGCGGATCCGGTGGAGTTACAAGACGAGGAGCCAGTGTTGCCGTACTCCGCGGCGGCTAGGCGATAGTAAATCGGGTTCGGATTGCCCCAGCGGCTTCCCGTCCTCTGATTGACTAACGCCTGGATGCCGGCCATTACAGGCGCGGAAAACGACGTTCCCCCAAAACCGGCCCAGGTGTTTGGAGGACCGAGGCAGGGCACTTGCCCCTGGGCGGGATCGGAGAAACAAACAACGTAATAGTGGCCCCAGATGCCGTTAGACGCGAAGAGTGACACATCGGGTATATCTCGAACGCCGTCGTTCGGATTCCCCAGGATGCTCTGCCAGGCAGGCTTGGCGTAACCCTGGCACGTATTGCCGACAACGCCTCCAGCATTGGGCGATCCCGTCGCGCAAGCGCTCGGCCCGCCGCCCCCCGCCACAATCGAAATCGGACCGCCATTGTTGCAATAGCCCGTCGTTCCGTACGGCGTGTTAAATCCGCTGCTGATGGCCAGCAGTTCGCCTGCGCATGAATCATTCCAGGGGATCTCAGGAATATAAGATCGCGCCGAGCCAAAAGTGGGCGAGTTATTGGCGTTCCAGTACTTAGTGGTGGTCCCGAAGTATGTATCGGCGAAATCAGTGCCGCCGACCGAGACGTTGTACGGCGTGGAGCTATAACCGTTCACCGAAATGCCACGTGTCGCATTCGTCTGGTTGCGATCGAGAAACGCCGCGCCTGAATCTCCGGACGAAACAAAGATTGAGACCCCCTCGGCTGCGGCCATCTGATAAAGGCCATTGATGAAAGCATTCTTTGCCGTTCCGAGCAGGCTTTCCGGCTCGCCAAAACCAATACTCACGATTGGCGGTGGTGCGGCGTCGCTGGAAAGGAGATTCTGCAGCGCAATGAAGCCGCCGAAAGTGAAGGTGTCCAGGCATGAGGCAATCTCGATAGTCGCGTTGGGCGCTGCGGCTGTGGCCCATTCGGCATCGAGCGTGGCCTCGGCCGCGTCCCCGTTCAAGCCGGGATCGAAACAATTCGCGCCTGGATGGACCGTAATGAGCTTGCCTTGTGGATACGGCCGCGCCATCCCGAACACCTTTCTAAAGACAAGCCAGTCTCCGCTGCTGTACAGGTTTGCATTCTCCAGGAGCACAATGGTTTGTCCTTGCCCGGACACTCCGGCTGCGAAAGCCGGATTTAAGTTGTAAATCGTGGCTATGTCGGCAGGAACTAATGCTTGCGAACTGGAGCTGATGGTATAGGCCGGCGTCGGGTGGCTCAGCGGTTTCGGCATGAAATCATGGAGCGAAACCACTCCAGTCACAAGCGGTTGCAAGCCGGCTGGAATCTGCGGATCGCTCATGTTTCCGTAATGACGCTTCGCGCCAACCGCTAGTTGGTGGATGCTCGTATGAAATGCCACGCGGACCTGGCCGGCCGTTCCGGAAAAGTCGACCACCAGGTTCGGAGACACTGAATTCACCTTCATCCCGTGCGACTCGAGCCATCCCGTCACCACTGCCAGGTCGTCCTGAGCCAGCCCGAACTGCAGGCCGAACTGTTTTCCTGTCAGCCACTTATGAAAGTTTGACGAGGCGGGATCGTGTAGCTCCGCGATAAACTTTTCGAGTCGCTCCTGCTGTTCGGGGGCCCGCCTGAGTTGCAGAAACATATGGCTGATCTGATAACTATTGCTCACCGGACCGCGGTCATTTGCCGCGTTAGCCTCCGGCCTCGTGTTTCCGCGCAATGTAACGAGCTTGCCCTCGTTGATACTCTGAGTAACTAACGTGCGAGCGTGTGGACAGACTTGCCCATACAAGCTTGGATGGAGGCTTGCCGC
>DATBHS010000042.1:0-22251 GCA_036557345.1 Bryobacteraceae bacterium
CCCACAGCTCCGACCGTCTTGCCGTCCAGAATGAGAGCGGGATTTTCAGCGTTCGTAACGACCCGGCCTTTACCGTCTTGCGCAGAAACCAGAACGGCCAATGCGTCTATGGCGTTGGGAACTCCCACAATCTGCGGCGCGCCTTTGCCGGTCACATCGAAACGGAAGTCTGCTGCGCCGCCCTTACCGCTCACCTTGATGGTGTGGGGGCCTTGCTGGAGATTATCCAGAACCAGCTCCCCGTCCTTAGTATCCTGGGATGGCCCGTCGTCGAGGGACACAGTCCCCGGGACCAGATCTGTATAGAGGCGAAGCGTGGGTTTGCCGGGCACGGGCGGAACAGTGGCCGTGTTCTGACTGGGTTGGCTCGCGGTTTGCTGGGACGGAACACTGGTGTTGCTCGGAACAGATTCCGGCAAATTGATCCGGCGCGCGGTCTGAATCAGGTAGAAAAAAGCCGCGCAAATCAAAACCGTGAATAACAGCGCAAGGTAAATCGCCCGTTGCCAATTCTTTCTGTCGAGGCGCGGCACCTCCGGCGGGATCTCCGCAGCCCCGTGCGGCCGTGGCTGTCTCTCGACGGGCAGCGTTGAAATGGGGTTGTCTTCGGCCGCCTCGTCATCGAAGTCGAGTGCATTCGATTCCTCACGGAGCGAGCGCGCACGCTCGATGATCGCCTCCTGCACGTCGGCCGTAAGGACTTGCAGATCGAAGTCATCCAGATACGTACGCCGGAGCTTTTGGACGCGGTCAAAGTAGCGTCGTAGATCGCTCAACGAGCGCGAAAGGCGTACCTCATATTGGATCTGCCCCAACTCGTCTCGAGCAGAAATCGCATGTTGAGACCTATCCACGTGAGGGAGTGCGCTCCAGTCGAAATTATAGCGACAAAAGGGTGACTATTCGGCTCGGTTGGCGTAGTTCAATTCGTAAAAATGCCGGTATTCACCACTCTTCACGCGCCCGACCCAGTCCTTATTCGCCCGATACCAGTCAATTGTCACTAGTAAGCCCTGATCGAAAGTCATTACCGGCTGCCAGCCCGTTTCCCGTGTCAATTTGTCGTTTGTCAGGGCGTAGCGGCGGTCGTGTCCAGGACGGTCGGCAACTCGCGTGATGAGCGCCTCCGGTTTTCCGGTCACCTTCAAAATGCGTTTGACCACTTCCAGGTTGGGTAGCGAGCAGTTGCCGCCTACGTTGTAAATCTCACCGGGACGTCCCTTCTCAAGCACAGATCGGATTGCGCGGCAGTGATCCTCAACGTAAAGCCAGTCGCGGATCTGCTGCCCATCGCCATAGACCGGAAGGGGCTTGTCCTCCAACGCGTTCGAAATCATCAGCGGAATCAGCTTTTCGGGGAATTGGTACGGTCCGTAGTTGTTCGAAGCGCGCGTGACTGAAACATTCAGTTTGTAAGTCGTGTGGTACGACAATGCCAGCAAGTCCGAACCCGCCTTGGATGCCGAGTACGGGCTGCTTGCTCGCAGCGGGTACTTCTCGTCCGCGTCGTGGGGCGCTTGGATACTGCCGTACACCTCATCGGTCGAGACATGCACGAAACGCGCAGTCTTATGGCGGCGCGCCATTTCGAGTAAGGTGAACGTGCCGTTTAAATTGGTTTGGATCACCGGGGCAGGGGAGTGAATGCTCCTGTCGACGTGCGATTCGGCCGCAAAGTGAATCACCGCATCCGGCGATTCCGTCTCGAACAGCGCGCCGACGGTATCCGGGTCGCAAATGTCGGCTTGCACGAAACGGTACCGGGGATTCTCCTCGACGGAGCGGAGATTATCGAGATTGCCGGCATACGTGAGCTTATCCAGGTTAACGACCTGCTCGGCCCAGTTTTCGCGCAACGCCATCCGCACGAAGGCGGAGCCGATGAATCCCGCCCCGCCCGTAACAACGATCTTCATTATTTGTGTTGCAGCTCCCAGTCATAGGCGATCGCCGTATCGTTGTACGGTATGCGCCCTTCATCTTTTGGATCGTACGTGCGATTTGTGATGTATACCAACACGGATGGTTGCTCGCCGATCACTTTGTACCCGTGTGCGACACCCGGTGGAATCAGGAGTTCCCATGCCCGCAAGGCTCCAATATACAGGGTATTCTTTACGCCGTAAGTACGTGAACCTCGTCGCAGGTCGAACAATGCGACTTGCAAAAGGCCAGCCGCTGGCACCCAATAATCCGTCTGCAACTTGTGATAATGGAACGCTTTAATAATTCCGGGGTAGTTCAGTGCGGTGGACACTTGAGTGCTCGCGGCAGGAAAGGTGGAGACCAGCCCCTGGCCCAGACGTGCTACTTCAAGAAAATAGCCCCGATCATCCGGCCAGATCGGGAATGGCTGCACTTCGACACCTGCGATGAGATCGCCGCTGGCCGGGGATAAAATCACCCTCCCGATGCCAGGCTCCGCAACCGGAACTACCAATTCGATTCCGGATTCCAGCACCCCTAATGCAGCTGCGCTCATGCTCGCCTCGTAGCTCCCGCAATTGCCGGCTCCTGCTGCCGCTGCCTCGTGTCGTGCACAAGGTTAGCTGCCCGGAGCAGCGATTCGAAGGTTCCCGCATCTGTCCACCACCCTTCTAGGAAATTAAAGGTCATGGTGCCTTCGCGAATGTAAGCGTTATTGACGTCAGTTATCTCGAGCTCGCCACGGGCCGAAGGCGTCAGAGTGCGCGTCTTATCAAACACGGTCTCATCGAACATGTAAATGCCCGTGACGGCGTAGTTCGATTTCGGACGAGACGGCTTTTCTTCGATCCCAACAATCCGAGCGCCCTGTATCTCCGCGACTCCGAACCGCTCCGCGTCATCCACTTCCTTCAGCAAGATCTTCGCTCCCCTCTCCTGCCGCTCGAAGTCGCGGACCGCCTGTGCGATAGATCCCTCGATAACGTTGTCGCCCAAAATTACGCAAATCTTCTTCTTATCTGCGAAGTGTTCGGCGAGCGAGAGGGCCTCCGCGATTCCGCCCTCTCCTTCCTGATAGGTGTAATTGATGTGCTTCAGGCCGAACTCTTTTCCGTTTGCTAATAACCGCAGAAAATCACCGGAATTTCTACCACCTGTGACCACAAGAAGATCTCGAATCCCGGCATCAACCAGAGTCTGAATCGGGTAATAAATCATCGGCTTATCGTAAATGGGAAGCAGATGTTTATTGGTTATTTTTGTAAGGGGGAACAGGCGGCTTCCTGTTCCTCCAGCCAGAACGATTCCCTTCATTACCTCAAGATGGTAACAGGTGTGTGCGCCTTACAGCTCCCGGCGGCTCTCCCAGATCCCGTCGGCTGCCCTGAGCGCTAGAGCTCCTATGGTCGAGGTCGGATTGACTGCGGCGCTGGTCACAAAAGAGCTGCCGTCCACAATATAGAGGTTCTTTACGTCGTGCGTGCGATGCCGCGCATCCACCACCGATTTTTTAGGATCACGGCCCATGCGTGCCGTTCCCAGCAGGTGAAATGCCGGTTGAATCACGCCGCTGTCAAGAATCTCGATCGCTCCTGCCGCTTCCAAAGCCTGCCGCGCCATGCGTCCGCCGTGCTCGAGCATCTTAAGACTGTTTTCGCCGTAGCCATAAACTACACGCGGGGCCGGTATGCCGCTCGAATCCTTCAGGTCCGGGTCGATCTCGACACGGTTGCTCTCTTCCGGCAGGTCTTCGCCCATTACGGTTACGCGAATCAGGTGAGGAAATCGTTGCCGCATCACGCGGTGGTGGTCAGGTCCCCACGGCACGGGGTTATTCGAAAAGCTTCCCCAGGCGTGATGTAACGGTCCGAACGAGCGCTCCAGCAGGAAGGTGTACCCGCGCGCGAACCCCCGGCTCACGTCCGTCTCATAGAACTGCTGGCTCATGGCCGGGATAGCGAATGGTCCTTCATGCCCGTCCAATGGCTCCTTAAAGACGCCTTCGAGGAACCGGAATGGATGCAGCATGAAGTGCTTTCCTACCAGGCCGGAGGTGTTCGCCAAGCCGTTCGGAAATAGACTCGATTTCGAATTCAACAAGAGCCGAGGTGTGCCAATTCCATTACACGAGACAACCACGACTCTGGCGAGTTGCTCGTGCAGTGTTCCCTGGCGATCGTAATATATGACACCGCGGGCCCGCCCTGTCTTATCAACGGTGATCTCTCGCACTCGCGACCAGGGCTTCACGACGGCGCCGCCGCGAATCGCATTCCGCCAATACGTTACGTCGGTGGAGGCCTTCGCGCCAATCGGACAGCCGAACATGCACTTCCCGTGCAGCTCGCAAGCCGGACGGTTCCGGTAGTCGCTCGAGATGATCGCGTTGTCCGAAACCCACCAATACCAGCCGAGTTTGTTAAATCCGCGCCCGATCGTTTCGCCCAGCTTCCCTATCGGAAGGGGCGGTGTGGGGCGCTTGGCACGCGGCGGATTCGCAGGATCACCGGCCAGACCCGCAACACCCATCTCCCGGTCGTTCAGATCGTAGTAGCGTTCCAGGTCCTGGTAGCGAATCGGCCAGTCCTCTGCTACTCCATCCAGTGTCCGCACGCGAAAATCTGAAGGATGGAAACGCGGGAAGTGCGTTGCCCAGTGATGGGTGCTCCCTCCCACCGCGTTGAACATGAGAACGGCCGGCGGATGAGTTCCCGTCTCCTTTACCGGATAATCTTCCCAGCGCTTACGTACATTCGGGCTGAAATTGAAAGCGCCGCGGTGGAGCTGCACTTCCCAATCGGGCCGCGAAGACGGGTAGTCAGAGGGCTTGATCCAGCCGCCCTGCTCTAGGCACATTACCTTAGCGCCCAGATCGGTTAACCGCTTCGTGAGCGCCGCTCCAGCGGCACCCGATCCAATCACGAGAACATCTGCAGATTCGGTTGCCACTTAAGCCTCGCGGTAAAACTTCGGCTTGCGCCGAACCTCGGACAGTATTGTCTCGTCGAATGGCGGCATATGCGGCCCGGCGTGATCGGTGGGATAGTTGTGATAACCGAGGAGCTTCCAGATCTCCGGTTGCGTGTAGTACGCCTCGTAAACAAAATCCCGAAGCCGTGCGAATTCCGGCGCAGCTTTTGCCTCGAATTCCCCAAGCGTCCTATGAACCTTCAATTCGGCCAGCAGCGCTCGGGTATTTTCCGCGACTTCAGGCTCTTGCCGCATCACGCGCTCCAGGTACTCGATCCCTCCGGCCTCGGTAGCCGATGGCATCCCGTCCCCTGCCGGAATGATCTCGTCCATCGCCGTGCGCAAAGCACTGCGCTCGTCTTCGTTCAGCAAACTCCGCGGAGCTGCCTCAATCGTAGTAACCAGTTCCGCTGTGAGCGGTGCCAGCAGGGGCCCCGCGGCGCTCGCCTCCAGAAACTTGCGGCGCGTCCATTTCATGCGGCGCAATATATCACAGAGCCAGCTACTTTAAAAAGCCGCTGGCGTTGGTTTCAGCGGAGCTGAGCTTGTCATTCAGGGGATCATCCAGAGCGAGAAGAGCGCGCAGCTCTGGCGAAAGCCGAGCCTGCGTCTCCGGCCGAAGGAGCCGTTTCTGGTATTGCTGTTGTGGCTTGTCAGAACGGCAATAGAATGCATGTAACGCCCGGCGGGGATGGCCACTCCTATTTGCCGTTCCACCGTGCCAGGCGTGCGTGTTCATGACAACTACGCTCCCTGCGGGTGCAAGCAGTAATACTTCATCGGGATGTCTTTGCGCGGGATCGGCGAGCGTGTCTTGTGGAAACTTGCCCCAATTCTGCGAGCCCGGGATCACCCGGGTCGCTCCGTTTTCGGACGTGAAATCGTCGAGAAGCCAGATTGTGTTGCAAACCCAAAATCCTTCCGCATCGGGCAGGGCACCGGCGTCGCAATGCAACGGCTGCGCTTCGTTCGAATGAGGATTCGCGGATCGCGAATTAAAACTGCTCAGCTTGAACTTTGGCCCAAGAATGTGGCGGACCAGCTCCAATACCCGGGGCATCGCAATCAGCCTCTGGAAAATCTCGCCCTTGTCCACCAAGTTCGCAAGCCGCCGTGCACCCGGTTCTTTCCGGAACTCCGATCCCGCATTCTCGCCCTCTATCTCATACAGCTCTTCGACCCGCTCGCGAACCTCTTGTAGGGTTTGATCATCCAAGAGGCTGCCAATCACGGTGTAACCGTCTCTGTCCAGTTGCGTGCGCTCCGCTGTTGTCATGGCATTTACATCCCTTTTACATATTTGCAACTTTTCCGATCTCAAAAGCACCGTAAAACAAAGATATGGGGAAGATTGGGCGCCTTATCTGGATATCGCTATTTATGCTGGCTCCGGCCGCTTCCCTCCTCGCGCGTCCTATATACGTCTTCGAGCGCTTTGAGATCGAAAGCCGGGTAACTCCTCGTCGCCAGCGGGTGGAGCAGGGTTCAAGTGGTGTGGAAGCCGTTGCGCGAAACCGCGGAAGCCTTCGGGAAGCGAAGACAAAAGCACGCACCCGGCCCATGTCGGGAAAGCAACTGTAACTCTCCGCCAAGCTCCAGCATAGTTTGCCGTGAAAGCGTCAGTCCCAGGCCCAAACCAGTCCGTTTACCGGACGTGACGAACGGGCGGAAAAGCTGTGCGCGGACCTCCGCAGGAACGCCGGGTCCGGTGTCCTCTACGAACACTAGCAAGTTGTCGCCGTCGCCTTTCGAATAGACATATACATCGCCGCCGTCCGGCATCGCGTCTATTGCATTTGAAAAAAGGTTCGTAAACACTCGCTCCGCGCGGGTCCGGTCGACCAGAATTTCGGTGTGGTCTTCGACTGCAATTTTGATGCGCACTGCAGACTCGGCGGGTTGTGCGGCTTCGGCCGCAGCCTCGACAATCTCGCGCACCCTGCAGGGCTCGACATTTCCCGTCTCCCCGCGTGACACATTCAACAAATCTCGGAGTAATTCTTGAACGCGGTGCGACGCGCGGTAAATATTAAACGCAACCCGCTTTGTATGTTCGGCGGGCAGTTGGCCGTCCACCAGCATTTCTGCTCCGCCATAGATCGCCGCCAGCGGGTTTCGCAGATCGTGCACCAGCGAGCTGCCCAGACGGCCGATAGTATTGATCTGCTCCTGCCGGATGAGATCTGCCCGCGCCTGCTCGATGGAGTCGCACATGTTATTGAACGTCGCTGCCAGGCGCGAAAGCTCATCGTTGCCGCTTACGGGCACGCGGTAATGATAGTTCCTGGCGGCGATTTCGGTCGCAGCGCGATCCAGAAGTTTCACAGGATCGAGGAGGCGCCGCGTCATGAGGAGGCTCACCAGAAGCGCCACAGCAACTGTCAGAAGCCATGCGAGGCCCATGCTCCGGCGTAATCTACTGAGCGCTTCCTGGACGTTCTCATATGAGTGCAGGATGCGAAGCTCGGCGACGGGAGCGCCTGTGACGTCGGGTAGCCTTTGTCCGAAACTGATGAATTCATGGCCGCGAATGTGCTGGCGATCCGATCCTGGGGCCGGCAGCAGTGATGCCGGTGCCATATAGCCGAACCTGGATTCAAGCGTCGAGGCGAAGACTTGCCCCCGGTCGAGAAAAACGAAATCGCTGCGGGGCGCCAGTGCCCGCAACTGTTCGGCGACAATGTTGTCGATGCGAAAACCAGCACAGAGTACATTGAGCAGGAGCGGTTCATGGCTGGTTTGAACGTACACCGGCGTAAGCACCATATAGAACAGCTTTGGCCCCTGGCGCAGATAGCCGTTGAGCTGGCGCGGAAATCTTGGCCGCACTTCCTTCATCGGTATGTGCGGAACCGCAAGATCTTCGGTATCGGCTCCAAGAGAGGCGATTAAACGCCCCTCCGGATCAAGCACAAGAAAGGCGGCGGATTGATCGGAAATTCGCGACCATAACTCTCCGACGAAATCGCGAATTGTGTTCTGGTCGTGTGTCCCGAACGCCGCCCGCACATTAGGCAACTGAGCCATTAGCGCCGTGGTAGCCGAGAGTACCTGTGTACGCCCCTTCCAGAGCGCCTCGTACGCCTGGATACTGGCGCGGATCTCGGCCCGAACGCTTTCGTCCGCCACCGACAGCGCGTAATCCTGCAGTCCCCAGCCGGCGAGGACGAAAAGAATCGTGATCGTTATCGATGTAGCGAGGAATACTCGCCACTGAAGAGGGATCTTGCCGAAAATTCGCTTCATTTCGCCGGACCCGGATAGATCTCCAGGTCGCCGCTGGAGGACGGATAATCCAGACCGTACTTGTTCTTGTGCGGCAAGCGAACATATCCCAACTCGGAGAGACGAACCGGAGGCGCCGCTGTCACCTGCTCGCTTCCGTCCACGTTCACGACTAGCTGCACATCACGTCCTGCCGTGGCCCGCTCATCAAAAACGCGCAGCTCATAACTTCCGGGAGGAACGTTCTTAATCTGATAACGTCCATCGCGCCCCGCCCGTTCAAAATATGGCGTGTCAAGGACCAGAATTACCGCAGACATGGTCGGATGAATATTACAAAACACTCGTACCACGCCGGCCTCGTGAAAGTGGACAGATTTGCTCGTACCGGGTGCGTATAAGCCTACATCGAATATCTGCCCATCGAAGCTGGAAAATGCATTGTGGAAAATCGGATCGGCATTTGGAAAATCAACAACACTGCCAATCGTAATCGGCAGCACGTGTGGACGGAACGTCTTGTTTTTCTGTAGGAGTTGTACGTGTTCGGGAACGATGGGTGGATCCGTATTCTTACCGGTAGGTTTGAGCCAAACGACGATGTCTGCCAGGCTTTCATGGTTCTTCGCCCGCTGTGAGATCTCAACCTTGCCGGCTATCGTCGACGCCGACGCGGGTGTGGACAGCACCGCAAAGCCGCAAAGAACCGCGACCGTAACAGATCGCCAGGCACACGCTTTGCTCCTCGACCTGCTGTTAGAACAGATATGCAAGCGTCGCGTCATAGCGATTTGTCAATAGCTGGCGCCCGGTCAGATATTCCAGTGCATTGTGCGAGCCTTCGAGACCTATGACGACGTTGGGGCTTAATCTATAGAGTACGTTACCGGCGTAGGTCAGCGTCCGTACAAATTCGTACTCGTTGAGATCCTGTCCGTTATTCGCCTGGCGTCCCGCGTAGACGTCAAAAGTAAGTCGGCTGGTTACAGGGAGCGCCACCTGCATCCAACCAGCAGTGCCGCGTATCGGAATCACCTCTCCATCAGGCCGTACGGTTACGCCCGGCGCTTGGCCTCCGAGATTCGCGAAATTCTTGCCGTGCAGAATCGTTCCGCTGATTTCGAGCTTCTCGAGCGGCTTATAAAAGAAGTCGCCGCTGATCACGCGTGAAGGAACCGATACGCCCAGTAAATGGCTGGAACTCGCATGCGCTCCTATTCCGAAAGCAAACCGCGAAGATTCGTTCCAGTGATGCTGGATCTCGAAGCGGCCTTGTATGGCCGGCCGTGCACCTTCAACAGGCGCGCTACTTGGAAGATACGGGGCCACATAGAATTCGTCTGTCTCCAGCACTGAGACCTGGGCTGTTGCCCGGGTATTCTCTGAAAATGGGATACGCTCCTCATAGCGAGCCTGTGGCAACCAGAGCCACAGGTTTCCAGCGCCACTGAGCGGCGGAACCGCTACCCTTGCAAAGGAGGTTGGCTCGAGCGGGGCGATAAGCGGCTTGTCTTGTCCCACAATAAAACTACGACGGGACCAATCGAATGAAAGGACGCCGCGTCTGAGCCGGAAAAGATCATAGCCCCTGTATTGGGAATAAAAATCCATGGAGAGGGAACCGTGAACCTTGCCCCCACCCGGCAATTGCGGGCCCCTGAAGTCCAAGCCGATGATGGATTGCGCCAGGGTTGCGCCCGCGCTCGGATTGCCGGCCGTGTACCCGCTCAGATATGCATACTCAGGATCGGGTGGCCCTTGAAATAGATAACTGTCGAACAGGAACATGCCGGTCAGTGATACCGGAAAGCGTTGGGAAGACTCGACCTTCGTTTGCGCTTGGTCCTTAACCTGTTGCGCGGTAACATCGGTGCGGTCCTGTAAGGCCTGGGTCCTGGCAGCGGACTCGGCTTGCGCGGCTTTCACGGCTGCCCGCAGTTGCTGTACCTCCGCCAGAAGTGCTTCGTTTTGCTTTTCGAGCGTGTCCAGGCGATCCAAAATGCGTTGCAAGGTTTCAGGCGTTTGCTGTTGCGCTGTGCATGGCATTCCCCATAGGGCCAGCGCCGCCGCAAGAGTGCCTAGCCTACTGAAGCAATTCTTCGAGCACACGGCATACCTCCTTTAGCGAGCACGGTTTTCGGAATATCGCGTTGGGCATCTGTTCCTTTGACCGCACCGTGCGCGCCGCGCGTTCGTCTGCGGTAATCATGATCGCAGGCAGGTTCTGATACTTATCCAGACTTCGTATCCGATGGATCAGCTCGAATCCGTTGAGATGCGGAAGGTTGAGATCCGTAACAACGGCGGCTATTGTGGAATCCGGTGCCGTGAATAAACGCAGCGCCGCCATTGGATTGTGCGTGACCACGGATTTTACATCGGGAATATTCTCGATTGCGAGGGCCAGAGAGGAAGCTACGCTGTCTGTATCATCTACAATGACAACTACTCGCGCCACGGATCCTCATTGGGGCAAGAAACGGTATCCGACACCGTGTACTGTCACGAAGTGCGTTGGAGCGGCAGGGTCTACCTCGAACTTCTGACGCAGCCTGACAACGTGCGCATCTACTGTGCGGGTATTCGGATAGTATTCGTAGCCCCAAACCGAGTTGAGGATCAGATCGCGCGTAAGCACACGCTCTGGATTATGAAGGAAAAAAAGCAGAAGATTGTATTCTGCCGGCGTGATCTTGACTTCTTTGCCTCGCCGCGTCACATTGCGGCGCTCGAAATCCACTTCGACATCTCCGAAGTGCGCCACACGGCCGGCATCGTCGCCGCTGCGCCGCAGTACGGCTCGCATCCTGGCGATTAGTTCTCGCGTGCCGAACGGCTTCACGATGTAATCGTCGGCGCCTATCTCGAGCAACAAAACCTTGTCGACTTCATCGCCCACCGCGCTTAAGACAATGATGGGAGTCTGTACGCGATCCGCGCGAAGTTGTTTGCACACTTCAATGCCGCTCATCCCCGGCAATCTCAGGTCTACCAGAATAAGGTGCGGCTTCAACATGAGCGCCTTCTCAAAGCCGCTCTTGCCGTCTGCCGCCATAATCGGCACGAAGCTCTCGCGCTCCAGCATGACACCAATCGTGTCACGCAGATTCTCATCATCGTCGATGACGAGGATTTTCTGCATATTACTCCTCATTTTAGCCGTTAGCTAACCATAGAAGTGAGATGAACGTGAGATGCCTGGGATTTTACGAAACTTTTACAGCCGAGACCGTCGGCTGTTTACGGTTCGATGAGGTCGAGTTAATTCGCAACTTTGTTCGCTAAGCGGCGCTGACGCACCCGGACGATCGCGGCCAGAACGAATGCGCAAATGAGAAGCGCCGCAGGTGCAGGCTCAGGAGTGGCATCGAGAGAACCAAACAGCCCGTGATCTTCCAGATTGTCCGGACCCGCAATCCCCGCCGTGAAAAAGAGTGTGTTAGCCCCTTGCGAATGGAATCCGTTCCCGAAAGCCAGACCCCACAAACCTTGTATGACCAGCGGGTTTCCAGCGGTATCGTTCAGCGTTCCGCGTAATGCCCCAGTGTTCGCGTCATAGGCATTGATCCAGCCATTGCCGAAATTCCCTACCAGCAGATCGCCTCCAAATGCGCCAAATGTAGAGGGTGCGATCGCTAATCCCCAGGGCGAGTTCAGGTTGCCGTCAGATACCAGGCGCTGGAGCATTGTTCCATTGAAATCGAAGACGTCGATGAATCCGTGTCCTGCGCCGGCGACATCGTCCTTGTGCGCGGCATCTTGCAGGGCATAGGTGACATACAGTTTGCCGTTGAGGTTTTGAATGTTGAACGGGGCATATCCCGCCGGCAGGTTCGGATCTGTAAATCCACCGGAAACGGTTGTGCTCGCGAATGTGCTGTTAAATACATCCACACGGCCGAGACCGAAATTCGCTGCGTAGAGCAAATCGCCAGAGCCATTGTTTCCAAGCGCCAGGCCCTTGTAAACGGATCCCGTGGCGCCGCCGGGTCCCATCAACGCCGCGCTGGTGCCGGAGGTCCAGGCAGCAATCGTTCCATCCTCGGTAGCAAAGATGAAATGAGAACCTGCGAAGCCGCCGGTCCCGTTGAATACTATGCCCGTTGGAGCTGCGGCTCCAGCCGGAGGAATAGTAACGATCAAACCCTGCTTCGTGCCGGTGCCGTCGTAAATAGTGGCCAGCCCCTTTCCGTTATCGTTGATCCAGAACGGACTGCCGAAACCCGCCGGAGGCGCAGGACTTGCCACAATGCCCCACGGATTTACAAGGTCTGCATCCTGGTGAAGCGCCATGTTCGGCAGATCCGATACAAGGTTTGTTTGAGCGTAGCTGTTTAAACCATCCCCCAACGCAAATGTCGAAAAAGCTGACACCGCGGCTAAGCCAATAAGAGCGAATTTGGTGATCACAACAGTCCCCTTTCGTGAGACAACTCTGCTTTCCCGAGTGTGATCGCCAATCTGCTCCGGGAAGTGGGACTGGTGTAAAGAATTCGTAAAAGCTACCGCCGTTCTCAGGCCGCGGAGCTCATCGATTCGCTTCCATCTTCGGTTGACCGGGCCGCCTCTGTTTGGTCGATTCGTTCCTGGCAATCTACGCAGTGCGACGCCCACGGAACCGCTTTCAGCCGTTTTTCGGGAATCTCTTCGCCGCAATTCAGACAGATACCGAAAATCTCCTTGTCGAAACGGCCCAAGGCCGCCTGGACACTCTTTAGGAGGGACGCTTCGCGGTCCAGATTGCGAATGGCAACGTCACGGGCTAATTGCTGCTGCAACCTGTCGAGGTCATCCGGGGTGGGCTGTATGACGATCTCCTCGCGGTCCGAACTTTCGCGCAAGAGTTCTTTCCTTTTACTTTCCAGGGCGCGCCTGAAAACATCTTGATTTCTTTTAGTCATGTCCTTCTCGTCCTTAAGGCCGAGAGATGAGCTAATCCAACTTGGGGTTTCGCGTTTGGCGGGCAATTACCAAAAGTTCACAAACCGTTTGCGCGTACCCGGCTCCTCAGGCCGAGCTCTCGGAGAGCGCGGTCGAAACGGGCTTCAGAACGAATCGCATCGAAGCGTGGCTCGGCTTTCAGCCAAACTAACCACACGTCGTGCTCTTCGCAAGCCTTCTCAATCAAGTGGAGTGCCGTTTCGATCTGCCCGAGGCCAATACAAGCAATGCTTCGCCAATACGAGGACACATGACGGGTCTGTGACATCAGTTCGAGCTCACGAACTGCTGCCGCGGCCTCTTCTTGTCGTCCGGCGGAGGCGTTAGCGTGTCCTAGCGCAGCGATCGCGGCCGGGTGATGATCAGAGCAGACGCACGCGTTTTGGAGTTCGGTAATCGCTTCCTCATACATGCTCAATTGTTCATACGCAACACCGAGCGTATTTTGGGCGGGCGCAAACGTAGGTTCCAGGACGAGAGTCTTCCAGGACTGCCGCATGGCGGCGTCAAAATCGCGAGCAATATAGTAAATCCAGGCGAGTTCAACGCTGATCGGAAGGGAGAGGGGATCCAATTCCATGGCACGCCGGACCTCGCTCACCGCCTGCTCGGGTCGGCCCGTCGCCGCCAGCAGGGACGCATACCGATGATGGCCGTCCGCGTAGTTGGGGTCCAATTCCAAAGCTCTGAGATAGCCTTTCTCAGCGGCAGCGTAGTCCCAATCAAACAGCTTCCTGGCATCGGCTAGCGAAGCGTGAGCCTCTGGCAGACCCTCATCCATTTGAAGGGCGGTTGTGGCCAATTCCTCGGCTTTTCGGCATGCATCGGCGGAGGGAAGCATCCCCAACTGAGCGAACAGGCTGTATACGTCCGCAAGGCCGCTGTGGGCCAGAGCGTACTTCGGATCCTGTGCGATGGCGGCTTCAAAGCAAGCTACACTCTTGCGCAGATCAGCCTCTTTCATTCTGCCGGAGAAGAACTTCCCTCTCGAATAGTCCTGATACGCCTCGAAGCTGGGCCTATGGTGTCTTGCTGACCGCGCGCCGTCATTCTGGCTGGCGGCGCTAATTCGTGCAGGTTGGCTGTCCCAGATCTCCTCGACTGGAGCAACAAACCGATAACCCAGGCCGGACCTTGTTTCGATGAACCGGGGGCTGCGCGTAGAATCCCCTAGTGTTTCCCGAAGCGTGTTGACTGCAGTATTCAACCCATGGTCGAAACTCACGTGCAAGTTGGGCCAGAGATGCCGCGCGAGTTCTGTACGTGTAACCAGCGCGCCTCGCCTTTCGAGCAAGAGTTCCAGTATTTGAAAGGGCTTGTGCTGCAGCCTTAGCCTGATCCCGCGATTTCGCAGTTCCCGTTCCTGCAAGTCAACTTCGAAGGTGCCAAATCGTAGTTTTCGAGCGTTGGCGCCGGCGGCGCGAAATGGATTGTCGCTAGACGTGCTCATGAGATGTTGGAGCGAACACTCAGGTCGCAAGAACTATTGTCTGATTCGCTGATGTAAGTCTTTGGTTGAGAGCTGGTTGCTTCTTGACATTTTCCTAATCCATACCTGAGGGTCGCAAGCTGAAATTTTTCGTCATTCTGCTTGTATACGGATGCAAAACCAGCAAGGTTCCCCCGTATCAGACTGAAAGGAGATCCACCGTGAAAACAAATCCAAGGCGCGCGCTGACCGTTGCCGGATTCGCCATCGCTCTTGCTTTGGTTGCGTCGCCCCTCAACGCACAGCAAGGCAAATTTACGCTCCCCGTTGAAGCCCACTGGGGCAATGCCGTCCTATCGCCCGGCTCGTACCGCCTTTCCGGCCCGTCCCCTACATCCACCATGGGTGTAATTTACATCTACGGGGATAAGAAGGCACAAATGGCTCTGCCAGTCGTGGCAACACCGCTAGATATATCGAACCACAGTTATCTTCGGCTGGTTAACGTCGGCGGAACCTATGTTGTGCGGGAGTTCAGTTCCGGTATGACTGGCAGGTCATATTTGTTCGGTATCCCGAAAACGCTGCGGCTTCACATGAGTCCTAAAGCGGACCATGACCTGGCGACGCTAATAAACATAGACGTCTCCGGAAATTAAGAGGAGGGGCACACCGGCTGTGCCTCTTGCCCCGGCAACGGGTCCTTCGCCAGTTCGCGGCTCAGAGGCTGGCCCGTCAAGAGAGAGCGCCGCACGACCAGGCGCTCTTTCGCCATGCTAAACCAAAGCTCCAACGGCCATTGGAAGAAGGCATGCCTCAACCGCCAGTGTAAGGGCTTGCGGAGCACCCCCCATAGCGATCGAATGATTTGGGACTTTGCAGTTCGATAAGACCGGGCAAGCTGATTCGCAAGCAGGAAATAACGAATACTTCGCTGCAGCTTCGCGAAGCGTTTGCCGCGTAGCCAGGGGAGGTTATTCGAGCCAAGGTCTACGCCGGCCCAGTTCGCCAAAGAATCCGGTTCCCGCATCCCCAGCTGGCAGAGCTGCGGCCATATCGGTATGCCCGGATAAGGAGTGAAGAGGTTGGGTGAAAAACTGACGTTGTCGAAGCGATCGGCAATTTCTCCCATGACTCGAAATGTTTCGGCACGATGGCGCTCATCCTCCCCCGGATAGCCAAAGATGAGGTTCAACGTGACACGGATCCCGGCTCGCGAGCACTTTGCTACGGCCTCGTATATATCGGGAATGCTCTGGTGGCGCTTATTCATATGCCGCAGCACTTCGGGCGAGGCCGACTCCGTCCCGAAACCAATGTGGCTCACACCGCTCATCCCCAGCAGATTCACTTCTTCATCCGACATTCTGCACAGCAGGTCGGTTGAAGCCTGAAAAGTCCAACGAAAACGTGTGCCGGAATCGAGAATTGCCTTGGCGATCGCTACCGCGCGGCGAACGTCAACCAGGAAGTTCGAATCGAGCAGCGCAACTTCCGTGAGCCGGTATGCCCTTACGAGGCCGGCCAGTTCCTCTGCCACTTCGGCTGCGCCATAAGCGTTGAAACGGCGGTTGTAAAACACCATGTCGGTGCAGTAATTGCACGCATAAGGACAGCCGATGCTGGTAGCGTAAGGGAGCTTCCGCTCGCCGCTCGCTTGTTCGTAAGCTTCAAAATCGATGAGGTCATAGGCTGGCCGCGGCAGGTCCGGCAGCCTGATGGTCGGCCGGTCGGGATTTTGAACGATATGGCCATCCTGTTTGTACCAACAGCCTGCTACCTGATCTAGCGGCCGACGCGCTTCCAAGTGCTGTAGGACTTCAATAAGAGTCGCTTCGCCTTGGTGGCGGACCACGGCGTCAATGAAATCCTCGTTCAGAGTTTGACCGGTCAGCAGGCTCGGATGCCATCCGCCAAATACGATGAAGCAATCGGGACGGACACGCCTCACCATCCGGCTGATCTCGATGGCATCCAAGATCATGGGCCCCGTCAGGAGCGATACGCCGAAACACAGGCAGTCCTGGACCTCTCGCGCCACGGTGGAGCGATAGTTGTGGTCCAGAGCCCCATCAACGATGCGGGGCTCATAGCCAGCTTCCCGGAGCGAGCCCGCCAGGCTCAGCAGGCCCAGCGGAGGCCCTAGAACCTTTCCTGCGTATGGAGGCAGAAACAATACGACTTTACGCGATTGCGACATCGGATCGGCGGAGCTTCTGCGCTCACTATAGGGTCCATCCCGGCGGCCCGCAATGGAGGATCTGTAAAAGTTTTGTCAACCTCGCTGACAACTCATGGCTGACGGGTCTATTCTCTCTGGTTACGCGCAAAATCGGCTAGTTCAGCCGCGTTCAGATCGGATACGGCCCAGTAGGTTATGCCTCCTCTGGTCCAATAGAGGACATGTCGCCTCTGATGCTGAGAGCTTGCGGAGTCAAGTCTTTCTCTACGGGCGCGAAATCGAGCCTCCCATTAAACCAGGGCTTTACCGTGTGCTGATCGGAAGAAGCAACGTCTGTCAGATGGTCTGCCATCAAAGAGCGGATATGACTCTTGCACGACATCATCCGCATCCTGCGGATTACGGGTAAGCCCGCGCGCCAGGTTGAGGGCATCGCCTAAATAGGGCACTCGGGACGTTGGGTACGGAGCAATTGAACTGGCTTGAAAAGGACCTGGCTGGGCACCAAAGCAGCACCCCTGAACCTTCGCGAAAAAGAACACGCAATCTCGCTCTCCGGAAAGTAACTCAAGTTTTACAAGCCCTCAACAGCTTCTTTCAGGGCCGATTCTACGATCGAATTGTCTACGCAAGAAATTTGGGTGTGCTCTCTTGCCGAGGTCAGAAAGGATTGAGCAGTCGTGCAGGAGCAACAACCGATTCCGTGCCGCATGCGCGAGTCCCTCCAGGGCGACGCGGACTCCGAAAATCGTCGAGGATTTCTGGTCGCCGGTATTTATGGTCTGCTTTCCCTGATAGCCGGCTCCTTTGGCATCACTTCTGCTTCCTACCTTCTTCGGGGGAATAGAAGCAACAAGAACAGCGCGTGGGCCGATGCAGGCGACATCTCCACGCTGCGGGCAGGTGTCCCGCACAAGGTCACATTCGACCGGACCCGCATTGATGGCTGGAAGGTCACCAGTCAGAAGGACACCGCATGGGTCCTCAGGAACACTGACGGCTCATTGACAGCGTTCTCGCCGCTGTGCACGCACCTTGGCTGCGCTTATCAATGGCAATCGCAAGCCGGACCCTCTCATCGCGGCGCCTTCGTCTGCCCTTGCCATGGATCGACGTTTTCGCAGACCGGCGAAGTGATCACCGGGCCCGCAAACCGCGCGCTGGATCGTTACGAGGTGAAACGTGAAGGGACGCGCCTGTGGCTTGGCGCGATTTCGCAGTCGCAAAACACGAAGGTATGAATGGCATCCTGCGAAGGCCTCTGGATTGGATTGAGCAGCGCACCGGAATTCCAACAAAGCTCCGGGACTTCTTGTTTGAAGACATTCCGGCATCCGCCGGCTGGCCCCAGGTTTTTGGAAGCGTAGCGCTGTTCCTGTTCCTTACTCAGGCGCTGACGGGCATCCTGCTCGCCCTGAATTACGCACCGACACCGGGTGACGCGTACGGCAGCTTGACCTATATCGTCCGCGACGTGACGGGAGGCAGGATGATGCGCGGCCTCCATCATTGGGGCGCCAGCCTGATGATCGTGGTGGTCGTGCTTCATATGATCCAGGTCTTTCTGTACGGAGCGTACAAAAAACCGCGAGAGGCCACCTGGATCGCCGGTGTGGTTCTGCTGCTCCTGACACTGGCCTTCGGGCTCACAGGCTATTTGCTGCCATGGGACAACCGCGCGTATTGGGGCACTATGGTCACTACACGGCTGATTGCGCAGGCCCCTTTTCTCGGGCCCTACCTCTCCAATCTGATAGGGGCTGCCAATGGCATTGGCGTTGTTACCTTCTCACGCTTTTATGCTTTCCATACTTTGTTACTGCCGTTCCTCATGCTTCTGATGGTCGCCCTCCATGTCTATCTCGTAAAACGCCACGGCGTAACGCCGGCCGCGATGGATTCGGGGCCGAAACGAAAGTTCTATCCGTCGCAGGCATACCGCGATGTCGTGGCCATCTTCATCGCGTTTCTGGTGCTCTTCTTTATGGCTGCGGCGGTAAATGCTCCCTTGGAGTCGATCGCAAATCCCACAGACGCGACTTATATTCCGAGGCCGGATTGGTACTTTCTGTTCCTGTTTCAGGCATTGAAGTACTTTCACGGCGCGTTGGAACCAGTCGGCAGCATCGGACTACCGACCGCGGCCGTGATTGCGCTATTTGCGATTCCATTCATTGACCGGGGCCGGGTACGCGCCGTGAGCCAACGCGTCATTGCGATCGGAATTGTAGGGCTGGCGATCACCGGGTGGTGCGCCTTGACGGCTCGGGCGATCGCAAGCACTCCGAAAACCGGTTCAGCGCGGTCCACCGCGGAAGTGGCCGCCCAAACCTGGACGCAGTTCCCGCCTGAAGAGATCGCGGCGATCGGCTATTTTCGCAAAGAGCAATGTGCGAGCTGTCATAACCTCGGCGCAGGTGAGCCGAAACCGGGACCAAGCCTAAGTGACGCCACAGTCCGCCGTTCGCCCGAATGGCTTGCCCAGCACTTCAATAGCCGAGGGCAAGGCCTCTCCATCACCGAATTAAATGCTTTCTCGCGGCTGGCCGGGAAATTAACGGCGGGAAGCGCAGCCATCTTGGAGAACACGCCTGCTCAACTCGCGCAGGGCGCTCAAATCTACGTAACAAACGGTTGCGGCGGATGCCACAAAGTAAATGGCGCCGGCGGGGACGTCGGCCCGCCGCTGAACGGCGTATGGAGCCGGCACTCGAAAGATTGGCTGGAGAAGCACTTTCGGTCGCCGAGCGCACTTTCACCAGGTTCTATTATGCCGCCATACCAGTTTTCCGGTACGGAGCAGGCAGCCATCCTCTTTTATCTGTCCTCGCTGCCTGACTAGATGACACCGCTGTAAAACCCTTGTAAAAAGGCCGCGTGGGGCTTCCCATGGACTGGAATTGACAGCCCGCCGATCCCACAATAAAGTACAGATTTACAAAATGCCGAAACTGAGCCGGAAGCGTAAGCGCCCTCGGCCTCGTTATCTTCGCCCCGAGTTGCTGGTGCTGGCCACATTAGCAATGGTCGCGCCCTGCATGGGACAGCAGACAGACAGTCCGCTCCTTTTCGGCCAGTTTGGGCAGAACCAAAATCAGCGGAGCACAACACCGGGATATTCGGCGGGGCAGGGCATTCCAACCTATCCACTCTCGTCAGCGTGCCTCGACGAATTCGGGAATCAGACCGATTGCTTTTACGGAAGCAGCAGGTCCGGATATGGCCTCGACGGATCCGGTCTCGATGGATACGCCGCCGGTCCGATGGCAACCCGAGGCACTGGAATCGATTCGCGGCTTGGGCCGGCATATCCGTTTTCGCGGGAGCAAGACGCCGGCTACACTCCTTCGCACGGCGTACCCGAACACCGCGTCAGGGAGCCGTTGACGGAATTTCAGAGATTTGTGGCTTCGACAGTCGGGCAGGTTCTTCCCATTTTTGGCGCTTCGCTGTTCGAGCAGGTCCCTGCGACATTTGCCCCAGTGGATCGCGTACCGGTAAGTCCGGACTATGTCATTGGCCCGGGCGACGCACTTCAGTTGACGGTATGGGGTCAGATAAACTTCACGCGCCGGCTTCTAGTCGACCGCTCGGGCGACGTCTATCTCCCGGAAGTAGGCCGACTCGCTCTGGCGGGTATGAAATACGGTGACGCGGCTCCTGTATTCAGGTCAGGCATTGGTCGCGTTTATAAGAGCTTCGATCTGAGCGTTGCCATGGATCGCCTTCGCTCGATCCAGGTGTTTGTCATGGGAGAAGCGCGGCGCCCGGGAAGTTACACCGTGAGTTCGCTGAGCACGCTCGTCAACGCGATCTTCGAGTCAGGCGGGCCTTCCTCACGCGGAAGCATGCGCAATATCGAACTGAAACGCGGCGACCAGACGATTCATGAGTTAGATCTCTATGAACTGCTGGTGCATGGAGACAAGTCGAACGACGCCAGGCTGGCTCCCGGCGACGTCATATTGATTCCGGCTGCAGGTCCGCGGGTCGCCGTAGCAGGCAGCGTGGAGCATCCGGGCATCTACGAACTTCGCAAGGGCAGCAGCCTGGGAGAAGTGCTTCAGCTCGCGGGTGGTCTCTCTCCTATGGCGGCGGTCCAGGAAGCCGTGCTCGAGCGGATCTCGAAGGATTCTGCGTTCGAAGTGCAGCGGATCATGCTGAACGATGGCGGCCGAGCGACAGAGCTTCGCAATGGCGACATCATACGGCTGATTCCAGTGGTTCCGCGCTTTGAGAACGCCGTCACTCTGCGTGGAAATGTGGCGAACCCCGGCCGTTTCCCTTGGCAGGCTGGGATGCGGATAAGCGATCTCATTCCTTCCCGGGAAGCGTTACTGACACGCGCCTATTGGACCGGTCAGAATCAGTTGATAAGCGGCGGACAGGATCAGCTCGATCCCTCGAAAATTACCGCCATGGAGCAGAACCCGGAGCCTGGGGCGCCTCGATCTGGACCGCCGACGCAAACCAATCTCCAGGCGGCCTCCTGGAACAGCCAGCAGTCGCAGCGGGCGCTGACCGGAACCGCACCAAACTTTCGCGAGGAAACTCGTCAGACGCACAGTGATTCCTCGTTGGGAGCCGCGACCAGTTCAGATGACGTTCCGCCCGTGCGAACGTTCCTTCCGACCAACGTGGTGCAGCCGTCGGTGCCGGAAGTCAATTGGGACTATGCCGTTATAGAACGCCTTGACCGCGCAACACTGGCCACCCGCTTGATTCCCTTTGATCTTGGCAAAGTAGTTCTCAAACACGACCAGACCGCTGATTTGCTGCTCGAGCGGGGAGATGTTGTCACCATTTTTTCTAAAGCGGATTTTTCGGTGCCGCGAGTCCAGCAAACTCGCCAGGTTCGCTTGGAAGGCGAGGTAGCCAGAGCTGGCGTTTACACAGTCGGACCTGGCGAGACCCTTCGATCGTTAGTGGAGAACGCCGGCGGCTTGACATCCAATGCTTATCTGTATGGCGCGCAGCTTACGCGCGAATCAACGCGCCGCGAACAGCAGAAGAGATACGACGATTTCATCAATCAACTCGAACAAGACATCAATCAGGGGGCCGCGAATGTTTCCGGGCGGGTTATCTCTCCGGCCGAAGCTGCCACTGCGCAGACAGCCATCGCCAATCAACGTGAACTGCTGGACCGGCTGCGCAAGCTTCCGGTAAGCGGGCGGATCGTTCTCGACCTGAATCCGACTAGCAGGGGCACGAATGCGCTGCCGGCCCTCGCATTGGAAAATGGCGACCGGCTTTACGTTCCTAGTCGTCCCTCCACTGTGAATGTGGTCGGAACCGTTTTCGAACAGGCTGCTTTCCTTTATGACGAAGACCTTCACGTGGGCGACTATCTAAAGAAAGCCGGCGGTCCGACTCGTTCCGCTGACAAGAGCCACATGTTCGTGATTCGTGCTGACGGTTCGGTGATTGCTAAGAGCACAAACACCGCTCTATTCAGCAAAAATTTCGCGACGTTGGCTATGCACCCTGGCGACACGCTGGTGGTTCCGGCGCACATAAACAAAACCACCTTTACACGAGGCCTGATGGACTGGTCGCAAATCTTCAGCAACCTGGC